>JBCDBQ010000178.1:0-12254 GCA_039183375.1 Pseudomonadota bacterium
ATGAGACATCGCTCATAGTATGCGAGTCCTGCCTCGGTCGGATTAACCTTCCGCGTTGTCCGGTCCAACAATCGCGCGCCCAGTATTTGTTCAAGCTCGATTACGCCCTTGCTGACAGCTGAACGGGTCAGCCCCAACTGTCGCCCGGCCTCGGCGTAACTGCCGTGTGCGACGACTTTGGTGAATGCCAACATGGCATCAAGTTTATCCATTTCGACTTATCCAGTCCGCATCGGAGCCAAGCGCGAACCGCAAGACTGCACCATGTCCACGACGAACTCCAAGCCGCTGACATAGCAACGGTATCGAATCAGTCCACTCATGCAGCTTCGACGCAGACTGGTTTCGCGCTCGGAGATCCTGGCGTGCAATGTATAGTCGCCGAACCTCAAGGCCAGATAGCAGCAAGATAAGCTGCATAGCCCCCCAGAAAGATCACGCCAAGCGGCCTGCCAATTTGGCGAAAGGCTACAACGGCCAACAGAAGAAGCGATGCTGCTGCCAGCATGATCAGATTATCAAACTGAAGGATGGCTTGCGGTACATTGATTGGCGAGATGAGAGACAGCACGCCAGCGATGGCCAGCAGGTTAAATACACAGGAGCCCAGCACATTGCCGAGCGCTACATCGGCATGACGGCGCACGGCAGCTATGACAGCGGTCACGATCTCCGGCAGAGACGTACCGAACGCTACGACGGTCAATCCAATGATGGTCTCGCTAACGCCGATCGCCTTCGCCAGCACAACAGCCGATGAGACGACGAAGTGCCCACCTAACACCAGAAGCCCAAAACCGATGACCAAAGCTCCGAGAGCGAATGGGAGCGACTGCGATGGCATGGAAACATCAAGCGCCTCGGCTTCGACAACGCCGCCCTGACCTGTCGAGTACATCTCCCTGCGAACGGAGTAGGTGAGGTAAACGGCCAAAGCGATGAGCAACACGGCGCCGATCAGAGGCGTCAGTTGGAACGCCGTGCAAAGGCCGACAAATGCCGCCGTCAAAGCGCACACGATGATCGTGTCTATTCTGACATGGTCACCCGACAACGCGATCGGTGCGATAACGCCAGCAATGCCTAAAACCACAAGAATGTTGATGATGTTGGAGCCGACAATGTTCCCGATAGCAATACCGGGCGCACCAATGAGCGCTGCCTCGATGCTGGTCACTAACTCGGGTGTCGATGAGCCGAAGCCAATAACAACTGCGCCGATCACAAAGGCGGAAACCTTCAGCCGCTCAGCCAGACTTACTGCGCCGCGTACCAGCAATTCTCCGCCGAAAACCAGCAATCCAAAGCCAGCCACGATGAGCAGTATATTCGCAATCATTCAGCGCCCCCAAAGGCTTCAAGACCACCAGACAAAAATAACGGCAGACCTCCACCGCGCTGCCGCAACCAAACAAGCACGTGCCCAGACTTTATTCGACACCGGGTCGAACAAAACTGAGCGAACCAGATCTCCGATCTGCTAATCCTCAAGCAGGAAAAACCGGCTGAAGGGTCTGAAGAGTTATCGATGGCTCCGCGTCGGTCTCATTCCAGATTCCTGTGCTCACATGTACTCGATGCTCACTCAGGACACCGCGGCTACTCGGCGGTGTTTCCGCCACTCCTCCTCGTTCGACTACTCGTAGGTGGAAACGCCTAGTGGATGGCGCCAGATCGCATTTATTGTTTCTTTGATAGTTTTTATCAATCGCCCCGCCACGTGTGAGATCCAGATCGCATCAATTCCACGACCGATAACAACAAGGATCAACCCGACAAGATCGAGAATTGGGAGAAGCTTCTTTTGACGGTGTCCCGAATGTGCTGCGCCAACTGTTCAAACTCTGGCTTTCGCGCAGAGGTATCGCGCCATAGTAACCCAATCGTGCGATAGAGCGCCCGGCCTCGCAGGTCGATCGCCTTAACACCACTGTCCCGATTAAGAGTTGTATGCACGTAAAGTCCGGGTAGGAATGAAAACCCCATCCCCATCCCGACCATCTGGCGCACAGTATCGAGGCTCGTGCCCTCGTACTCGGTGCGCAAGTGCGCACCAAATTCCTCACACAACGTTTCGACCTGCTCACGCAAATGGTGACCAGCTTCAAGTGTGAGGATCGAGCGCCCCTTGAGTTCCCTGCGCTCAATATGATCGCGCTGGCTGAGATCACTATCGGACGGCACGACGAGATAGAGTGGCTCGCGGAACAGAGGAACGGCCTCCAAGCCTTCAGCTCTGACAGGAAGCGGTGTGATGATGACATCATACTTCCCGACATCCAGTCCATCAGGCAGATTCATCGGCACATCTTCGCGGACGTAGAGTTGCAGGTCCGGATACGCCCTATGAATGCGCGGTATAACGCGTGGCAGAAGGTAAGGCCCAACCGTTGGCGGCAAACCCAACCGGATCGTCCCCCCCGGCTCACCAAGCTTGTGCGTTGCGACATCGCGAATTTCCTGCACGTCGCGAACAATCCGACGTGCAATGTCTGCGATCTCTTCACCAACCGGCGTGAGCAACACACGGGACCGGCTACGCTCAACAAGCTGCGCACCAAGTGTCTGCTCAAGTGTACTCAGCTGGGCACTTAACGTCGGCTGACTGACACCAATCTTGGCCGCGGCCCTTCGGAAGTGCCGTTGCTCGTCGACGGCGAGTAGATATTCGAGTTGTCTCAAGCTTGGCATGGCTCTCCCGCATCCAGTCAGCTGCAGGAGTAGAGATAGAAAAAATCTATCACGTTTCAAGATGTGGAGACGTTGAGCTTCACGGCCGGCTCGCCGTCTTTTCCCGACTATGCGCGACCATGCAAGCTACTGGCTCGTCAGCGAGCTTTCATTTCGGACAATGGCAAATTGATACGATAACCCAGTTAACACGAGGCCATCTGAAACCAAATAAGATCGATCGAGTGCGAGCCAGACTTACTTCTTCCAACCATAGTCTCGCATGGCAGCCTCTTGTGAAATGTATCCATCAAGCAGATCCGCTTCGATCGCATCAGCTTCACGATCTTTGGGTTGGCCGTGTCCAGCGCCACCCGCACATTGAATGGCAAAGACGTCATCTCTCTTGACTTCACGCGTCTTTTTGGGATGCACCGGCTCACCATTGATCGCGATTTGCGACTTGGCACCGCTCAGGCCACCTGCAACACCGACCGTCGGATGCTCGGTACGGTCCATACGCATCGCAAAGGTCATAACATCATCCGAGGTGGATTTCACAGCCAAGGCGTGACCAAGCCCTCCGCGGAACTTGCCAGCTCCGCCAGAGTCAGTCGCCAATTCCTTATGAAGAAATATCAACGGTTTCTCATTCTCAGTCACTTCGACCGGCACGCCCGAAATATTCGATGGAAACCCGAGAGATGAAACACCATCCATCGATGGCCGCGCGCCGAGGCCGCCATTGGCAAACATGATATCCACGAAGCGGCGGCCACTGTTACCAGTCCCCATGTAAGCGGACAGATGCGGTGGAGCGCCAGTTTCGGCGTTGGTCTTATCGGGTAATGCTTGTCCAAGAGTTCGAATAATCAGGCTCGGCAAATACATTGACACCAACGCACGCCCACCCAGCGCCGACGGAAATGTTGCGTTGATCACCGTGCCGTCGGGCACAGTGTAATCGATCCGTTTGAGCGTCGCGCCATTCACAGGCGAAGCCGGCCTCGCAACCGTGACACATCCAAAGGCGATCTCCGCAAACGACCAACGCCAAGTCGTATTGATACCAAACACATCCTGAGGGGACGAGCCGGTGCAATCTACGTGCAGCCGCTCCCCCGCAATGGTAATCGCACAGCGCAACTTAAGCGGCGTGTCAAAACCATCTGTATCGACTTCACCAGTGTAGGTGCCATCCGGCATGGCTGTTATGGCCTGTGCCATCGCCTGATCGGACCGCGACCAAATTTCCTCGAACAGTTCGTCGAGGCTGTCCAACCGGTTCGCATCCATAAACTCCAGCACGCGCCGCTCGGTTATCACGTTAGCGGCCAACTGAGCCTCAAGGTCTCCAATAACAATGTCAGGCACACGCACATTCATTTTGATGATGCGAAACAAATCGTTGTTTGGCTCTCCCGCCTGATACAGCTTGATTACCGGCAAACGAAAGCCTTCTTCAAAAACTTCCTTTGAATCAGCCGATAGCAGTCGCCCTCCGACATCCGGCGAATGCGATACGTTCATGGCGTAGGCCACAATCTTCCCATCGCGGAATATCGGCGTCAGAAAGAAGACGTCATTGATCTGGCTGGCTCCGATCCAGGGGTCCGTTGTGATCAAGCTATCACCCGGTTGCAGCGTCTCTGGCGGGAATGCCGCGAGGAAATCAGGCACAGCGAAAGACATACAGCCCGTGAACTGCGGCAACCCATGACGCCCTTGGGCGATCATCCGCCCCTTTGTGTCGAATAACGCGCAGCTGAAATCCCAAGCATCAGTCACGATGCGCGAAAATGCCGTTCTAAGCAGCGTCGCCTGGGCTTCATCAACGATCGTGATGAGCTTATTCCACTGCATCGTCAACGTTACGGGGTCGATCCGGTTTGCATCACTCATGACAATACCTCCCTGATATCGAGCACGAGCATGCGCTCACGATCAACTTCCAGACTTGCCTTCGGCGGCACAACCGTCGTCGACTCTTGATCCTCAATAATTGCCGGTCCGCTGATCTTCGCACCAACCGGAAGTTCCGCGCGCTCATAAACGGCGCAGGTCACAGGGTCTGTGATGCCTGGGAACACTACGGTTCGTTCGGACTTCTGTCTGACTTCTCCGACTGTGCTGTCACGTCCTGACCAGCTGATATCAAGATCAGGTCGAGGGCCAGAGACGTTCATGCGCCAACTCACAGTCTCTATTGGCACGTCTGCGATTTCGCGACCGTAATAGTCCCGATAGGCCTTGTAGAATTGCGCCTGGATATTCGCTGCGCCTGCTGCACTCAGGTCCGACCGTGACAACGGCACGGTGACTTCGTAGCGCTGACCGTAATAGCGCATGTCCGCCGACAACACGACCGTAACTCCGTCCTCGACACCGGCATCCTTGAGTTGTTTGCGACCCTGTGATTCAAGCTCACCGTAGCGATCATTGACATGTTGCCACTCAATATGATCGAGCTCGCGCATGTAGCCGAAGACAAAGTCGAATGACATCGGTGACGTGAGACAACCCAGCGCCGATAGCACGCCGGCCGCAAACGGTATTCTCACCTTGCCGATGCCAAGGCGGCGCGCCACATCCCAAGCGTGCGCCGGCGCCGCCCCTCCGAATGCCAACAACTCATATTGGCGAAGATCGATACCCTGCTCCGCCGAATAAACAGCAGCAGCGTTGGCCATGTTATCGTTGACCACTTCAAAGATATTTGCGGCCGCTCTTTCAGCCGTATCATTCAGTGGCTGCGCGACATCCGACTTCACCGCTGCAATGGACTTCTCCCGGTCGAGTTTCATCTTGCCGCCGAGGAAGTAGTCGGGATTGAGCAAGCCCAGAACAACGTCAGCATCTGTCACAGTCGCCTTAGCGCCACCATGTCCGTAGCAGGCCGGGCCGGGAGCAGAGCCGGCACTTTCGGGCCCGACCGTAATCAGTCCCAAGTCGTCGACGGCTGCAATACTGCCACCTCCGGCACCAATCTCGATCAGGTCAACGGCCGGCGCTTTGAGCAGCAGCCCGCTTCCTTTCTGAAATCGTTTGACCCGCGCGACTTCGAGATCTGTTGTCCGTGTCGGCTCGAAGTTTGTGATCAAT
This sequence comes from Pseudomonadota bacterium, assembly GCA_039183375.1. GTDB lineage: Bacteria > Pseudomonadota > Alphaproteobacteria > Rhizobiales > Hyphomicrobiaceae > Tectiglobus. The sequence goes on from JBCDBQ010000178.1 coordinate 5,773, forward strand.
GAGATCTTTGCCGTCGTTCCACCCATGTCGAATGACAACAGGTGGGACGTATCGAGAGTTCGCGCGTAGTGAGCAGCAATCGAAACACCAGCCGCCGGACCAGACTCGACGAGCCGGACAGGATACTGCCGGGCTACATCGAGACTCAAAGTACCGGCATTCGATCCCATAACGAAAAAGGCACCAGAAGATCCTTTCGCATCGAGAGCATCAACTAGCGCTCCCAAGTAGCGGTCGATCAAGGGCTGTACGTAGGCGTTGGCCACCGTCGTTGATACGCGGCCATACTCGCCAATTTCCGGCAGGACGTCCGAAGACAGCGTAATCGGCAATTCAGGGTTGATAGACTGGATAGCCTCGCGCGCTGCGTTCTCATTGGCAGGATTGGCGTAACTGTGCAGAAAGCATACCGCAACCGCCTCAACACCTTTGGCTTCGGAAGAGTTCAGTGCCTCTTCGAGATCTGCCTTATCCAGCTCTGTCAGAACCGCGCCATCATAGGTTGTTCGTTCTGTCACCCCCAAGCGTCGGCGCCGGGGCACCAACGGCTCTGGAAACTGAATAAAGAGATCGTAGAGATCATAGCGCAGCTCCGTCCTCGTCTCCAAAGCATCGCGAAACCCGCGTGTAGTCAAAAGGAGAATACGTGCGCCCTTTCTCTCAATGATAGCATTGGTTGCGAGTGTTGTGCCGTGCACGATGGTACTGATGGCCTCAGCCGGTGCCGAAGTCCTGCCCAGCATCTCATCGACGGCATTCAAAACCGCGCGTTCGGGCTGGTCCGGCGTCGTCAGAACCTTGGCGGAATGGATTGACTGGTTTTCGTTGTCGACCACGACGACATCAGTGAAGGTGCCACCTATATCCACACCGATAGCCAAACGTCTATTCACGGACACGTAGGCGCCTCCCCAAAATCAATTCTCGAACAGCGCGCAAGAAAGCCAATCAGTTTGCATAGCGATGCGCCAATTCAATTCTGAAATGTCGCGCTGACAGCAGCAAGCAGGGATATGATATCGCCGCACGATATGCCCCTTTAAAACTTATCGACGCCTACATTCCGATGGGAACCTGCGGACCATTAGGGAATTGCACCAACCAGATGCTACTCTGGCATTATTGATCCAAGCAAGGCGCCAACAAGCGAGCGCAGATACAGCGAGACGAGTCATGGTCAACACGATTGAATTGGGCAACATCACAATTCAACAGATTGTCGAGCAACAGGAGCCGCTTTTTCCGACCTTCCAGTTCTTTCCCGATCTGACGGAAGAGTTGCTGGACGAACACCGATCCTGGCTCGAACCAAACTTCATCGATCCCGCGACAGGTCAGGTGATACTCTGCATTCAAAGCTACATCGTCAAAACCGAGCACCATACGATTCTCATCGACAGTTGTGTCGGCAATCACAAGCATTTGCCGGTGCGTGCGATGTGGCACCAAATGAAGCTCGATAGTTACGAAAAGAATTTCCGTGCCACCGGTCTAACATTTGAAGACATTGATTTTGTGATGTGCACCCACCTTCACACGGACCACGTTGGCTGGAACACCCGGCTCGACAATGGCCGCTGGGTTCCAACATTCCCCAATGCCAAGTATGTTTTCTCCGACCGCGAACTCCAGTTCTGGACTGAAAGAAACCGCACTGATCCGGAGAGCTGTCCGTGGATCACTGAGTCAGTTCTACCGATTGTCGATGCCAAGATGGTGGAAACAGTACATAGTAACCACTGCCTCAACGACCACGTTCAGCTCATCCCATCGCCCGGTCACACAATCGATCATTTCTCCGTCCTGGTTGGCCAGTCAGGACACGATGCGCTTATTACGGGTGACATGGTGCACTCACCAATCCAGACCCGCTACCCGGAGATCGGCATGTTTTCCGATTACGATTCAGCACAGGCCGGGCGTTCGCGCCGTGAGATCTTTGGTCGTTTCTGTGACACGTCAACGTTGATGTGCACTGCGCACTTCCCATCTCCGTCGACAGGGCACGTCACCCAGTGGGAAGATGGCTTCTGGATCGGATAAGGCTGATCGGCCGTTACTAGCTGAGTGAGCGCGTCAACGCACCGAGCGTTTCAATGCTCCGCGCGATGCGATCACTCCAGTCCTCACCGCAGCTCAGGCGAATACAGTGCTTGTAGCGGTCACTGGCCGAGAACATATCGCCCGGCGCAATACAGATCCCCTCTGCCAAAGCCGCCCGAAATAAAGCACGGCTGTCGCAACTCTCGGGAAGTTCCAACCACAAAACAAAACCGCCAGCAGGACGCGTCACACGAGTCCCGCTTGGAAAGTGACGGTCAATCGCACGCGTCATCCGGTCAATATGATCGGCAAAGACACGCCGAATACGCCTCAAGTGATTGTCATACCCCCCGCATTCCAGGAACTCCGCCAAGGCTGCTTGAGGCAAGGCCGGGCCACACAGTGTTTGGGCAAACTTCTGGGCCAGGATTTCCGACATACGCTTGCGCGCGATAATCCACCCGACCCGGTATCCAGGCGCAATGGTTTTCGAGAATGAATTGCAATAGATAATCTCTGCATCCGAGCCAATTGCCATAAACGGCTTTGGCCGCTCTGGCCCAAAGTAAATGTCACCATAGATGTCGTCCTCGATAAGAGGAACGTCGTGACGCGCCAGAATATCCAGAATTTGACGCTTCTGCTCATCCGGCATCGCATGCCCGAGCGGGTTGTTAAAGCTCGAAGAAAACAGGCAAGCACTGACCCGTCGAGACTTCAACGCCTCTTCGAGCGCGGCCGGTTCGATGCCATGCTCCGGACTGGTCGGCAACTCCAAAGCCTTGAGGCCCAGGGCTTCCAGCACCTGGAGTATCCCGAAGTAAGTCGGAGACTCGATTGCAACGGTATCGCCGCGACGTGTTAAGGCCTGCAGAGACAACGACAAAGCCTCCGTACATCCGATCGTCAAGAGAACATCATCCGGCGACAGAGCTTGCCCCCAGCGAATCACACGACGGCAGATTTCCTCCCGCAGCGACAGCAGCCCGCGTGGCTCCGTGTAAATATTGAACTCGCTACCGCGCGCCCGGGCCGCCCGCGCCATGAACTTGTCGAGGCGTCCGGCGGCCAACAAATCGGCACTCGGAATAGCACAGCCCAGCGGCACCAGCTCCGGATTGGCGGCCTGCTCTAAGAGCTCGGTCACATGACCGGTAATCGTAACCGACGACGGACGTTTAGGTGGTTGCGATGTCTTGGGCGAGGCCATACTGACCCGACCATGACTGGCAATGTAGAAGCCGGATTTCGGCCGCGCTTCTAAAACACCGCGATCTTCAAGCAGGCGATAGGCATGCAGCACGGTTGACATGCTTGCCTTACGGTCCCGCGCAATCCTGCGCAGAGACGGCGCCCTCATCCCCATCCGCAGGGTGCCGCAATCAACAAGACTGACGACGAAATCCGCCACCTCTTCATACTTGGTCTGCATGAGCGCTCACTCAATCCCTGTAACAGATCTCGTTTTGATAACAGATAACAGAAACTATAACTGTACTCCATACAAAATCAATAATCTGTATCTGTTATCTAGCTCATAATTACTCCAGCTTGCGCGATGAATGACTGTATGAGAGCGGCGAAAAACAATGACACAACACGACACAACACGACGCGGACGCTTCCAACCCAATGACATCATGTCTCTCACAGAAGAGACGCCAGACTTTGACCTCGCCGAGAGCGTCGGTCCAGATCTCATCTTGAGCGAACTGACATCGTTGCAGGATGCCAGCTCTGGCGATGCGCTGAAGCTTCAATACGGGACAACTCAGGGCGACCTCGACCTGCGCCAGGCCATTGCAACAGCCAACGGGGTCAGTGCGGAAGATGTTGTCATTACTATTGGTGGAATGCACGCGTTGTTCCTCGCCGCGTTCTGCACCTGCGAGCCTGGCGATGAAGTCATCACGACGACTCCGTTGTTCCCAAACACGCGCAGCACACTGGAGTCGGTGCGGGCCCGCATCAGGACAATCCGCTTAACGTTCGATGCAGGTTACAAACTGACCCCGGAAGACGTTTCATCTGAGATGACACCCACAACCCGGATGATCAGCCTAGCAACGCCGCAAAACCCGTCAGGCGTCGCGATATCACCGGAGACACTGCAGCAGATCGCCGAGCAGATGACACGGATCAGTCCTCAATCATACTTGATTGTCGATGAGACCTACCGTGAAGCTGTGTACGGCCAAAACACACCTGCCCCGTCAGCAGCAAGCCTGCATCCCCGCATCGTGTCCATAGCATCGCTTTCCAAGTGTCACGGTGCTCCCGGTCTGCGCATCGGATGGGCCATAACTCAGGATCAAGCTCTGCGTGAACAATTGATCCTGGGCAAGTTCAACACGGTCATTTCGAATTCCACTTTGGACGAAGCAATGGCGCTACGTGTGTTCGACCAGATCGACGCCATATTCGCAGCGCGCAAGCAACGCCTCCAAGATGGATTTGAGCGAACGGAGAACTGGGTCGCCAATCGCCGGCAGTTCGTCGATTGGATCGCACCAGATGCCGGCGCTTTGTGCTGCATTCGCCTGCGGCCAGAGTTGTTCGACAAAGCAACCACAGCTAGGTTCTATAAGTCGCTTGAGAGCAAAGGGGTGCGCGTTGCACCCGGCTCCTGGTTTGGCGAGGACAACCGCGTTTTTCGACTAGGCTTCGGACTATTACCAATAACCGAGCTCGATGCCGGTCTCGCGCGGATGACAGAGGCTCTCGAAGACGCCTCAAGGGCGGCAGCTTAAGGATATTTGGAGACCCAAGGATAAATGACAGACCCGGAAACTCAGGAGCTTCTGCAGCAGGCACAAGGCTACGCGAGGGCTTACGTCCAGGCCGCCAGCGAACAAAGAGCGTTCCCGGACGCGGAGGCCCTGGCCAATCTTGCTGCCTTTGATCATGCTCTGCCAGACGACGGCATTGCTCCGTCAGAAATGCTGGAGCGACTGCATAGCGTGGGCGGCCCCGCTACAGTTCCGACGACAGGCGGACGATACTTTGGTTTTGTCAACGGCGGCACGCACCCGCCGGCGCTCGCTGCACGCTGGTTAGCCGACGCTTGGGACCAGAACGCAGCACTTTTCGTCATGTCACCCATTGCAGCGCAACTGGAGCAAGTATCTGAGAGCTGGCTAGTTGATCTTCTCGGCTTACCGAAAGGAACAGCAGCCGGCTTTGTCGGCGGCACGTCAATGTCACTATCTTGCGGTCTCGCCACGGCCCGCAATGCCTGCCTCGAGAGACAAGGATGGGATGTTGCGTCTGCCGGGTTGTTCGGCGCACCGGAGATCAAAGTCATCCTTGGCGAGCAGGCACACGGTGCAGTTTTTCGCTCACTATCATTTCTTGGTCTGGGCTCTGACAGAGTCCACAAGGTCCCTTGCGATGATCAGGGCCGTATGAATCCTGAATCGCTTCCACAGCTTGATGCCAGCTCGATCCTCATTCTCGCTGCCGGCAACGTCAACAGTGGCTCCTTCGATAATCTTCGGGCGCTGTGCACCAAGGCCAAGGAAGCCGGCGCCTGGGTCCATGTTGACGGCGCGTTCGGTCTCTGGGCGGCGGCATCTCCCAATCAGCGGCACTTGTGCGAGGGAATAGAGATGGCCGACTCGTGGTCAGTCGACGCCCACAAAACGCTGAACGCTCCCTACGACTCCGGGATCATTTTTTGCCGGGACCGCAAGGCCGTGGTGTCAGCTCTGCATGCCGAGGGCGCCTATCTACAGTGGAGCGAGGAACGCGACAGCATGCTCTATACCGCGGACATGTCCAGACGGGCGCGCGGGATTGAGCTCTGGGCGACCTTGATTACGATGGGCCGATCCGGCGTAGGTGAGCTTGTCGATCGCCTCTGCGCCCACGCCAGAGACATCGCCGACAAACTTGCCTCACATGGATTCAACGTTCTCAACGACGTTGTCCTTAACCAGGTCATCGTATCCTGCGCCTCCCACACTGAGACACAATCCACTTTGCAGAACCTGCAAGCCTCAGGAGAGTGCTGGTGCGGCGGCAGCATGTGGCATGGTGAGCCCGTCATCCGGATCAGTGTTTGCTCGCATGCCACAACAACGGCCGATATCGATCGGACGGTCGCTGCTTTTATCGCGGCACGCAACCAAGCATAGATCCGATTGCAGTTCTCGGCGAAGTCTGAGAGTAGTAAGGGTTGCGTTCACGGAGCCAAATCCCGGGTCCGAGTCCGAGACCTGTCAGTTGACCATTGGAGATCGAACATGCCCTGGCCGGAAGACGCCACGCTCAAAGGTGAGATCGTAACGATAGCACCATTGGAGCACGCCCATGCCGATGACCTGAAAGAGGCAACGTCCGACGGTGAACTGCACAGGCTGTGGTACACGACTGCGCCGTCAGCTGAGACCATGACGAAAGACATTGATGGCCGCCTCGCACTGCGAAAGGCTGGTTCG
>JBCDBQ010000179.1:0-12246 GCA_039183375.1 Pseudomonadota bacterium
CGATTGTGCAAAACCGTAGATGTGTTTGTGCACTCCCTCAGGCCTCAAGCGATTCAAAAGCTCGGCCTGTCTTATGAAGATGTCAGCGCTGCCAACCCCAGCATCGTCTATTGCTCTGCTTGGGGGTTTCGATCGGATGGGCCCTATGCCGAACGCCCGGCCTATGACGATGTTATCCAAGGCATGTCGGGTATTGCAGATTTGCCGACCAAGCGTGGTGGTGAAGCACCGGAATTCGCACCGATGGTTATGGCAGACAAGGTTTCGGGCTTGCACGCCGTCGCCGCCATCACGAGCGCTTTGTTTCACCGCGAAAAAACCGGTCAAGGGCAAGCAGTCGAAGTGCCAATGTTCGAGAGCATCGCAGCGTTTAATCTTGCCGAGCACATGGCCGGAGCCGTATTTGACCCGCCGTTAGGCCCGATGGGCTACAACCGTGTCCTGGTTGAACATCGCAGACCCCACCGGACGGCAGACGGCTTCATGGTCGTGCTGCCTTACAACAACAAGCAGTGGCAGAGTTTCTTCAAGGCGGCTGGCAGAGTGGACATGCTTGACGACCCGCGCTGCCATGATGCGAAGTTGCGTGCCAGCCAAAACGCAGAAATGTACGCGATGATCTCTGAGATCGTGCCGCAAAAGTCGACGGCCGAGTGGGAGGAGCTGCTGGCGGCAGCGGATGTACCATCGGAGCGTGTCAATCGGATTGAGGATCTCGAGAACGACGAGCATCTCAAAGCACTGGGTTTCTTTCAGACCTATGAGCACCCAACCGAAGGCCGCCTGAAAACACCGTCGGCACCGCTCCAGTTTTCAAAGACGCCCGCTCAGACGGTGAGAAGTCATCCGCCGCAGCTCGGTGAGCAGACCGAAGAGATTCTTGCCGAGGCAGGGTTCTCAGGTGATGACATTGCGACGTTGATCGGGGCGGGTGCCGTCAAGAGCGCCAGTTAAGCATCGTTTAAGCATCGTTTTCAAACCACCAGAAACGGGCTATCCGGTAGGGCATATTGATTCGCTGCGCCAGAGGCTCGGGACAGCATGAGCACGAATAAGATTGGTGGACCTGAAATTGAGAGGCTCGTCCAGCTGTTAGGACGATTGCCAGGCCTCGGTCATCGTTCGGCCAGGAAAGCCGCACTCGCCTTGCTTAAGCGGCGCGAAGACCTGCTCAATCCTCTTGCCGAAGCGATGCGTGTTGCATCAGAGAAGCTCATCGAATGTCCGCAATGCGGGAATATTGATACGGTTGCGCCTTGCACGATCTGCTCAGATCCTCGCCGCGACCAATCAACAATAGTCGTTGTCGAGGAGATCGCTGATCTCTGGGCCTTGGAAAGAGCCGGCGTCGTGAAAGGCTTGTTCCATGTCCTTGGCGGTCACTTGTCGCCGCTGGATGGTGTCGGTCCCGAGCAGCTGAACATCGGAAAACTGATCGAGCGCGCCCACGAGCCGGCCGTGACAGAGATCATTCTGGCTCTCAATGTCACCGTCGAGGGTCAATCCACCGCGCACTACCTGCTGGATGCGCTAGAAGATGCGGACGTGACCGTGACACGTCTCGCACAAGGCGTGCCTGTTGGTGGCGAATTGGACTATCTCGACGAGGGCACGCTCGCCGCCGCAATCAAGTCACGGCGGCAAGTCTAGAAGTCAGCGCTTATCGCTTGCGCTGCTGAAGGCGTTCACGAATCGAGCGAAGCGCATCTGATCCATTCCCAGCTGCTTCTCCACTCGCAGCTTGCTGGCGCGGAGCACCTGCATCGGGTTGTGCGGCCCGAATTGATGGACGGGCTGCTGCCGGTGCTGCTGCTTGACCACCGGCGCTGGGCTCTCTGCGCAATGCTGCTGCCGCTCGGCGCTGCATCGCCGCCGGTGCTTCTCCGCGCGGTTGCCCGCCTGCGGCCGGGGCCTCAATAGCTGGCGCTGGTAACGCAGTTTCGGCAGAACTAGAAATACCCATGGCATCGGCCAACATGGCGTTCTGGTCCAGATCATCACCGGTCGCACCACCGCCAGATGCACGCCATCGCTCGACAAGTCGGTCGAGGAAGTCCTCATCGCCGAGTGAGCTTTGCCACTTTTCGCTAAAGCGGGCCGTAGATGACCGTGGCAATGCTGCTGGCGGCAACATGTCGAAGCGGAGCCGCACGGGCAACGTGACGCCGTCGCCGAAAGCAATAGCTTCGCGCTGACCCAACGCCGGCAAGAATTCCAACAGGCCCGAACCTGTATCAGAGACAGCCGACTGCACGATTTGTTGGTCTCGGTCGTTCGACATTCTGAGTGCAAACACTGTGTTGCACTGAGACAGTATTGTCGGATCGATCTCAGCTGGTCGCTGGGTTACGATGCAAAGCGAAGCACCGTACTTGCGGCCTTCCTTGGCAATCTTAGCAATCGATCTGCGGCATGGTTCGAAGCCAGAATCCTGCTTGGCCGGCACGTATCGGTGGGCTTCCTCGCACACCAGCGTCACTGGGATGTGCCCTTCGCCCCAAAGTGCGAAGTCGAACGTCATCCGGCACAGGACCGAGACAACAACATTGACGATCTCACTCGGCAAGCCTGTCAGTTCGAGAATGGTAATCGGTTTCTCATTGACCGGTACTCGGAAGATCCGTCCGAGGATTTGCGCCATGCCGTCATAGACGGTGAGCTGGCCGAACATGAAGGCGTAGCGGCCATCCTGGCTGATCATTTCTATCCGCTGACGCAGCTGGCGATACGGATGCAGGTCCTTCTTGTTCTCAAGACGGCCCATCCGGTCGTCGATCATCGCAAGGATATCTGACATCCGGTAGGGAACCGGTGTATCGACCGTAAAGCGACCCGCCTCGCCACCTCGGCGCAGCGACTGACCATCCTTGTTCGAACGGCCGGACTGGTAGTTGGACTTGGCAATCGGGACCAGTTCTTGGAGAATTTCGATTTCTGATTTGTAGTGGTCTGCGCCACCCATCAGAACCTCAACCAGCTCTTCAAAGTTAAGCAGCCAGTAGGGCAGCTGCATATTGCGTGGCGAGATAACTTCGCCCCACTCTTTGAAGGCGGTCGCATATTCGTTGTGCGGGTCGAGCAGCACGATGTGTGCGTTGGGGTTTTGTTCCAGAATTGCCCGCAGGATCAATGCGGTCGTGCAGGATTTACCGGTGCCTGTTGTGCCGAGAATGGCGAAGTGCTTGCCGAGCAGGTCGTCGACCTTGACCATCGCAGGGATCGTTGAGTCCTGACGGATCCCTCCGACGCGGACTGAACCAGACATGTCACCGCAGAATGCGCACTGCAGCTGCTCTGTTGAGGCAACGCGAACGCGGTCGCCAAGCGACGGATAAACGGTAACGCCGCGATTGAATGAGGCGCTCTTTCCATCGTCACTGTTGCGCAGTTCACCAACGAGCCCAAGCTCCGCGATCCAGATCTCGACGTCGTTATCACCCTGCGCAGGAACCGGGACGCTCAAAGCCGACACAATCGCCAGAACGGTCGTGTTGGCCTGAGGGATAGCCATCAGAGTACCCATCTCGGGGCGCTCCGAAAGCTTCAGCGCTGCACCATTGTTCTGGTTGTCGAGAAGCACAATGGCCTTCGATCCCGTGACAGACACAATGCGCCCGATGGAGCCATCATGTACCGGGCTTGATACAATGGACTTTGCGGTCGCCATCTCAGACATCTTTACCTTCCAAGCGGTTGTTATGTTTGGGCGGAGTTGAAGCCTTTATTTCCGCAGCAATTTCTGGATCAAGGGTCGCGACGAGGTTGCGAGACGGCAACGTGATCGTGACTTCTGTTCCCTGGCTCTTTTCACTTTGAATAAGGATTTCCCCACCGTGCAGTTCGACGAGCGCGCGTGCGATGGGAAGACCGAGCCCGGTGCCCTCGCGCCAGCGCGTATGGGAGCCGTCGACCTGGCCAAACGGGGTCAACGCGATGTCGATTTCTTCTTCCGTCATGCCAACACCTGTATCGGTGACATGAATGCAGACGCCGACATCGGCGAGCCGGGACATGCGCACGGCAACTTCGCCACCAGCGGGTGTGAATTTGATCGCGTTTGAAATGATGTTTGTCAGAACCTGCTTCAGCTTCGCGGCATCACCACGAATCGGAGGGAGTTGCTTGTCGGTGGTGCAACTCATCTCAACGTCCGCGTCTTTGGCCGATGACCGCAGGCCTTCAACGGCTGCATCTGCAACGTCAGCTAACGAAAATTCATTGTGGTCGAGCGTATAGCGCCCGCTCTGCATCTTCGAGATGTCGAGGATGTCGTTGATAATCGCGAGGAGTTGGCCTGCCGAGTCGTGGATGAGTTCAGCATACTGGACGACGTCTTCGTCCGTGATCGGCGCATCCTTGTGTCTCGAAAGAATTTTCGAGAACCCGATCACCGTGTTCAGCGGTGTCCTGAGCTCATGGCTCATGTTTGCTATGAATTCGGACTTTACCCGGCTCGCCATCTCGGCTTCGAGTCGAGCTGACTGTTCCGCCGAGCGCGCGCGCCGACGCAGGACTGCATCGCCGAGCAGGGAGGAGTATTCGTTCAATAGAGTATTTGTTCTATTGTTGCCGAACGAGCCGTTCATCATGGCCTGTGTGTGATCTTTGTAGCCTATTTGCCACGGATATTAAGTCGAATAGGATAATCCCTCGTTAATGAATTGGTTGACGAATGGTTAAGGCGTGGATCACGCGGCCTGGGATCTACTTTGACGGCTGAAGAGCAGGCCGAAGCGGCACCATTAATCGAGCAGAATCGGGAAGGTAATCGGCGATGGAGCAACAAACAGTTGGACCGTTGAGCGGAATCCGTGTCGTCGAAATGGCGGGTATCGGCCCCTGCCCGCTGGCTGGGCAGATCCTGGGGGATCTCGGTGCAGACGTGATCATCATTGACCGCCCCGGAGGGGATCCCAACTGGGCGATGGATAATGACGTCACGCGTCGCAACAAGCGATCCGTTGCGCTGAACTTAAAATCGGAACAAGGAAAGGCTGCGGCCCAGAAGTTGATTGCGAGCGCGGATGTCTTGATTGAGGGCTTTCGGCCGGGCGTTATGGAGCGGCTGGGCCTGGGGCCGGAAGATTGTGCAGCCCACAACAAAAAGCTCGTTTACGGCCGAATGACGGGTTGGGGACAGACGGGGCCCTTGGCGTCGTCGGCCGGTCACGACATCAATTACATCGCGTTGACCGGGGCTCTGCATGCCATGGGAGACCGGGATCGGCCACCAACCCCACCGCTCAATCTTATCGGCGACTATGGCGGCGGCGCCATGTTCCTGATTACAGGTGTGCTGGCGGCCCTCCTGGAGGCCAAAAGCTCAGGGCAGGGCCAGGTGATCGATACCGCCATGACGGAGGGCACCTCGATTTTGGCTGGAATCTTCTCAACATATCGCGCGAACCAGTTCTGGAACGACGAAAGATCATCGAATTTTGTCGACGGTGGCGCCCATCACTACGGAGCATATGCAGCCAAAGATGGTAAATTCGTCACGATTGGCTCACTGGAACCGCAGTTTTATGCTGAACTCCTAGAAAAACTCGATTTGCCGCCAGAGCTGGCCGAAACCCGGCTCGATCAGTCGACCTGGCCTGAAATGCGGTTGCGGTTGGAGGAGGTGTTTCTCAGCAAAACACGAGACGAGTGGGTTGATATTCTTGAAGGAACGGACGTCTGCTTCGCACCGGCTCTGACGTTTGCTGAGGCCCCCGACCACCCACAAAATGTCGCCCGCAACGCCTATGTGGACGTTGACGGAATCGCACAACCATCACCAGCACCGAGATTCAGTCGTACGCCGGGAGTTGTCCGCCATGGCGCCAGGCCGGTCGGCCACGACACCGCCACGGTACTCAGCGAAATTGGCCTAACGGAAGCGGAAATCGGGCAGATAAGATCGTAGTTTTCGCTTATCGGTGTGTGGGAAAGTCTAATGAACAAGGACAGTCCATGCAGATCGTGCTACATCGCCCTCGGTTGTTGAGTTTTGGGGCTGGTTAGCACTTTGGACCCTGACAAGAAAAATAATATGCGTGACCGCTTACGCGCGTTTGTCGTCAGGCTTGGCACTTGGCTGGTTGGCTTGCCGCGCTTCAACAAGCGTGCCGTCCTCGTTGCGATGGACTTCCTGATACTCGCATTTGCCATGTGGCTGGCGATGTCATTCCGGTTGGCCGAGCTATACGTTCCCCCTGATCAGACAATTCTGCTGATGCTGATGGCGGCGCCGTGCATCGGTGTGGCGACATTTGCCTGGTTCGGCCTCTACCGCTTGGTGACACGCTACATTGGTCATAAAGGAACGACAGCAATCGCGGTCTGTGTTGCCCTTTCCGTTCTCATCTGGGCGCTCGCGATCGTCCTTTCCGGTGTAAAGGGTGTGCCTCGGTCGGTTCTCCTGCTCTACGGGGTTCTGGGCATGGGGATGATCTATTCCACCCGCCAAATGGCAGCGCTGTTGTTACGTGGCGCTGGGATCCCTATTCCCGTGCCAAAACAGGAACGTCCGGCGGTGGTCATTTACGGCGCAGGGCGAACCGGGGTTCAGTTGCTTGAGGCTCTCAAGCGGACCGGCGAGGCGAGACCCGTTGGCTTCCTCGAAGACTCAAGTAATCTTTGGGGCCAATACGTAAGTGGCCAAAAAATCTACCGCCCGGAAAAACTCGCGAAGCTGATCGAGCGTGAACGCGTTCAAGAAGTCATTCTGGCGATGCCTGAAGCCCAGCGCAGAGAGCGCAAGGCAATTCTAAACTGGCTGCAGGCTTATCCAGTCCGGGTGAAACTCCTGCCGGCGATTGAAGACTTCGCGGCCGGTCGGGTGACCGCAAGCGATTTGCGATCAGTTGATGTCGATGACCTTTTGGGTCGCGACCCTGTTCCGCCTGACACGAGCCTATTGACCATCAATATCACGGGCAAGTCGGTAATGGTGACAGGGGCCGGTGGCTCCATCGGCTCCGAGCTCGTCCGGCAGGTTATACGTCAAAAACCGGATCAACTTGTTCTATTTGAGCAATCAGAGGCCGCGCTGTACGAAATTGAAAGCGAGATCCGTGATAACCTCGCCGATGGTGATCAACCGAAAGTCTACGCTGTTTTGGGCTCGGTGCTCGACGAACGTCGCGTTCTCGAGATCCTGAGACGCCACCAGGTTGAAACGATCTATCATGCTGCGGCCTACAAGCATGTTCCGATCGTTGAAGACAATCCCATGATGGGGTTGACCAACAACGCCTTCGGTACCAAATCCATCGCCGCTATGGCAAAGCGCGCTGGGGTTGAGCGCATGGTTTTGATTTCGACGGACAAGGCTGTCCGTCCAACCAATATCATGGGCGCATCCAAGCGGTTGGCGGAGTTGGTGCTTCAGGCTGAGGCCTCCGACCCAAGCTCGCCGACGGTTTTCACCATGGTGCGGTTCGGTAATGTGCTCGACAGCTCCGGCTCCGTCGTGAGGAGGTTTCGCCGACAGATTGAGGCCGGCGGCCCGGTCACCGTTACCCATCCGAAAATCATCCGCTATTTCATGTCCATTCCTGAGGCTGCAGAACTGGTCTTGCAGGCTGGTGCGATGGCGCAAGGCGGCGAAGTCTTCGTTTTGGAGATGGGCGAACCAGTTCGCATCGCTGATCTGGCACGCTCCATGGTTCGTCTCATGGGCCGCGATGTTCGAGATGCGAACAACCCCGAAGGCGACGTGGAGATTGAATTTGTCGGCTTGAGACCGGGTGAAAAGCTGTTTGAGGAGTTACAACTGGGTGAGGACACCACGGATACGCAGCACCCACGTATTATGCGTCAGGACGAACCTTTCATTGAGCGAGATGAGCTAGCGAATGAACTCTTGGCGCTAAAAACGGCGATGGATGCGTACGACACACAAGCGGTCCGCCGCATACTATGCGATCTCGTCGAAGGCTATCAGCCGCGCGAGGAGACGTTCAAGGACGCTGCCGCCGATGTTGATTGGTTGGATGGTCCTCACACAATCCATTGAGCTGCGCACTTCGCTCCAGCAATGTCTGCATATTGAGGATTGATGCGATGGCTTAGGCCCGACTCAAACAACCCAATGGTTATTCGGATCTGCTGGCATGACGATGCTCGACCTAGATGATTTGGCGTCATTCTCGACGTTGCTGATTGTCGACTTAGAAGCCACATGCTCAAGCGATCCCGCGATCCCGCCAGGCAAAATGGAAACGATTGAAATTGGCGCCGTCGTTGTGGAGACCAAGCAGTTTCAAATCGTCACCGAGTATCAGTGCTTTATCCGGCCGGTCAGAAATCCGGTTCTGACGGACTTTTGCACCGAATTGACCGGCATCTCTCAGGCGATGGTCAGTGACGCAGGTTCATTCTTCGAAGTGTTTGGCGCCTTCGAAGATTGGATTGGCCAGAGCGCAGCAACGGCGGCATTTTGTTCATGGGGCGCCTATGACCGCCGGCAACTCGAGCAGGACTGCGCAATGCACGGCCGGCCCTATACAATGCCGCCGCATGCGAACCTCAAGGAGCTCTTCTCAGTCCGGCAGAATTCCAAGAAGCGTTTTGGAATGGCCAGGGCACTGCAGTTATGTGGCGTCGAACTTGCTGGGCAACATCACCGCGCGCTCGATGATGCAAAGAACATCGCCCAATTGCTGCCATGGATCGTAGGGGAGAGAACGATCCGACTATGAGCGGGCAGCAGGCTCTAAGCAGGCGCAACTCCAGTCCTGCTAAGCCCGATGCTTGTTTCAGAGCCTCGGTCATTGCTGCGACCATAGTTCCGGAAGACGCCGGCCCACCCGCTATGCCAATTTAGCTCGCTATTTGAGAGGTCTTCTTCGGTGAGTGGGCTGCTGTGCTAGCCAGCGGATTGAATGTCCTGAGCGGATTTGGGCTGTTGCTGGCCTCCGCAATACTGTCGGCGCTAATAATCGCAGCATTGATGCCGGTGCTGCGACGCTACGCGTTGGCTCGACCCAATGCCCGCTCCAGCCATACCCAACCAACCCCGCAGGGTGCCGGCGTAGCAATCATCGCAATCCCGGTTGCGGTCTTGTTGCTTAGCTATCTGCTGGGTGAGCAGGAATACTGGCAGCTCCTCTTGGCTGTGGCCCTGGTTCTGCTCGCCATCACTGGAGCCGTCGACGATGTTCACCCTTTGCCGGTATTGCTGCGACTGATCATTCAAGTGATCTCGGCTTATCTGGTCGTCATTGCAAGGCCCGAACAAGGCCAGATTCTCCCTGTGCTTCCCCAATGGCTTGAGACAGCAGGTCTGGTTATCGGTCTGGTTTGGTTCATTAACCTCACAAATTTCATGGATGGCATTGACGGCATCACCGTCGTGCAGAAGAGCTGTGTCTCGTTTGGTGTTGTTCTCTTGTTTGCGAACCTCGCAACGCCAATCGGCAGCTACGTCAGCCCTGTCGCGCTGGCTCTTGTCGGCGCGTTGATCGGCTTCATTCCATTCAACAAGCATGTCGCTTCAGCCTTTATGGGAGATGTTGGAAGCCTGCCAATCGGCGCCCTGACCGGATGGATGTTGATTGTTGTTGCAGCCGAGGGTTTCATTGCTGCGGCGCTCCTGCTTCCCTTGTACTACCTAGCCGACGCGACGATCACGCTCTACCGCCGCTGGAAGCGAGGCGAAACACTCCATGAAGCCCATCGTTCCCATTTTTACCAGCTTGCCGTTCAACGTGGCTTTCGCGTTCCAGAAGTCACCAACAGGATCCTTGGCTTGAACATCACGCTCGGTCTGCTGGCACTGCTCAGCGCTGAGATGGCAAGCCCAGTCGTTGACGTCGCGGCTCTGTGTGCCGGTGCAATTCTCACCGCAGCCCTGATGCGCCACTTCGATCGTGGCCGCAATGTCTGAGGACGAGTCTCGCGATTGGCCGCTGGCTGGTTGGGTCGTGATTGCAATCGCTCTCTCCTTGGCGACAGCAGCTCTCATATATTATGCCGACCGCTTCTCCTGGCATCTCAACTTAACTGAGATCCCTGCCGTACCGCTTGCAGTCGCAAGCTTGATGATTGGTATCGTGTTCGCAAGCCTGGCCTGGATCATTCCGTGGTCGATAAGAACGCGCAGCCACGAGAGGATCGGACTTCTATACTTCGTCTTGGCTTTCGGTCTGCTCTTGCGGCTCGCAATGCTTGTTTCAACGCCAGCACTGGAAGATGATTTTTACCGCTATCTTTGGGATGGCGGCGTTGTTGCATCCGGCTACAATCCTTATGCACGGTCGCCAAACAATGTGTTTGACGTGAAGGCACCCGAGCCGCTGCAACAGCTGGCCGCCGAGTCAGGCGCCGTGATCGAGCGGGTCAATCATCCACAACTCAAGACCATATATCCACCCGTCGCCCAGTTCTGGTTTGCCGTCGCCCATCAATTGCAGCCATGGAGCCTGTTGGGCTGGCGATTGCTTGGTGTCATCGCGGAAGTCGTAACGGTGGCTCTGATCCTGCTGCTGCTACAGAAATGCGGCCGATCACCACTTTGGAGTGCTCTTTATTGGTGGAATCCGCTGGTCATCAAGGAACTCATAAACTCGGCGCATATGGAGTTTCTGCTGCTGCCGACGCTGCTACTCGCAGTCTATCTGGCAGTTCAACATCGCTATGTCTTGGGAACGGTGACCTTGGCATTTGCGGTCGGAACAAAGCTTTGGCCGTTAATGCTCGTCCCGTTAATGCTCAGACCGCTTCTGCAATCCCCTGGAAGATTGCTGACTGCCCTATTGATTTTCGGAGTTTTGTCGTTGGCCTGGATCGCTTGGCCATTGCTCGGTGGTATCGACGAGAGCTCTGGCTTCGTCGCATTCGCAAAGCATTGGCAGACGAATAGTGCACTTTTTCAAAACACGAACGGGCTCGCCGTCACAATCTTTTCGGGTTTCGGATTGGACAAGGAGACTATCGGATCGGCCGTCCGTCTGGTCTTTGCAGCCATCGTCGGCCTACTGGCAATCGCGCTGTCACGTCCAAGATATCTTGATCAACATGATGTTATGCAGCGCTATGCTGTCGTGATCGTTGCCATGTTTCTTCTCAGTCCGGCACAGTTTCCCTGGTATGGCACCTGGGTGATTATCCTGCTCCCGTTCTTTCCACTTTACGGTCTTTTGATTATGACCGCGACCCTGCCCCTGTACTATCTGTCCTTCCACTTCTCGGCGCTCGGCAACTACGAATTGTTTAATGCCTGGGTGCTGTGGTGGATATGGATACCGATTTGGCTTGGTTTGGCCGTTGATGGATGGAACATCTGGCGCCAACCACTAGTTTGGCAGGCTGATGCGTAACGGGTGCAGTATCGCTGTGGTGATCCCGGCTCTCAATGAAGAGCAAGCGATTGCGCAGGTCATCAAGGAAGTTCCATGGTGGGTGGACCGCATTGTCGTCGCCGACAACGGTTCGACAGACGGTACATCTGCTGCTGCGCAGCAAGCCGGTGCAACAGTTGTCTATCAGCCAGAACGCGGATATGGCGCGGCCTGCCTCGCTGCCATCGACGAACTGGACGCAATAGATATTGTCGTGTTCGTGGACGGTGATCTGAGCGACTATCCGGAGGATATGGATCAGCTCGTGGATCCGATCGCCGCTGGAAGCTGTGACATGGTTATCGCGTCGCGCTCCATTGGTGAACGCGAAACGGGCGCTCTCACGCCTCAGCAACTCTTTGGCAATTGGCTTGCCACCCGTTTGATGAGTCTCATCTGGGGCGCGAAGTTCACAGACCTCGGTCCGTTTCGCGCTATTCGCTTTTCGGCCTTGAAGCAAATCGGCATGCGCGACCGCGATTACGGATGGACAGTCGAGATGCAGATCCGCGCGATCGAAGAGGATCTCACGTATATTGAGGTGCCGGCGCGTTATCGGCGGCGCATCGGCGAATCGAAAGTCTCAGGCACGGTGCGCGGAACGGTGATGGCCGGCTACAAGATACTGAGCCTGATTGGTCGCCATGCCATCCGCCATTGGTTCTCCAGGAGGCCGACAGGCGAAAAACAGCGATCGCGCTCGACGACGTAGGCAGGTTCGGCTCCGAATAGACGATCGGGCGCCCGTCGTTTCGCCTACGGCAATTGATGACATTGACCCTCTCTCCTGCCTCGCCTATGTCAGCGCCATGGCTAAACTCGATATTATAACTCTTCCCGATCCCATGCTCAGGCAGGAGTCTGAGCCGGTGGAGCGCGTGGACGATGAACTCCGCCAGCTATTCGATGACATGCTGGA
>JBCDBQ010000180.1:0-12239 GCA_039183375.1 Pseudomonadota bacterium
TCGGACGCCCAATAGAATTCTGCCCGCGTTGGTGTACTTGATGGCATTTGAGACCAGGTTCTGCAGCAGGCGGTGAAGCAGCTTGGGATCTGAGCGCACCCAGCTAGATGAGTTGACGATCGCAAACTCAAGTCCCTTGTTACGGGCAATCGGATCAAACTCGACCCGCAAACGCTCCAGCATCGTGGCGAGATTAACGGCCTGTATATCTGCTTCGAGCCGGCCGGCATCCATCCGTGATAAATCAACGAGTGTTTGGAATATCTCTTCGACAGCGACCAACGATGCGTCAATGCTCTGGGCGATCCTGGCTTCGTCCGGGGGCAGGCTGCGTTCAAGCAGTGAGCTTGTGTAAAGTCGTGCTGCGTTCATGGGTTGAAGGATGTCGTGGCTCGCTGCAGCAATGAAGCGGGTCTTGTCGAGATTGAGTTCATCGGCTTTGCGCTTGGCTTGTTCTAGTGCGTCGTTGACTTTGACGAGTTCAGCGGTTCGCTCACGTACACGCTGTTCGAGCGTAAGGTTTACGCGTTCCAACGCATTGGCTGAGCGCACACGGTCACCGATGTCGAGATAGGTTGTAACAATGCCGCCTTGCGGCATGCTGGTGGTTCGAAACTCGATGATTTTCTCACCGCCATTAAAGTGTTCCTGAAATGTTTGTTGCTTGAGCGCCATCTGCGTCAGGCGATTGGCGACCAGGTTGTCGACATTGCCTTGGCCGAAATCACCGCGTTCGGCACAGGCCCTCAGTATCCGGTCAAGCGGAACACCAACGCGACCAAGGTCAGGCGGTAGCTCCAGCAGCTGGCGGAACTGTCTGTTCCAACAGATTAGCTTGTTGTTGCTATCGAAGACGCTGATCCCATGGCGTACCTGATCAAGCGCTGATTGCAGGAGGTCGCGATTGTACTGAAGTGCTTCTGAGGCATCATCCAGCAAGCGCAACGCTGACTGGCTGCCGACATCACCGCGTCGCAGCAGAAGCGACAGGACGAGGCGGGCTGAAGCGGCACCAATTGCCCGTGACAGCAGCCGTTCAGTGAATCGAAGCGTCTGAATGTCCGCTTCCATTTTTGGATCATCGGAGAGGTTGTTGTCCTTGAGAAAATCTCCGAACGAACGTTCTGCGCGCTGCTCGCCGAGATAACGAGCTGCTGTTGTGCGCAGGTCGCCCAAGGTGATTGAACTCCGCCACAGGCGGAATGAGTGCTGCGGTACAGGTTCTACGTTTTCGTTGACGATAAAGACATGTGCCTGGAGCCGTTCGATCGGTTCTTGCGCGCGCAATAAGGAAACCGCCACATAGGCTGTAATGTTTGCACCGAGGCTCCAGAATACGCCGTGGGTCAGTTGCTCAAACTCGACAAAGAACAAGGCTTGCGGTTTCAGGAATGCGATGCCGAACGGTCCATTGGTCAGCAGGGTGTATGGCATCCAGCCGGCCTGCACGATCCAGGGAATTACCAGCGTGTAGGCCCAGACTATTGTTCCGACCAGGATGCCGGCTATCGCTCCGCTGGCGGTTGCTCGGCGCCAAACCAAGCCACCAAAAAAGGCCGGAGCAAGTTGTGCAATGGCTGCGAAAGCAATAAGGCCGATGGCGGCGAGATTTCCGACGCCGCCGACAGTGCGATAGACCGCATAGCACATCAGCAGGATGGCAACGATTGATGCGCGTCTGACATAGAGCAAGAAGCGTGGGAAATTATACTGGGAGAATGGCCCGGTACTGGTTTGGCGCAACAGCAGTGGAACGACGAAGCCGTTGCAAACCATGATCGACAGCGCGACGGTCTCGACAACGACCATTGCGGTGGCGGCAGACAGACCGCCGACAAATGCAATTGTTGTTATCGCGCTGGCGCCTTGTGACATGGGCACGGACAAAACGAACATGTCCGAGACCGCGTCGTGCTGCGGAATGAGAATGAGGCCGGCCGCTGCGATCGGCACCACGAACAAATTGATGAGAACGAGATACAGCGGTAGCAACCAAGTTGCGCGGCGGATCTCTTGTTCGGAATGGTTTTCAACCACAGTCACGTGGAACTGGCGCGGTAGGAGAAGAATGCAAATGAAGCTCAACAGACCAACCGTCAGAGCCGTGCTGCCGCTGATGGAAACATTGCGTAGGTGCTGTGTTTCCGGATTGGTTTGGAATGCCTCGATAAAAGCTAGCGGGCCACCGAAAGCATAGAAAACGACAAAGAAGCCGACGGCCAGAAACGCCATCAGTTTGATCAGTGACTCGCCGGCGATGGCGAGCATTAGACCGTCTTGGTGCTCAGTCGCATCGATATGCCGGGTACCGAACAGGACCGTGAAGAGTGCGAGAGCAAGCGTAATAGCAAGTCCGATCTCAATCGGTAGGGCTGAAACAACCGGTGGCGATTCAATCGAGGTCGCGATCGAAGTCGGGCCGCCATAGCCCAGAGTTTCAATCGAGACGACAATCGCCTTCATCTGCAGCGCGATGTAGGGCAGGGTGCCGGCAACCAATACGCAGGTGACGAGCCCGGCGACGACCGGACTTTTGCCGTAGCGCGCCGCCAGGAAGTCCGCCACCGATGTGATGTTCTGTGCCTTGGCGAGGCGCACGGTGCGTAGGATTATTGGCGCACCGATGGTGAACATCAGAATGGGGCCGATGTAGACGGCAAGGAAGTCATAGCCTGTAGTCGAGGCCCAGCCGACGCTACCGAAGTAAGTCCATGACGAGCAGTAGACGGCTATCGATAGCGCATAAATCAGTGGTCGGCCGCCGCTGCGTTGGCGAGAGCGGAGCCAATAGTCGCCGACCCACGCAACGAGGAACAGCAAGCCGAGGTAGGCAATTGCGAGTGTCCAGATGAGTTGGCCGTCAAGCATTTGGGCTGCATCGTCGAGGTCTGAGAGGCGGTTTTGCTAATGACTTCAATAGCTAAGTGCCTGCGCTGCGTCGGTAAACCAGTATCGCCAGGCGGCTGATGGAGGCAAGCCAAAACTTATTGGCTCATTCTCAGCATTTAGATTTTGGCGATCGACTTCTCACGTGCACAGAAAACAGTTTCTTTCAACAGCCACGCCTTTCGTCTGGCGCTTTCTTCGTTGCTTTGGCAATCATCGGGCGCAAGGTGCTTCCGGTCGAGCCTGATTCGGATCACAGAGGGGTTGAGACGGCGTCACGCTTAAGCTTAGAGGAGAGCGCGCAATGGGAATAATAAATGAATTCAAGGAGTTTGCCGTCAAAGGCAACATGGTTGATATGGCCGTTGGTATTATCATCGGCGGAGCTTTCGGCACGATTGTTCAATCGCTCGTCAAAGATATCATTATGCCACCAATTGGATTGGCGATGGGCGGCGTTGATTTTAGTCAGATAAAAATTCTGCTGAAAGGAACACTCGGTGCCAAAGATGCCGTCACAATGAATGTCGGCGCGTTCATAAATAATATTATCAGCTTTCTGATCGTAGCCTGGGCAGTCTTCCTCCTGGTCAAGTTGATAAACTCATTGCGGAAGGAAGAGGAAGAGGCACCGGCCGAGCCAGCCGAACCACCCGCTTCTGAGACTTATCTGAAAGAGATCCGAGACGCGCTCGTTAACAAGAACTGAGTCCGTTAGTTATTGAGCAGCTGCTTCGACCTAGGAGCAGCTGCCACCACCCAACACGCAAAACTTTGCACAATGCGAGTGGCAGAGTTTGACAGCGCCATTGGCGAACATTCCGCCTTCTGCCTTCAGCGATTGTTCAAGTGTCGAACCCATCTCAAAGGCTTCGTCGTAGGGCAGCAATGTACAAGGTACGATGGCGGGCGCAGTTGCGCCTTTGCGCTTGACGACCATTCGGCTGGTTGCACACATCTGGTCGGCAGGACTTTTGCCTAGAATGTCCCAGCATGCTGTCGTGATCTCTGGAACATCATGCTTGCCATCCATCTCCGGTAACAACATCAGACGTTGATAATCGTCCGGATCGATCGGCCAATTGTGCTTCGCGATTAATGCTCGATAACCGTCGCGGGAGTCTTTGTCGGTCTCGTCCCAGCATGTGCGGCCTGCGATGGCCAACGAGAAATTATTTTCAGCAAGCCAATCCAGTCCAGTAAGCGCCTTTTCCCATGTCTTGGGTCCGCGCTCGCTTTCATGCAGGATCTGGGAGTGGTGATCCAGGCTGATGCGCAACGTCATGGCCGCGCCATAGAGTTCATTGAGGCGCAGCAGTTCCTTCTTGATCTTCGGGCGCTGCATCGGTTGCATTGCGTTGGTCAACACCAGTACTGAAAAGCCCTGGCTGAGGGCGTCCTCCAGCATTGCCATGAAGTCTGGATTCATAAACGGTTCGCCGCCTGTGAAGGCGATTTCGCGCGTGCCAATGCCAAGTACTCGCGCCTCATTGAGAAGCGCATTAACTTCCTCAGCCGTGATGTAGACGAGACGATCGTTCGACGGGCTGGATTCAATGTAGCAATTCACGCATGCGATGTTGCACAACGTGCCAGTGTTGATCCACAGCGTCTCTAAACTCTGGAGGCTGACTTCGGCACGTTTTTCGCCCGTCGCCGTCCAGCTCGGATCTTCGAATTTTCCGAGTGTGTGCTGGGCTTTTGGAGCCCTGAACTCAATGTTCACGTATGGATCTTTCCTGCTGGTGTGCTGTTCCCCGATCGCCTTCGTTATCATGCACGGCGATAGCATTACACT
The DNA here is from genome assembly GCA_039183375.1 of Pseudomonadota bacterium. Classification (GTDB taxonomy): domain Bacteria; phylum Pseudomonadota; class Alphaproteobacteria; order Rhizobiales; family Hyphomicrobiaceae; genus Tectiglobus. The sequence goes on from JBCDBQ010000180.1 coordinate 4,685, forward strand.
CACATTGTCTTTATGTTTCCGTGTTCTGGGACAAGAGTGCGGACGCGATCCTCTACCGCGTCTCAATCAGCATATGACAGTTCCATGAAAGAGGCCAACGCGTCATAGACGCAGCGGAGAATTCGATGAAATCAGCCACGCGCCACGCGCCGTGTACTTGAGCCCAAACAAATGGTGGGCGTTCAGGTGATGTAGCCGAATACCCTCAACAACCACCAAACGATCATGGCGTGAATTCCACCTGCAACTATTCCTGTGATCAACCTAAGCGCGAATTGGGTTTCACTGAAGGTGCCCTGAGAGATTGAAAACAGGATAGCCATGATGATGGCGCTGCCAGCTGCCGTCAGTATGACGAGTGAAAGAGGGTTTGTAATGAGCGTCCGCCAGGCAAATACGAGACCGGCGGTGACAAAGAAGCGAACTGGCTCAACAAGCATCGTCAGAATGAGAAGGATCAATAGCTCCATTTGGTCATCTCGATCTTTCGCGTTGGTCGGCTGTCTGGAGCGTGGAGGCCTTACTGCTCAGATATCGTCCGCGGGTTCCGCGGCTTGCAGATACTGGACGATGCGTTCGTTGGTTTTGTCGAAGTGTTCACCGATCGCCTTGGCAAGGCTCTCACCATTGCGAGCGGTAAGCGCACTAATCATCAACTCGTGCTCACGCATGGCGCCGGACCACGATGTCGGTTTCTCGTTTCCGACGTATCGGATGCGGCGCAAACGCTTTTGCAAGCCTTCATGCATCGCACTGAGTGTCTCATTGTGGGCAAGCGCAACGATAGCCGTATGAATCGCTTGGTTGAGTTTGTAGTAGGGCAGACGATCGCGTGCTTCATACAGCGTCCGCATCTCCTCGTGCAGTTTGGCGATCGCAGCTATCTCGTGATCGCTGCCGCGCTCAACCCCGACGCGTGCTGCGTGTGTTTCGATCATTGCCGCTGCTTCGAGCATCTGTAGGATTTCGTCGGCGCCAAGGCGATTTACGATGGCGCCTTTGTTGCGTACCGCAGCAATCAATCCCTCGCTCGCGAGCGTTTTGACTGCCTCGCGAACAGGCGTACGGGATACGCCGAGCTGGCGGCATAGCTCTGTTTCGTTGATGCGTTCACCGGCGTGGAGATGCCCTTCGATGATCATATCACGCATACGGTCGACGACCTCATCGTGAAGGGTCCGACGTTGAATGGCGCCGCCTAGCACTGGTGTATCGCGTATGCCGAGATCAGTCATTTCGCGTTCTTCCCAGTGTCCTTCAGGTCGATGTGGCTGGCGCCTGCGTAACTCAGTTTTTGCTGCCATGACAATTGAAATACCCAAATTGCCGGCGCGGCTCCGCATCCTGCTTGATCATGCGCAACAAAGTGTACTACATACTGTATGCAGTATGTAAGCGATGTTTCATCATCCGGATGAAGTTTTGGGATTTGGAGGCAAGATGGGCGGTCGCGAGGCTCCGAGACTAGCATTGGCGATGGGGGATCCGTGCGGGATCAGTCCCGAACTCACCGCTGGCCTCTTGGCCGACGAAGTCGTTGCCGGCGCAGCAAAACTCATCGTCATCGGCGACCGTCGGGTTCTGGCGTTGGGCGAGAGCCATGCCAAGGTCAAGCTCGATTTGCCGGTTGTGAAGTCTGAAGACGACGCGCTGGCGGCTGATGGTACCGTGTTCTGGGATCTCGCACATCTTGATCCGGCCGAGGTCACACTTGGCGAAATCTCATTGGCCGGCGGCCAGTCAGCACTCACAAACTTCAATATGGCTGTTGACCTTGGTCATAAGGGCCAGGTCGGCGCGGTGTGCTTTACGCCCTTCAACAAGGCCGCCATGCGGCTGGCGCATCCGTCCTACGAGGACGAGATCGTTTATATGTCGGAGATCCTTTCATTCGACGGCAAAGCAAGCGAATTCAACATTCTTGACGGGCTTTGGAATGCCCGTGTGACCTCGCATGTGCCGCTTTCCGAGGTGGCAGGTCTGATCACCGAGGACATCATTCTTGAAAACATCGATTTGACTCATCAGTCGCTGGTCGCGTCCGGTATAAAAAGTCCGCGAATTGGCGTGGCTGCGCTCAATCCCCATGCCGGCGACAACGGTAATTTTGGGCGGGAAGAAATCGACGTGATTGGCCCGGCAGTCGAAGAAGGTAAGCGTCGTGGCCTCGGTTGCGACGGGCCTTATCCGTCAGACACAGTATTTGTGCGGGCACGCAATGGCCAATTCGATGCGGTCCTGACGATGTATCACGACCAGGGGCAGATCGCGATGAAGCTGATCGGCTTCGACAAGGGCGTTACGCTTCTTGGCGGCTATCCTTTCCCGGTTTGCACACCAGCGCATGGAACGGCTTACGATATTGCAGGTGAGGGTATGGCGAACCTGGGTGCCAGCCGTAACGCTATCTTGCTCGGTGCGCGGATGGCGTCACTGGCAAGCAAAAACGCTGCAGCGGGCACGGAAACGAGGATGGCCGGGTGATGTCGTTTCGTGATCGGATCGGTATTGATTTGGCTCGCCGGGTGCCTGTCGAAGAAGGTATCAAGCTCGCCGCTAAGAATGACGTCCGCTATATTGATGTGCAAACGGACATTGCACCAAACGCAATGGAGAGCTTCGACGATGCGCGTTGCGCGGCGGTGCGTGAAGCTTGTGAAGCCAACAACATTCATCTTGGTCTGCATACGCTGTCGGGTGTCAATGTCGCTGAAATCTCTCCTTTCCTGCGCGATGCAACCGATCAATATCTTAAGGCCTATATTGATCTGGCCGTGAAGCTGAAAGCCGAGTGGATTGTAGTGCATGGCGGCTATCACTTCACATCGTGTAAGGCGATCCGTAAGCAGGCGAGCGTTGATCGATTGAAGCGCGTCGTTGCCTATGCCGAAGAAAAAGATGTCTTGCTGCAGCTCGAGAACCTCAACAGCGAGCCGGAGCTTGCCGAGGTTCACTATCTTCCTGACAATCTGGAAGAGACAATCTGGTACTTCGATCAGATCCAGTCGCCGAAACTCAAGTGGGCATTCACGATCAATCATGCTCACTATGATCCAATTGGTATCGCTGGCTTCGTCGATGGTATCGGGATGGAACGGTGTGACGAGATCCGCGTTGCGGATAACAATGGCGAATACGAACTCCACATGCACCCGGGAACCGGCACCGTTGACTTCGTTGACATGTTCAAGCGGATCGAAGGTGCGGGCTTCAATGGGCACTATATGTGCGGCTGGGGCACTGTCGAGCAGATGCTGGAAGGAAGGGATTATTTGGTTGAGCGGGCGCGCGAAGCCGGTGTTGCCGGAACGTAAACCCGATCAAAGGAGCCTGGCTGGCCAAACAAAAGCCAGCCGAAGATAGGCAAAACTGGGAGGAAAACAATGAAACTGACAAAGTTTGGTTTGGCACTGGTTGCCGGTGTCTCGGCGGTCGCTTTGACCGCGGTGGCGCAGGACAAGTTTCCATCGAAAACCGTCGAAGTGATTACGCACGCTGGTGCCGGCGGTGGTACTGATGTGAACTCACGCATGATGATGTTGCGCGCACGCCGCGTCCTCAAGTCGGATATGGTCGTTGTCAACAAGCGCGGCGGCAATGGTGCTGCTGCGATGAACTACTTCAAGGGTCGCCCAGCGGATGGTCATACGATCATGACGTTCACGATCGGACACGCCATCACGATGGCCAAGGGCAAGACCAATCTGAAGGTCGATGAGATGGCGCCGATTGCACGTGGCACCAATGACCCTCAGATCCTCATGGTCAACTGCAAGAAGAGTAAGTACAAGACCGGCGAAGAACTGATTGCTGGGATGAAGAAAGAAAAGCTCAAGTTCGGTACAACGAACGTGGGTGGTATCGATCACATCACGGCTTACATCTTTGCCAAGAAGGGCGGACTTATGCAGCCGACCATCGTTCCTTTCAAGGGCGGTGGTGAAGTTGCAACCCAGCTCGTTGCAGGCGCCGTTGACGTCGGCACACTGAACCTGTCCGAGGCTGCTGCCCAGGTCGAGACGGGCGATATCTGCCCACTCATCGTTCTTGGTACTGACCGCATGAAGCCAATCCCCAAGGCGAAGACCGGCAAGGAACTTGGTATTGATGTTGTGCTGTCAACCGTTCGTGGTTTTGTCACGCATGCGAAGACAGACGGAACCAAGGTTGTAGCGCTTGAGAAGGGTCTGATGAAAGCGATGAAGCACAAGGTCTACCAGGCCTATCTCGAAGCTTCTGGTCTCGACAGCACGTCACCAGCTGACTCAAAGGCTTGGGGCGCTCAGATCAAATCAATGATCAAGGAGTTCGAGCCTGCCATCAAGGAAATGGGCTTGAAGTAAGCTGATCCAGATGGACTCTGAGTTCGACACAGAAGGGACTGCCGATCCTCGGCAGTCCCGCACTTTTAGCGATTGGCTGGTGCCGCTCGTGATCTTCGCTTTTTGCGGGGTCGTGACGTACTTTGCGCTCCACCTCGATACGGCACCTGCGATTGTTATTGGCGAGGCCATGCAGCCGCGATCTTTTCCCATTTTCCTGATGGTGCTGATTGCGCTGCTTAACGCCGTTCTCATCTATCAGCTGGTTAACGGCGGTCGGATGCCACATCCGAGTCAAATGCCGCAGACCTGGATCACGATGTTATTGATGGTGGTGTTCTACGGGCTGACGACCTACGTCGACATGTTTGTCGGACTGATGGTCGTGATCTTTGTGATGAGCCTCGTCTGGGGGGAACGGCGGTACTGGTTGGCCGCGATGGTGGCATTTGTTACGCCTGTCACGATATTCTTCCTATTCGATCTCGTGCTCAAGATCCGCTTTCCACGTGGCATTCTCACTGAACTCTACTACGGATAACAGACAGTGACCGAAGCGATCGCCGCCATGGCGTCGGTGATGACCGACCCGTATCTGCTCCTGCTGATTCTGCTGACCACGATCATCGGTGTCATCATCGGTGCGCTTCCAGGACTTGGCGCGACGACAGGTGCGGCGTTGCTACTGCCATTCACTCTGACGATGGATCCGGTCCACGCGATCGCTGTCCTCTCGACGATCTATGTGTCGGCAACTTTTGCCGGCTCCATCACGGCGATTTTGATCAACACACCTGGGACGTCAGCTGCAGCGGCCACCTGCCTGGATGGCTACCCGATGGCGCAACGCGGCGAGGCCGGCCGTGCACTCGGTATTGCCGTGGTCTCGAGCACGGTTGGTGGCATCTTCTCGGTCATTGTGCTTTGCATCGCTGCGCCGTTGCTGGCGCGTGTCGCTTATGAGTTTCGGCCGCCTGAGTACTTCGCATTGACGCTGTTCGGTCTGTCGATGCTAGCGAGCATCTCGGCGGGTGGGGCGGTCAAGAACCTGATTGGTGGGCTCTTCGGCGTCTGGCTGGCGACTATCGGGGCCGATAAGTCGACGAGCATCGAACGGTTTATGTTCGGCAACTATGATCTCTACGAGGGGCTGCACTTTGTTCCGGTGATGATTGGTCTATTCGCGATGTCGGAGCTGCTGGTGCAGTCAACGCGTCTCAATCTGATCGTTGAGCAGATTGCAATGAAGGCGGTGCAACTGCCGACGATGGCGGATTACAAGAAGATCTGGAAAACGATTCTGCGCTCTTGCGGGATCGGTACGTTCATCGGTGTGTTGCCGGCGGAAGGCGCGACTGTTGCTTCGATGATTGGATACTCCGAAGCGCGCCGCTGGTCAAAAAACAAGGAGGAGTTTGGGAAAGGCGCCGTCGAGGGTATTGCAGGGGCTGAGGCTGCCAATAACGCGGCTACGGGAGGTGCGATGGTGCCGACCATGGTGCTTGGCATTCCAGGCAGTGGAACAACCGCGGTGATCCTTGTCGGCCTGCTCGTGCACGGCTTACGACCCGGTCCCTATCTCTTCACCGAGCAGGTCGGCAAGGTCTATGCAATTTTTGGTGCCATGCTGGTGGCCAACATCATGTTCCTCTTCCTCGGTCTTTATGCTGCTCGTTTGTTCGCGCGGGTGTCGCTGGTGCCAACGGCGATCCTTTGGCCGATCGTGTTTGCGCTATCCGTCATCGGCGCGTACGCGCTGAACCAATCGCTTCTTGATGTCTGGATCGTATTGATCTTCGGCGTTATCGGTTACTTCATGCGGCGCTTTGGGTTTGCCGTTGCACCAGTCGCCATTGGCCTGATTTTGGGTGAGATGGTCGAGACCAATCTGCAGAACTCACTGAAGATGTTTGATGGACAATGGTGGTTGATCCTGACCCAGCCGCTGGCGGCCTTCTTCCTCGTGCTCGCAGTGCTCGGGCTGTGTGGACCGATGCTGTTCAGCTTGTTTTCACGAGGTGCCAAGGAGCAGAAAAACCAGGCACCTTTAAATGAAGAAACTTAATTTGCCCCGATCGAGTGAACCGCGCCGGCCTCTATCATTTTGGCTGTTGGTGGGAACCAGATTTCCGAGTGCGCCTGAGCGAAGACATTCTCCAAAAATGCGTCCGATAGTCCACGGCTCTTCATGAAGCGGCGATCGGCTGCGTGTTCCTCTGCCAGGTTGATCATCGGGTGCGGCTGCTTGTTGACGAAATTGAAGTCGTACTTGTGAAAGCCCAAACGTCCGGCGCGTGACATTGTTCTCTTTTCGCCGGCCAGATAGACGAGGGTGCACGCCGAAGCGCAGGTCTTTTCAATGTGGGTTGTGAGGCGATGTGCAACGAGCAGCCGGGCTACGCCGCGCGCCTCATAAACACTTCCACCGGGGCTCTCCAGAACAACTTTCTGGATGCGGTTCGGCCCTTCCAGTATTTGGTTGAAGGCTCGGCGGACTCCAATGACGAACTGGCCGGAGAATGAGATCGTTCCGGTCTTCAAGTCGAGGCTGAGTTTGTATTGAGACTTGCGACGTTCGGATTGAACGTCAGCCCAGGTGTGCAGGAAGTCGTAGGACTTCACGGGGTTGTTAGTGCTGAGTACGACATTGGCCGTCGCGATGAGACTTGCAAGACAGCCCGCGTAACATGCCCACAATAGAAAAGACGACCCAGTTGCCTGCATGTGCGATTCCGCGGCGCGGGCGGTGCCGACGATCTGCCAACCCAGAACGATGATGTGGAATACAACGAAGAAGATTGACTTGGCGGCAACGAGTAGAAAGTCAGTGTGATCGAGAAAGCCGCGCAAGAGAAATTCGAGGCCAAAAATTATGAGCCGAATGAGGACGAGATTGATCCAAAAGGACCATGCTAGTGGATGTTCCCCGCGCCAGTGATCGCGAATGTACGTTAAGGCGCGGTGCATGTTTGGATACTGATCTCGCTCTTTCGATATGTGCTCGTTAAGGGTCTATTTACCATGTTGCTCTACCTCCGTCGCTATCTGCTGTATGGAGTTGAGTTATGTATTTCCGCGTACCTGTGCGCAGCTTTGCGCTTTCCCTTCCCCTCTGCTTCTGCACTTCCGCATTTGCGATGCCAGAGCTTGATGCCCAGCATGTTGCTGCGATATCCACTTCAGCCGCTCTTGGCCAAGGCTCATTGAGTTCTGCGCCAAACGTCAAGCCAAAA
>JBCDBQ010000181.1:0-12197 GCA_039183375.1 Pseudomonadota bacterium
GAAGCCGGATGGATTTCGAGCGTCAAGCCGTCGGCAGAAGCAGCGGCTTTCTCAGAACCTTTTGTCAGCATCGAACAGAACATCCAACTCGCCCGCCTAGCCAACCTTCTCAATCGCACACACGGAGCGAAACGTTTTCGCGAAGTTGCGGAACAGGCCATGCGGTTCCTGGCCAGCGAAGGTGTTGTCAGGCAGCAGCGATTTATGCTTGGCACAGTGTTGGCAGATAAGGAACTCGGCATTGAGCCGGCACACATTACCATCATCGGCAAGTCGGACGACCCAGCCGCTCTTGAGCTACACAAGGCAGCAATGAAGTTACCGTTTGTCTATCGCCGCATCGACCGCTGGGATCCATCGAGAGGTAAAATGCCCAATCCGGATGTCCAGTATCCCCCAATGGAAAAAGCAGCCGCATTCGCCTGCGCGAACCAAATATGTTCACTGCCGGTTTTTGCTCCAGCAGAATTAGAGAAGACCGTAAGCCGCATGATGGCGCAACGCACCCCAAAGGCTTCGAAGGCTCAGACGCAATGATCCAGGCCTTTGGCTTACCAATAGCAAAGGGTCTGTATCGGTAGCGTTCTCGATAATGGCCAATAGACCATTTATTCATTGAATAGATGCGGACGGTTGCCCTACCGTCCCACGGAAAGATTTTGCCCGCTAACTGCAATCGGCCACATCGCCTGGACTGTCACCATCACCCGACGGGTCCTACGCACGCCTAACTCCGATATTCGCGGCTTTACGTCGATTTCAGAGACCTACCTCGACAATCCGCAGGAACTGACCTCACTAATCAACAGCAAGCTTACGCCGCTCTCTCACGCCATAATTGAGGCGCGCGGAACAATCGATAAATACATTGGCGACGCCATCGTTGCGTTCTGGAATGCGCCGCTCGAAGACAAGGGTCATGCAGCCAATGCCTGCAGTGCGGCTCTCGAGATGATTGAGCGTCTCGACGCGTTCAACGAACAGCGTCGCGTCAAAGCAGAGACCGCCAGCATACACTTTGTGCCTCTACGCATCGGCATCGGCGTCAACAGTGACAACTGCGTCGTCGGCAATGTTTGATCGGACTTGCGCTTCGATTGTTCCGTCCTCGGCGACACGGTCAACCTATGTGCGCGTCTCGACGACCAATCCAAAACCTATGGCGTACGGATCATTGTTGGGCCTAAACCCACAACAACTATCAGTCGCCCCCCACAAATGTGGCATACTCACCAAGCTCCAACCGCGTCGTCCGAAAGCTGTTGGCAACAGCATCGGGATCAGGATACCCCATCGACATTCCACAAATCAGCATCTGATCAGCCGGTGCACCAATGTGTTCCATCACAGTGTCATGGAAATTGCAGAAGGCGACTTGCGGACACGTTTCAAGCCCTTCACCGCGCGCAGCCAACATGACCGACTGAACGAACATCCCGCAGTCGAACCAACTGCCGATCTCCATTTCGCGCTCAATGGTGAAGAAGAGACCGGCAGGGGCATCAAAAAACTGGTAGTTCCGGCCATGCTGCTGGCGCATGGCTTGCTTCTCGCCCTTCTTGATACCAAGCGTCGTATATAGTCCCCAGCCGCATTCACGTCGCCGGTCGATGTAAGGCGCGCGCCAATCGACTGGGTAATAGTTGTATTCGCGTTCCGACTCGTCATGCGCCATGTGACGAGCCATGCAGGCTGCTGTCAGCGCCTTTTGACGTTCGCCTGTGATGACCCAGACATGCCAAGGCTGAATGTTCGAGCCAGACGGCGCGCGCCCAGCAACCTTGAGGATCTTCTCGATCGTCTCCCTTGGCACCGGTTTGTCTGCCAGGAAGGCGCGCGTGCTCTGCCGACCCGTAATTGCGTCTGCGACATTCATTGACAACCACCTTTTCAAAATCGAAGAAACCGATTTGACACGTGAAACAGTCAGCGTCGAGGCCTCAGCCTGGAGGTTGTACGAACTCATCGGATGCGTGATCCGGGAACCCTAGCGGCAACTATCGCGGGTCGATAGGTTGCAGTCATGATCACAGATGAAGCCCCCGGAGTAAAAGCTGCCAGCACAGTGCGCCCAGTCGCCCGCCTTTTGTTAGCTGCACTCATTGGCACAGCGGGTGGCGCCTTCTTCAACTGGCTCACTCTTCCAGCGCCATGGCTGACCGGCGCAGCGACCGCTGTGGCAATCGCCGCAATCGCAGGGCTGAAGGTCGTTATTCCAGGCTGGATCAGAAATGCTTCTATGGTGTTCTTAGGCGTCCTGATGGGTAGCTCCGTCCCGCCCGAGATCCTGACGCAGCTACCCAAATGGCCGATCAGTCTTGCAGGCCTGCTTATCGTCGTCGTCGCTATGATGTTTGCGGTGTCTTTCTTTCTTGAACGCACACAGGGATTTGACCCAGCCACCGCACGGCTCGCCTGCATTCCGGGAAACATGTCCTACGTGCTTGTGCTCGCCGAAGAGAGCTCAGCCGACACACGCAAGGTTGCAATCGTCCAGGTTATGCGGCTAGCCATCCTCCTCGCCTGTCTGCCTTTCGCCTTCGAGCTCCTCGGTTTTTCAGCAGAGCCTGTCAATTCGCAACTCACGATATGGAATGCTGACTTTCCCCAACTTGGTGTGCTTCTCGCCATATCAGTCGTCGGTGGCCTCATCTTTCATTTCATTGGGTTTCCAGCCGGCCTGATGTGTGGTGCCATGTTTGCAGCCGCAGTCTGCTCCGGTTCCGCCTTCATTGAAGCCAAAGTACCGGGTGACCTCATGATACCGGCATTCATCGTCTTGGGTGCTGTTACAGGCGCAAACTTTGTCGGCACGGATCGAAAGTTTCTTATGGAAACGGCGATGGCCGGTATCGGCGCCATCATGGTCGGCACGATGATCGCAATTGCCGTCGCGATACCCGTTGCCCATTTGATGGGCACCGATGTTGCAAAGGTCTTTCTCGCCTATGCTCCGGGTGGGTCTGATACTATGTCAATCCTGGCACTCGCACTCGGATTGGAGCCAGCATTCGTCGTCAGTCATCATGTCATAAGGATGTTCGGCCTCGGCATTGTTGTCCCGGTTTGGCTGCGCTTTTATGGTGGCAGTCGACCCGCCAAAGTCTGATGCAATACCAGCGAGCCATTGTTTCAGTCGCCGCAATCACCATGTGTTCACCATCGTTTAGACGATCTATATTGGGGTAATACGACGTGGTCTTTGTCGTCATATTGCTATTGAGTGTGCTGGCTTTGTCGGTGCTCCCGCAAATGTGGGTCACACGCGTCATCGCCCGGCATTCGAAACCGCGCGCCGATCTTGGCCAGTCGGGCGCAGACGTCGCACGCCATCTTTTAGAGTTCGCACAAGTGCCTGGAGTCGTGGTCGAGAGAACCGATATCGGCGACCACTATGACCCTGAAGCCCGCGTTGTGAGGTTATCACCTCAGCACTATGAGGGTCATTCGCTTGCCGCAGCGGTGATTGCCGCCCACGAAGTTGGCCACGCAATTCAGGACCACCAAAACTATCGTCCTCTGAAGCAGCGAACCCGCATCGCCAAACAAGCGGAACAGACACAGAGGATAGGCTTTTTCGTCATGATGGCCGCACCCATCATGCTACTGCTCTTCAAATCCCCGGCAATCCTGGCTCTGGAGTTCGGAGCCGGTATTCTGCTGATCGGCATCACCGTCATTATGCATGCCTACACCTTGCCAGTTGAGTTCGATGCAAGCTTCAAGAAGGCATTGCCACTCTTGCACGCAACAGATCTGATACCGACCGACGATTTCCCGGCCGCGCGTGAGATACTCTGGGCTGCGGCACTGACCTATGTTGCTGCGGCTGCCATGAGTATGCTTGATGTCATGCGCTGGCTTCGTGTGCTACGGTTCTAAAACCATTCAAGCAAATAACATGAATTCAGAACAGCGCGGTTGACACGGCGCAATGCACCACCAGCCTACCTTCTTCTACCCCGATACACCCGACGTTCCACTGCCGGAGCGTCACCGCTTTCCGGCAGGCAAATATCGCATGCTGCTCAATCATGTTCGAGAGGACGGCATTCTCGGACAAGCCAAACTATTCCCGTCTCCGAAGGCCGATCGGGACCTGCTACTGGCAGCGCATGACGAAGATTATATCGATAGCGTTTTGGAGGGGACTTGGTCAAAGGACGTCGAACGACGGATCGGCATACCCTGGTCCCCTATCCTGGTGCAACGCACACTCGCCGCAGTTGGAGGATCCTTGGCCGCCGCGAGAGCAGCCTTGGAGACCGGCGTTTCCGGTCAACTGGCGGGAGGAACCCACCACGCCCACCGCGGCTTCGGCTCTGGATTCTGTGTATTCAATGACCTCGCCGTCACAGCGCTCACTCTGACTGCCGAACAACGGGTAGGTAAAGTCGCTATCCTCGACACGGACGTCCACCAAGGTGACGGTAACGCTGCCGTTTTGTCACCTCATCCGGACATGTTCGTTGCAAGCGTCCACGGTGAGAAAAACTTCCCTTTCCGTAAGATGCCCTCAGACCTGGACATTGGCCTGTCAGACGACACCACAGATCAGGCCTATCTCACAGCCGTCGAAAGAGCCCTCGCCGCCGTTATCAGGTTTCAACCTGACATCCTGCTCTATTTGTCAGGCGCGGACCCATTGGCCTCGGACAGTCTCGGCCGTCTCAAAATCAGCTTCGAAGGCCTGAAAGCTCGCGACCGGCTGGTGTTTGCGCTCGCCCGATCCGAATCACTGCCTGTTTGCCTGGTTCTCGGAGGCGGCTATGCAAAACCGATCTCGGACACCGTAAGTGCCTATGCCAACACACTGCACGCTTTACGGGAAGTCTACGGGTTTTAGTATTGGATTAAACCGACCACCGGCTCCTAAGCCACCCTCGAATCAGATTGTGTAATTGGATTATGAGGCTGGGGCATGCTTGCCCACGGCCCACCTACTTCTGCGCGAGGGATTTCAATGGCAAATTTCGCAACCCATATTGGTGTTGGTACCGTTGTCAGCGGCGGCATGGCGACTTTGACACTCGCGGCAGACGTCATTTCGCCAGAAAGTCTCGTTGCCGTCACGATGGCCGGTGTGCTCGGCAGTGTGCTGCCAGACATCGACCTGAAAGACTCCCGCGCCAGCCGAGCATTCTTCTCAGGTTTGGCCGTTTTCATTTCATTCTGTGTGCTCTTCGTAAATGCCCAGGCCTACTCAATCGCCGAACTCTGGCTCCTCTGGCTCGGATCCTTCGTGCTGGTTCGCTATGGTGCCGAAGCGGCCTTCCACCGATTCTCATATCATCGTGGAATTTGGCACTCATTGCTGGCCGCGTTGTTCTTCTGGTTCCTGACGGCGGTGGTGTTCAAGCACGTACTCGGCCGGCACGAAGGCGTTGCCTGGCTCGCAGGTGGTTTCATGTTCGTTGGCTACATCACCCATCTCTTGCTTGATGAGCTTTTCAGTGTCGATCTGATGGACAAGCGGCTGAAAGCCTCTTTTGGCTCCGCCATGAAGTTCTACGACGCAAAGAATGTCGGAGACACCAGCCTGGTTGCCGTTCTAACCGTGATTGCCTTCCTGCTGACGCCACCGTCCGGAGCGTTTGTGAATGGCATCACGTCACCGCAACTTTGGTCAGGCCTCCATCAAAAACTGCTGCCCGATGACAAGTGGTTCGGCCTCTTCAGCACCAACCGGCGCCTGACCAATGACGGCACCGCTCCTGACTTATCAAAGATAACAACGGGTTCGATCAAAAAATCAGGACCGACACCCAGTTCAGAGCCTGCCCGTAAGGATGCCTTGCTGCCGGACAAATAAATACCGCGGCTGAAACGCATCAGCCGCGGCGAAACACGATGAATTAACCCTGCGTTACCTGCTAGCTTACTAGGCTGGCGGGGTGCACTTCTGACTGTCAAATTCGATCGACGATGACAGTCTGGGCTTGAGATAGAACTTGTCGTTGAAGTTGATCGTACCCGACAAAAAGTAGCTGAAGATTAGGGGTGTATACGCATACTGCACCTCAACCACGACCACGCTCTCACCAGCTTCGACAACGCCTGACGGCAGTGTGTAGGAGTCGCCGGCATTGTAGGTATTCACACCACCTTGGTGATTGTAGGACCAGCACACAACCGTATTGGAAGCATTCGACGTACTCGCGATCACATTTGAAACAGTCAAGCCCATCGGGGTTGCCGAGTACGGCCGAACCAGAACATCAACAACATCCATGATTGAGCCTAGCTCGGCAGTTGTTGTTGAATCCGTACGCGCAATCAGATCGGCGGTTGAACTGGCAACCTGATTGACCCGGCGGTCAACGGTGATCGCCTGACTGAACTCAACAATCCCCATGAACATCATCACCATGACGGGGGCGATCATTGCGAATTCAATCGAGGCAACTCCCTTGCGATTCCTCCAAAGCGGACGAAGTGAGAGTTTACGAAGTATGCTCATGACCATTTGTCCTGCGTGAGTTCTTCAATCGTTGTTGCTGGGATCAACTGTAGGGCTCGGTTCGAAATGCCGTCGCAGCTTGTATAAGCGCCGACCCATTGCTCATGCTTCCGACGTCAAGGAACGGAAGCGAACCTGCTAGTTTCCACTCATAACAAATCATAACGAGCACGACCTCTCCGGCCTGACCGGGTACAGGATCATTGGCCGGGTTGGCGATGAGGTTGCCACTACCATCGACGCAGGAGGTCGGGATCGCTGTGTTAAAGCCGGTGACTTCGATGACGTTGACCCTGAGATCAGTCGAGCAATCGATAAAGCTCGGTGCGTGTGAGCAGACGTTTGCCTTGAACTGATCTTTCGTCATTCCAGCAAGTTGTGCCTGTCCGGTCCTGATCTGACGCGAAGCCTGCTCAACTGCGTGTTCGAGAGAGAACGTAACAAAGAAATAGAGGCCGACGACGATCGTTCCCATCAGAAGCATAAGGAACGGAATGACAACGGCAGCAAACTCAATGGCCATACTGCCATCGTTGTTCTGGCGATAGCGTGCCTGCAATCGATACCATTGCTGACGAAAACCCTGAAACATGAGACAGCTCGCGGTCGGTTGGGTCAATGGAGCCGGAAGGCAACAAAGACTAGGGATACTGCCCCTAAAGATCACCCGCGACAGATGAACAAATACTTGCGATGACCGGAAAGTCATGGCGTAAGGTTAAGGATTAGCAATCATTGTCCTGCAAGCGGCAGTTGCATTAAAATTTTATTCATACTCGAAACGCATTCGACCATCCCACGCACCTTCAACGGTGAGAATGAGATGGCCGACACATGTCAATAGTTTCAAGTGTTCAAAAGAGCGAGACGCCTGTCTGCAACGATGACTTCGTTTATTCGCCGCCTGCGCGTCCATTGGATTGCGATTCAGACAGACCAATCTTCAATTTGGAACCGGCTGCGACCTGCTGCAGAAACTTATCATCATCTCCGACAGTTATTGTCGGGTTGCACTGCGATGAACAGTTGTATGAGCGCCGAACACCGCCAAGCTGAACATTGATAATCTTAGATTGATCACGCTGCACCACAATCCGCTGATCCTGGATAATGTTCTTCTGTGCATCGAGCGCGATAATGTTTGTAATACCAAACGATTTTCCGGTCACAACCAGCATCTTATTAGACTGCACCGATACGTCCGCGATGCTGGGATTGCCGATGATGATCTCAGAGACAGGCGTTGGAAGCCGCAGGATCTGAGATTGATCATATTTGATGACAAGATCCGAAGCGTTGGCTGTTTGCGGAGCCGCCAGCAAAGCAGCAATCAAAGTCGCGCTCGTCAATACGGCCAGAAATGTCGAAGACAACATACGCATATGAGATTGAGGTCCGGAGAACATACTGAAGCGTCCTATCCTGCGTTGAGACATCTCCATTTCGCCAGAAAAAGATAAACGAAGTGCAAACACGCGTTTCATTTTCACGCTTCATTATAGGAACAGGCCACTGAGATAGTCCGGGGCGCCAAGATGACACGATCATTCAATCAACAAACCCGAAGCCGTGTTTGTCTCGAGTTGCTATGCCGTAGACGCACCCGCCAGCAACTCTAAGGCTCATCAGCTACCATCTTGTAACAAGTCGCGACATCACCTACGGGCATGATCCCACCACTCAGAACACCGCAGATGAATTGTTGCGGGGCATCCGGTAGACAGTTTGATCTACTCGGTCAGCGCAAGATAGGCGCCTGAAATTCCAAACCATGTATATTGAAACAGACGGAATACAAACTTAAATCAGTTACTGAGAGCCAGCCAAAACAAACTACCTAAAGCCTTCGGTCACTCGTTCTGAATCATGCCTTTGGTTAGTAATTAGATAAATAAAACCAATAATTAACCATGCTTTTCATTGCAACTTATCTTTAGGTTCTTGTTAGGACCTTCAGCTCATTATCCCCCTGTCGCAACCGGAAATCATCCGGTGCAATTTCTTAGGTCGCAAACAGACCTGTTCACAGTACCGAGTTTGGGAGAGTTGTCATGAAAGCTTTGGTTTGCCGCTTCGCTAAGTGTGAGTCTGGTGCAACTGCAATTGAATACGCACTGCTTGCTGCACTTATCGCTGTTGCTCTGATCTCCAGCATGCAGACTGTCACTAACGGCATCAGCGGCACCTTCACGAAGGTTAAAGATAACCTTTCTTAATAGGTCCGGCACACGCCGCACTTAGAGTTTGCATCCCGATCAAAACGATCGGGCTGCTAACTCAGAGCTTCGACCACCTAGGGTGTACTCTGGGTGGTTTTTTATTGGCCGGTCTTGTGAACCCGGATCGATGACGTGCGGGCCAGAGCCATTGAACCGAACACGAAGCTATAAAGTTAATCGACCAAAGATAAAATTAGAGATTTATTTTCCGAAAAAGAATATGATCTCTATTATGCACGCAAAAATGTATTGAAAAATACATTTGTTAACGTCTGCCATATTAGTTTGACAGGGTCATTAAGAGCATCGCGCAAGACGATGGCTGCGAGAAAACCGCAGCGCCAAGCCAGGAGAGTCGGAAATGTCGAAAAGCATATTGTTCGAGTTCTATCGAGACGAGAGCGGCGCGACTGCCATCGAATATGCATTGCTGACCGTGTTCATTGCCATCGGCCTCATTGTCTCGATGTCGAGCTTGGGCAACAGCCTAAGCAACTCCTATACAAACACCGGCAACGCTTTCCCTAAGTAGCGCTTGCAGATCTGATGCCGGATTAAGTCCGAATTCACGTTCTGATGGTAGGACATTGGGATCCTATCCGAGGTCTGTGTTCGAGACTGAGAGAGTTACATCGTGTTTGAGTATTCGCTCCTTCTAGTGTTTCCGGCTGCCATGGCGCTTGCCGCCATGCTCGATCTATTCACGATGACGATCCCGAACAGGATCTCACTTTTTCTCCTCGGCTCATTCTTCTTTGTTGCCCCTGTTACCGGTATGGGATGGGAGCAGTTCGGGATACATCTTCTCGTATTCGTCGGCGTCCTAATTGTTGGGATTGCGCTCTTCGCTTTTGGCGTTGTCGGTGGTGGCGATGCCAAACTTCTGGCAGCCGCATCCCTTTGGATCGGGTACAATGATCTCTTCCTCTACGTAACAACCGCAGCCATCTTTGGTGCGTTTCTCTCGTTTGCGCTCATTGGATACCGCACAATTCTACCACCATCCTGGCTCCTCACGCAGGATTGGGCCATGCGCCTTCACCGCAAGGGTGAAGGTGTGCCTTACGGTATTGCGCTGTGCCTTGGCGCGCTTTGGGTATTCCCATCGACCGGTTGGTTTCTGTCAGTCGCTGCCTAGTTCAAACGCAACTTTGATGCCGGGTTGACGCGTTTATCGCGTCACTCTCGCATGTCTCATGCGGGCGAAATTCCTAAGATCTGACCAAAAACGACAATAGTTTTCAGGCCCAGTTAACCGGCTGTTGATCTTTCTCGCGCAAATTGGACTCAGCATTCATGGGTTGCAGTTGCGACTCTATTTGGGAATTTGCTCATCATGAAGAAAGCTCAGCTCATTGGTGTTTCGATCGCTGTGGGGGCCGGTTTGGTTGCCTTCATGGGGATGCAGAACTTCATGAATCAGAAGCCGAAAACAATTGAGCGGAAGGTCGAAGTCAACTCCACGGAAGTCCTGGTTGCCCGCACAGGTATGCAGCTTGGCTCCGTCGCGGGTCCAACGCACTTTCGCTGGATGAAATGGCCGAGTGACGCGGTCAGCCCACAGTTCATTACACGCGCAGACCAACCGGATGCGATGCAGAAGATGACAGGCGGCATCGCACGTGTCGGCATCCACAAAGATGAACCGATCACCGACTCCAAGCTAGTCGTCGCCGGAAAAGGTGGGGTCCTCGCAGCTATTCTTCCTAAGGGCAAGCGGGCCATCTCGACAAAAATTTCTGACGTTTCCGCTGCCGGTCGATTAATCCTGCCGAACGATCATGTAGATGTTTTGGTCACCCGAAGAAAACGGACACGTCAGGGTAACGAAGTTTATACGACAGATACGCTGTTCCGAAACATTCGCATTCTCGCTATCGGCAAGCAGTTGGATGTCGAGAACCCTGAAGAGGGAGCAGAGGGCCCAGTTGCCACGTTGGAGCTTACGCCTCGTCAGGCAGAGATGCTCGCACTTGCCAACTCAATGGGTGAGATTTCCCTGTCATTGTTGAGCGTCGCAGACATCACGACAACAGAGTCCGGTGACAGCGGTCCGCTGGACAAACCGGATAACACCTCATCGGTAAAGATTTTGCGCTACGGCGTTAAGGGGCGTGTCTACGGCAT
The DNA here is from genome assembly GCA_039183375.1 of Pseudomonadota bacterium. Taxonomy (GTDB): domain Bacteria; phylum Pseudomonadota; class Alphaproteobacteria; order Rhizobiales; family Hyphomicrobiaceae; genus Tectiglobus. Next base: position 10,807 of record JBCDBQ010000181.1, read on the forward strand.
CAATTAGGATGCCCCAATAGTTCAGGAGTGCCACCAGGTATCGCGTGTGTGAAGCGTTTCAAATTCGAGTTGAATCCACAGGTAGCTCGTCAAAAGGCTGGAACCCATGCGGAACTACGTGATTAAAGTTTTCAGTGTCGCGCTGGCAGCAATGGCCGCGTTCACTGCTATACTACCGGGCCAGGCGCCAGTAGCACATGCTCAAGGTCGGTACGTTGCCAACAAGGCAGCTGGGCCGGCAGCCGTTCATCAATCAATCTTGCAGATTCGCGACAGTCATCAATTGCCGATGACCAAGGCTGTTACGCTGGCGCGTAACAAGTCGCTGATGATCGAACTGCCGCGCGATCTGCGCGATGTCATCGTCTCAAACCCAGAGATGATCGATGCTGTGGTACAGACATCAAACCGTGTGTACCTAATCGGCAAGTCGGTTGGACAGGCAAACGCATTCTTCTTCGATTCTCACGGCGAGCGCATCTTGACACTTGAAGTTCAGGTCGAGGTCGACACGCGTCCGCTCGATTCATTGCTTCGTCGGTTCATTCCAAACTCGAACATCCGCACTGAAGTTCTGAACGACACACTGATACTCACCGGCACCGTTCGCAACCCTGTGGACTCGACCAAGGCGGCAAAACTGGCAGCCCGGTTCGCCAATACGGACAAGCCCCAGGGCACGGAGTCTGCGGAAGGCAAAGTCATCAACATGCTCGTCGTCGAGGGCGAAGAGCAGGTGATGCTGCAAGTCAAAATTGCCGAGGTTCAGCGTTCCATCCTCAAGCAATTCGGTATCAACCTTGGGGCCGCCTTCCAGAACGCAAATGGTACCGTCAACGTTTTGACTGACAACGCGCTGCCAATAACGACACAACAGGGCCTTGGCAGCATTGGTCAGGCATTTGTCAATACAACTACGAACCTGGCCGGCCTCGCTCTGCCACAGGCCACGGGCGTGGCGAATGCTGTCACAAACTCTGGTATTGGCGGTGTTTTCGCGCCAGGCGGCGGCTCGCGTAATATCTCCTACACACTGAAGGCCCTCGAACGGAATGGTCTGGTTCGCACGCTGGCTGAGCCCAATCTGACGGCCGTTTCGGGTGAAAGCGCGAACTTCCTAGCTGGTGGTGAGTTTCCGATCCCGGTCAGCGAAGAAAACGGCGCGATCTCGATTGCCTTCAAGGAATTCGGTGTCGGACTGGCGTTTACCCCTATCGTCATGAGCGAGGGCCGCATCAGCCTCAAGATCTCGACCGAGGTTAGCGAGCTGTCGACCACCGGTGCTGTGACGCTGTCGTCAACGTCGATCCCGGCACTGACCAAGCGCAAGACCGAGTCGACTGTCGAGCTTCCGTCTGGTGGCACGCTGGCCCTATCAGGTCTCGTCTCCC
>JBCDBQ010000182.1:0-12143 GCA_039183375.1 Pseudomonadota bacterium
ATTCTCATTGACCCGCCATTCGAGCAACCCGGCGAGTTTGACCGTATGGTGCAAGGCCTAACGGCTGCTGCCAGGCGCTTCGCAACCGGAATCTATCTCCTTTGGTATCCCATCAAGCATCCGCGGGAAGTCGCACGGTTCAAGCAAAGCCTAGTAGAATCGGGCCTTAAGCGACTTATGGCTGTGGAAGTTTTTGTGACCCCGTTTGAGGAAGGGGCAGCTCTGACCGGCACTGGGTTGCTGGTTCACAACTCTCCATTTGGGATCAGAGACGAACTCTCCAAGCTCTTACCGCAACTCACAAAAACGCTGTCTCAAGATCCCGGCGCAAGTTGCGAAATCGAAGTGCTAACTGATGAATAATGGCTGAAAATGCCCTGGGTTGTTGGTCCTGGTATACAAAATATCTGCCCAATTTATCGTCAAAAATTCCCGATTCTACTTGCTAGCTGCGACACCATGACCGATAGTTCCGCTGCTGAGACAGCTGATCGACGTGACGTGATACCTGAGAACATTTGAGACGACCTGTGCCCCCGCGTAGCCAAATCCCAAAGCCTCAAGCATTCATACACCGGACGATACTGCCTGTCCGCGCCGAGCAGGAGGGCCATGCTTAGAGCCATGTCCAGCCAAGAAAAGTCGCTCGGTCACTTTATTCGCGGACCCTAGAGGAGAGTGGGATGCGACAGACTGGAACTGTTAAGTTTTTCAATCAGTCAAAGGGCTTCGGCTTCATCAAGCCTGATGACGGGCAAAACGATGTATTTGTTCATGTAACGGCTGTTGAGAGATCGGGTATTGGACCTCTGGACGAAGGTATGCGGGTCTCATTTGAAACGGAGCCTGATAAGCGCGGCAAAGGACCGAAAGCGGTCGAGCTGCAAATGGCGGACTGATCGTCCCGACCTCATTTCTGCCGCCCCCCGAATAGAGTGGGGTGGCATCAAGTCGACTGACCGGTGACTGACGGCCCACGCTGGATCGCCCAACTGAGTGTTGGCTGCGCACTGACGGACCAGTGTGTCTGCGCCACGGTACGTCCAGTTTACTAGAATTTGAACAACAAGTTGAACCAGATCGAGTTCAGATTTGGTAATACTAGGTGTTCAGAATGACTTGGTTGTTTGTCAATTGAGGATCGGATCATCATGAGGTTAGGGCTGGGCTTGGTCGCTGCATTAGCGATGTCAATGGTAGGGCTGCCACAAACGACTTGGGCTCATGGCGCGTCCAAGAAGGTTTATTCCGGGGGCGCTCATCGCTCATCAAAAAAATACCGCCGCGGTCGGGCCCGTGTGAAAGGCTATGTCCGCCGACGAGGCGGCTACTCATACTCCGCTCAGGATAGCATTAACACTTATGGCGACAGCCGTACGCTCAATGGCGGTGCGAATTCATATCGATTCGAACTCTACACACGGCAGGCGCCTTCCGGCCCGTTTGATCACGGTTTCTTCTTCGACTCCGGAATTGGGCTACATGGCGGGAATTCGCCGTATCTCAACTAGGCCTTTGTTGCTCTAAGCTTAAAGGCATTCGCTACCCTCTTGGGGTTGACTGGGCGTTCGGGCGCTGGGTCAACGCTACATGAGCGGAGGATTGCGATTTGAGGGTTAGGTCCAGCCAACGGCTGGACACAAAAATTGCACGGTAGCTTCGAGCAGCCATCGCAAGCTTCAGGGCCCGGTCGTCTCCGGGCCCTTTGCATGTCGTTCTGCTAGCACGGCTGATCGGTCATCCTGATTGGGCTGCTACAACTCATTGACATTGCTGCCACGTCGCAAGGAAAAGTCGCCGCCTCCCCTAGCCTTCTGCTTAGGGTTGCGGCTATAGGGACTGGACATGGTTAACGTGCCCGGTCGCTCTGACTTCGGGAAGATTAGGAATATGCCGATGCGTTCGTTGGGTCTTGCTGCAGTAGTCGTGCCGCTCATGCTGATTTTGCCTGTAACTCAGGCAAGTGCAGCGTGCCAGAAGCTGGGTTTCTCCGTCAATGATTACGGGAAGGTGGGACCGGCAAACGATGCTAAGCGTCTTCTTGATAAGTACATCAAGGAATGGACCGCGAAACACGGCATCAAGAAGTATCGCACTGGAAAGAAGACGGTGACCTGTGAGCTATTCATCGATGTCGGATTTTTCGATGAGTACACCTGCAAGGCGGTCGCATCATTCTGCTGGGACGGCCCGGCAGTAAAGACAAAGCCTGCCAACTAGGTCACGAGTATCTGCTGATCTCGCTAAGACGGAAGGACGCCAACTCAAGGCGCCCTTCAGGCAACGGCTGGCAACTGTCCGAATTTGGCATCGAATGAGGCCTCGTCGTAAGGCTTTAAGATGTAGTCGTTCGCACCAGCGCTGATGGCTTTAGAGATGTCGGTTGGATCCAAATCTGTCGTTGCATAGACGATATGCGCTTGGCTGCTGCCGAAAGTCCGGCCAAAAAGTGCCAGGAATTCGTGACCATCCATAATCGGCATATGCCAATCGAGCAGGATGATATCGGGCATTTTGCGTTGGCAGATCTCCAGCGCTTCCTGGCCGTTTTCAGCGACGCGTACGTCATACCCCAGGTTGTTGAGCAGGCATTTGGCGACCTTGCGCACGACTTGTGAGTCATCAACGACAAGACATAGCTTCATAAGAGTCTCGTTGCCTCAATTGTATCTTCAACCGCCAAGAAGTCGCTACGGAGTAACGCGACTTGCAAGCTGGATTGCAAAGGTTGGAAGCAGCCGCTGACAAACCACAACACCAATTGCGCAACCCGCGTCGTGCTCCAAATCAATCGTAAGCTTGAAGTTGCAGTAGATTCTTTAAGAACGGGTTGATCTGTGCCCCACTTTTTGAGGGACACCGAAATGCCATTGGTTCAAACCTGAATATGACTGACGCTAGTGCCCGAATATTCAGCGGATATCAGGCTGTGGGAGCTGCAACGGTCAGGGTGACTTCTTCTTCGTCATCGTTGACGGCGTATGACATGGCCATCCCGGTTTCCTGCGCAAGCCGCCAAGCATAATAGGCCTGGATCGACATCGCATCGATATCAAACTCTGCTGTCCCATCAACAAATTCTGAGAGATATTGCGGTGGTCGTGCACCGCGTCCGCGGCAGCGCAAAACAAAGTCGACCTTCGGATGGTCGCCGACGATGTCAACGGTGATTTCTCCCCCGCGTGGCAATGCCGTGACGGCGCAGGCAACCATGTTCAGGAGAAGCTTGACCTGGTTCTTTGGCAGCGTGCCGGCAGAGCCGTTCCAGGTCAGATTGTGCTTATTGCCTTCAACTAGTCCTTCAGAGATTTGTCGTGCGTTATCAAGCTCGATTTCCGCGCCGGCCGACCCGGCGGCCCCAAAAGCAAAGCGAGCAAATTGTAAGCGAGCGGACGCCTGCTGGGTGACGTTCTTGATGACACTGAGCGCGTAGGACTGTGACGCAGCATCATCGTCATCATTGAGGATCTCGATCCCGTTATAGATCGCGCCAACAGGGCTGATGACATCATGACAGATCTTACTCGCGATGAGTGCTGCAAGTTCAAGATCGGACGGATGCGCAGGATCGGTCATAGTTGCCCCTGGTCTTCTGAATTTGCGTGGGAAACAAGGCATTGGCGTGGATCAGAACACGCACGCGATCCGCAACTGGGACATGTACACTGCAAGTGATAGATACAGTTGAGTTGCCTGATTTGCCAAGCCCAAGCTGCTGCCCAATCGCACCTGCTATTGAAAAATCGTGCAGGCCGTGTCCCATTGGCTGCAACTGACCAGGAGATGGATCATGCCGCGTGTAGAGCCGGCTCGAACCTTGAGATACGTAGGCAAGACAAGCTGCATAGGCTTGCTTTGACTATCGCGCCATGAGGGAGCACGTCTCCAAGCTATGACAGACGCTGAACATTTTGAGCTTGCATCGGCACTATTACCGGTCGTGCTGCAAGCAGGGCAGATCGAACTCGGTTACTTTGGCAGCAACGTCGAAATTGCCAGCAAATCGGACAGTTCCCCCGTGACGGCAGCGGATCAAGAGGCTGAAGAAATCATCACGCAGGCCCTAGCGGATATTTGCCCGGATATCCCAGTCATCGGAGAGGAAGCTGCGTCCGCAGGTCAGGTTCCAATAACCAACGACACGTTCTTTTTGGTAGATCCTCTGGACGGTACACGCGACTTCATTGCAGGCGGCGAGGACTTCACGGTCAATATCGCCCTTATCGATCAGTTCGAGCCGATTTTTGGTGTCGTGTATCAGCCACCAACAGGCCGGTTGTTCATGACTGTCGCAAAGGATCGGGCTATCGAGGCCGACGTTGCGGCCAACGCCGAAGTGCGCTCACTTGAAGATATCAATGCGCGGACAATCAAGACACGATCCCGCGCAGATATTGATCCTGCCGGCATTTCGGTTGCCGTCAGTCGTAGTCATCCGTCTGCAGCACTCGAACAGCAGCTTTCCACTCAAGGATTGGACCGCCGGTTGAAAGTGGGATCTTCGTTGAAGTTTTGCCTGATTGCTTGCGGCGACGCGGATATATACCCAAGGCTGACATCGATCAGCGAGTGGGATACCGCGGCAGGGCACGCCATTGTTTCAGCCGCTGGCGGCGCGGTCCTGACGCTGGATGGTAAGCCACTATATTATGGCAATCGCGAGAATAAGTACCGGATCCAGCCTTTTATTGCCTGGGCTGATCGGAGTTTGGCGGCTCAGTACCAGTTCACCGCCGAGTAACTCTGCTAACGGGAATTCCTTTCACGAGGCGTTCTAAGGGGTTTCTCGCCTCTGAAACGGCGCCTGACAGCCACACTTTAGTAACACTTTCCAACGATGGTTGACGAAGAGTTACCGGTCGGCGCGTACGGCTGACCGAAGCCTATGTCAAGCAATGACATAAAGGACCATCTCACATGCGCATGCTCTCGTTAGCCTGTGGCCTTGCAATTGCTGCGGCAGTACAGTTGTCGGCGACCATTTCGGTGGCGCAGGAAGTTCTGCCGTGGGAACGCAAATCGCAACAGCAGGGAACCTACCCGAACAATGACTACGCGCCGCGCTCAAGCGGCCGCTACGACAGTCAGGTGCCCAACTCGTATGGTTCAGGCCAGAATCGGAGCTCGGCAAACTCAGGGACCTATGGACGCGAGCCGCCGGGCACTTATCGATCTCGGTCCTATGATTCGCGATCGGACGATTATCGGCGTGCTCCGGATAACTATCGTCGAGAATACAATCCGCCACCGCGCTATACAGCTCCACGTGAACCGGAGCCGAGGTATTCCGAGCCGCGATATGGCGCGAATGATTCGTACAACCGGCGACGCTACGAACAGCCGCCTGTTGAGCAGCGCCGCGACACCTTCTCTGAGTCCGAGATTGTCAATGCTGGCCACAAGTTCTTCGGCAAGCTCAGCAAGGGTCTTGCTAAGACGATCGAGCACGCTTTCCGCAGCAAGGGGCGGCCGAACGGCTACATCCTCGGCGAGGATGCTGGCGGAGCGTTTATCGCGGGGCTGCGTTACGGCGAGGGGCGCCTCTACACCAAATACGGTCAAAGCCGCAGAATTTACTGGCAGGGCCCATCCATAGGTTACGATTTTGGTGGTGAGGGGACCCGCACCATGGTGCTAGTCTACAATTTGCGCGGCCCGCGTGATGTCTATCGCCGCTTCGGCGGAGTTCAAGGATCTGCCTACGTCATAGGTGGCGCCAGCGTTCAATTTCTGACAAATGGCGACGTCACGCTGGCACCGATACGAACCGGGGTTGGATTACGGCTCGGCGCCAATATCGGATACCTGAAGTATACGCGGCGACCGACCTGGAACCCATTCTGATTTCAGCAGGATATGAACTGATCGCGGCTGCCATCTCTCGTCCCATTGGCAGCCGACCGGGCCGAGCAGCCCCTCTCTGAGCGTTTTCGCTAGGGAACAAAGATGAACACTGGGGAGCGTGGACTTGCGTGCTGCATGCTGAGAGGCTTACAAGTATGCAGGAGCTGGCCAATGCACCATACGATGCGCGCCACTAACTGCGACTGGGGTTGGGTCGGCGGATGTCTTCATCCGTCGCTTGTTGTGCGAATGGGCACGTATTAGGGACGTAAAGTGTTCACGATCCAAACGATTATGCTCGTGTCACTCGGCTTCCTCTTAGCCGCGCTAATGGGTTTCATCGTTGCGCCCGCCTACTGGAATCGTGCTGTCCGCCTGACCACACAACGGATCAGACGATCATTACCGCTGACCGAAGCAGAAATTCGGGCCGAGCAAGACCGATTGCGCGCACAAAATGCTATTCGCATTCATCAGCTTGAAAGCAGCATGGATCGGGTGCGCCGCTCCGCTGCCAGGCAAACGATCGAGATAAATCGCCGGGACGCGACCATTGGTACGCTCGAACGCGACTCGCAGCAGCTCAATACCAAGTTGGAGGCCAGCGAGAACGCACGACGCGTACTTGAGCAGACGATTATGGATCGCGTGCCCCGTGTTGAAGAGCGGTTGTCGGAAGCACGCAAGCTCCTCTTCCAACGCGACCGCGAAATGGCGGCTCTGCAGGCCGATACCAGTAAGACGTTTCGCGCGCTTGATGAGGCCATGCAGATAAACGCCCAGCAGCGCATCGAGATCGATCGCATGAAAAGCTCACTCGCTTCGCGGGGCGGGCGACAATCGAAGGGCGGCAACCGGGCAGCGCAGGAAAGCGAAACAGCATTGCGTTCCGAGCTTGAGGCGCTGCGGACACGGGTCCGAGATCAAGCCTCGTTGATTGGTAATCTCCAGGAACTCATAGCAGACGGCAACAAATCCAAACTGGGAGCCAAGGCGGGTTCACCCGAGGCCGACCAGGCGACCAGCGAGCAAGTCAAGAAACTCGATAGCGGGCTGGAGAACGTCCAGGGCATCATGAAGTCTCTGGAAGACACGACACCAGAAGCTGTTTCGGCCAATGCGGCAGCGATGCAGACGCTCCGTGAGGACAACAAAGAACTCTCCGACGAGATTGAGAAACTCAAAGCTGCGCTGAGTGTTTTTGAAGAACCAGACGACGGCGCGGGCTCTCGCTCACTCCGTGACAGCCGAATAGCGCTCAAAGCCCGGGTCGCGTCACTCGAAAAAGAGACGACAACTCAGAACGAGACAATTCGAAAGCTACGCGCAGAGCTTGCCGCCGCCAACGATCGCAGTGCACGTCAGGCAGCCCACCACATGAATGAAATGCGCCGGCTTGGGGCCGGCAGTATCCCGGCCAATCTCGGCGCGCAGGAGCATGTCGCAAGCGCGAACGCAATCCCCGATCGGCCGAGCCTTGCAGACAAGATCACGGAAACAGTGCCCTCTGTTTCGTCCGATTTGGCGCGTGTACCCGCCGCAACGCCCACTGATCGTGGCACAGCGCATCCTGAGGTCGCCTTGCCGTCTGACAAAACTGAAAAGTTGCCGAAGTCATCTTCGCCTAGAGTGGAGCATGAACCTGAGACCGAAGCCGCAGACGAACATGCAGATGACACAGCATCTCGCGGACGCGGCGGTCTGATGCAACGCATTGCGGGGCTCGGCAAGAGCTAGAAAACGTGCTAGTGTCTACTGACTGATTAATACGCGTCGAACGCGTGTTGGCGACTTGCGAGGCGGTAAAGACATGACACGCGATGCCGACAACGATAATTCCACGGCCGCATCACGGCGGGGCAACGATCAGGTACGGTCTTGGCAGGGCATGAGCCACGGCAACGCGGCACTGGCAGATCGGCTGGCGGCTGAAATCGGCACGGACGCAGCAAGTGAGATTCAGTCCTCCATCGGCAGTGAAGCGGCAGTTGACCAGCCGGCAATCGAAGCAGGTCTCAGCGGTGGACCGACTGAGCCAGGTAACAGCGATTTCGAGGGCCATGACGCGTCGGTCGATTGGAGTGCGGCGCCCGATATCCCAAATATCCCAGGTATCCCCAGCATCCCAAGTTTCGATGCGGTACCTATTGAAGTGCTCGGTATTGCAACGCCACATCGCCCGATTCCCGCAGCCAGGCAGACGCAGATTGAGCCGCGGCCAGTAGCACGTCCGAAGACACGTCGCCAGTCACACTCGGCTGACCTTGGTAAGCAGGGCAACGCTCACTTATTCAACCTTCCGCCCAATGCGGCTCCAGCCGGACAGCCAGAACCATCACCGATGGAGCAGGCGATCAACGTCAAACCGCGTCCTCCGTTGACTTCCCAACCTGGTTTTCTGGCAGGACTAGTGGCAGCCCTCGTATGTGGCGGCGGTTATTATAGCTACTTGATCTTTTGATCACTGGCAGAGCCGTTTGCGCCGATTTTGACATGGCTCAGCGTCCGGCCCGTTGTGAGATCAACAATCACGACCCCGAACTTTTCTCCCGGTCCACGATACAGGATCGATAACCGAGAACCATCGGTTGACGTTCTGACTGGGCGGGCATTCGTCGGAATTGAGACGGTGGCCTCTGCTGCGAGTGTGGACGGTTGGGATCGGTTGTCTGCCTTTGGCTTCGATGCCAGATAGATAATTCGGCCGACAACTAAAACGAGACCGACGACGATGAGTACGCCCATGCCGACGACAGCAAATTTGAGCGCGGCGACACCGGCTGGTGACAATGGGCCGTCGTAGGTTTCGGTTGAAGATTGCTCTTTCGTTTCGGTCATAGAGAGTTTCGCCTTCGAGTTTGGCGCAGGAAGATGATCGCCACTTAAGAACACAACAACTTTGTGCTTTTATTCGGCATCGATACATGACCCGATAGAAGCACACGGATCTAGGCTTAGGAAAAATGTCTGCGGACGAAAATGCGGTGATTAGACTTGTTGTTGGGCCCGACAACAATGGCCTCAGGCTTGACCGGTTTGCCGCAGGCAGCACGAGCGAGCTGAGCCGCCAACGTATAAAGCATCTGATACTTGAGGGCGCCGTTACGGTTGACGACGACGTCTGTAGGGACGCAAGCCGAAAGCTTCGCGCGGACCAGATCGTTAGCGTCCACGTGCCACCGTCCGAACCAGCGGTCTACGAAACCGAGGCCATCGATCTGAATATTGCCCACGAGGACGAGCACCTCATTGTTGTCGACAAGCCGGCCGGGATGGTCACGCACCCGGCGCCAGGGCATGCGAGTGGAACCCTGGTCAATGCGCTTCTGGCCCACAGCGCAGGCCAACTGTCCGGTATAGGTGGCGTGCAGCGACCGGGGATTGTCCATCGCCTCGACAAAGATACATCCGGCCTCTTAGTTGTCGCCAAGTCTGACCGTGCTCACAAGGGGCTCTCGGAACAGTTTGCTTCGCATGGCGCTGATGGGAAACTGCAGCGCACCTATGCTGCTTTGGTTTGGGGCACGCCGGAGCGGAGAGTTGGCCGCGTGTCCGCCCCAATTGGACGAAGTCGGACCAACCGGCGCAAGATGGCGATCATCGGCGAACCCGAGGGCCGCCATGCCGCCACGCATTACAAGGTTGAGCGCGCTTTCGACTGTGGCGAGAATGGGGCAGTCAGTCTGCTACAACTTAATCTCGAAACCGGGCGTACGCACCAGATCCGTGTCCACATGACCTCGATCGGGCACCCCCTTCTCGGTGACCAAGCCTATGGTGCCGGCTTCAAAAGCAGTGCGCGGAAACTTTTGTCGGCCGCCCAACAAGCGTTAACGGACCTTGATCGCCAGGCCCTACACGCGGCCACTCTCGGATTTGAACATCCGGTAACAGGTGAGAATCTGCAGTTCGAAAGCCCTGTTCCGGACGACATGGTTCGATTGATAAATGCTTTGGAAACAGGCAATTAAGGTAATTTGCGCAAGCGCAATTCAGGTTCCGGCAATCCAACTGATGTAACGCTGCGTTTCTTAACAAAATCAGTTTGCGGAGCCCTTGGTTGAACAGCGTTTCACTATACCGCGATTTTCCGTGACGGATTCTGCACAGCTTGTTCGTTGGTTTGAGAGCGGGACACCCTATATGAACAATGTGTGGCCAAGCTTTTGTGCCAATAAAGTGAGCAAGCCATATCAAATGGAGGTCGCCGGAAACACAGAACTGATTGTGGAGATGGCGAGAAAAAAGAGATGACGACACACGCATTACCAACGGTAGCTGAAGGATCAGGCGGGCTTTCGCGCTACCTTGAAGAGATCCGCCGTTTTCCAATGCTGGAGCCGGATCAGGAGTACATGCTCGCCAAGCGTTGGCAGCAGCATGAGGATTCTGAGGCTGCTCAGCAGCTGGTTACGTCACACCTGCGTCTTGTTGCAAAGATTGCCATGGGATATCGCGGCTACGGCCTGCCTATCGGCGAAGTCATCTCAGAAGGCAACGTCGGTCTGATGCAGGCCGTCAAGCGGTTCGAACCCGACAAAGGGTTTCGCCTGGCGACCTATGCGATGTGGTGGATCCGTGCCTCGATCCAGGAATACATCCTGCGCTCCTGGAGCCTCGTCAAAATGGGCACCACTGCCGCGCAAAAGAAGTTGTTCTTTAACCTGCGCCGCGCCAAAGGCAAGTTGCAGGCATTGGAAGATGGCGATCTGAAGCCGGATCACGTGAAACAGATCGCGACCAATCTCGGCGTCAGCGAGGCCGACGTTGTGTCAATGAACCGTCGCCTCGGTGGTGACGCGTCATTGAACGCTCCTCTGAGAGCAGACAGCGAGTCAGGTGAGTGGCAGGACTGGTTGGTTGATGATCAGCCGGACCAGGAAGAAAACTATGCCCAGGCCGAGGAACTCGACCGACGCCGTGGCTATTTGGAAGACGCGATGTCGAGCCTCAATGAGCGCGAGCGGCGGATCTTCGAGGCACGCCGTCTGGCAGAAGATCCGATTACGTTGGAGGATTTGTCCAGCGAGTTCGGCGTTAGCCGCGAGCGCATCCGGCAGATTGAAGTCCGTGCTTTCGAGAAAGTGCAGAAGGCTGTCAAGCAATCTGCCAAGGGCGACAGCATGGCCGCATTGGCCTAAATCTCGGTCGCTGTTGCGCGACGAGATCTTAACAATCAAGCAAGGGCCTGCGCGAGCGGGCCCTTATTCTTTCCGGGGCAGGGGAATGCAATCAGTTGGTCGAGACATCTTGTGAGCTGAAAATGCTATAGTGTTCCCTCAGCACCAATTCGACGCTGGGACGCGCGCCTAAAGTGAAAGTGTTTTGCCTAGAGGCGTTCAAACAGAGAAAAGTATACGGATCGACAGACCTCTCATTTGAGGCTCAACCAAGTTTATTAGGAAAGCAAATTGCTGGCTTTTAGCGACGTCGGGGTCCCAAAGGGAAACCTGGGATATCAGTTTGCCAAATGGACGTTCGCGTCTGGCGAAGAGGCATTCTGCAAAAGATTTAGCATCGCAAACCGCCTCTTCTGGCGCATGCCAATTTCCGTGTCGAGAGATGAGACAACCGACCTCTATCTAGTTCAAGATCAACGCCCCGCGGTGCAAGAGAGCCCATCACCAGATCGAATATTGATTGCCAGACCAGAGCGCGTCTTTCGTTATCGCCGCGGAGTGGCTCATCGTGTGACCAAGCTGGCAAAGAAATACTTCATCGATCGTATCCCCCTCAAGAGCGGCGACGTCGTTATGGATTGTGGAGCGAATGTCGGTGAGATTGGCCTCTACATTCGATCACGCACCGACGCCCGATTGATCGCTGTTGAGCCTTCTGAACCAGAAGCAAGAGCTTGTGACGGGAACCTGTTTGATCATCGGCAATCCACACACAGGTTCGCGCTCTGGAACGCATCCGGCATGCAAACATTCTTTGATAGCAATGTCACCGGCGACAGCTCACTCATCTCACCAGCGTCTCCGCATGCCGGCGTCACCCAGGTTGCCACGAAGCGTCTTGATGAGCTCGTCACAGAATTGGAAATCGACCATATTGAGCTTCTCAAAATCGAGGGTGAAGGTGCCGAGCCAGAGATTCTTGCAGGTAGCCAAAAGATTATTTCCAAGGTCAGACACTGTGTTGTCGACTCCGGTCCAGAGCGCGGACCTGACAAACGGCATGTGATTCCGGATGTTTGCAATTTTCTTTTCGGCTCAGGGTTCGAGCTGCGCGATGTGAACCTAGAGCGGCAGATCTACTGGTTTCACAATCGCAGAGCGGATTGAGACAAGCGCCGG
>JBCDBQ010000183.1:0-12115 GCA_039183375.1 Pseudomonadota bacterium
GTTGCAAGATCGAGTCCAGGCTCGACGAAGGCCGGATCAACGCCGCGCTCAAAGCGGTAGCGCGCATCTGAGATGATACCGTTCTTACGACCGGTCTCTGCGGTGCGCACTGGATCGAAGTATGCGCATTCGATCAACACATTTGTCGTTTCGTCGGAACAACCGCTGTCCTCGCCGCCAATAATGCCACCGTAACCCAGCACACCATTGTCATCCGCAATAACACACATGCTCTCATCAGCGGTGTACTCCTTGCCGTCGAGGGCAAGGAAGGATTCGCCGTTCTGCGCCATGCGTGCCCGGATATGACCAGTCAGCTTATCAGCATCGTATACATGCAATGGCCGGCCGCGATCCAGCGAAACGTAGTTGGTCATATCCACCAAAGCGCTGATGGGGCGAAGACCAGCTGCTTTCAAGCGTTGCTGCATCCATTGCGGTGCTGGACCATTCTTGACGCCGCGGACGTAACGACCAGCAAAGGCCGGACAGGCATTCGCGAATTCATCGTCGAACTCCAACTGAATATCCACCGGGCAATCGAAGTCACCATCGACCTTACCAAGCCTCGGCTCCGGCTTCAGTTTCCCAAGTCCGGCAGCGGCCAGGTCGCGTGCAATGCCTCGGACGCCCGTGCAATCCGGACGGTTGGGCGTCAAACCAATCTCGATTACCGGGTCGTTGACACCCATCACGTCGATGTAGCGCTCGCCTACTCGATCAGCCAGCTCAGCATCAAGATCAATGATACCATCGTGATCGTCCGACAATTCCAGCTCGCGCTCTGACAGCAACATGCCGTTTGAGACGACACCACGCACCGGACGCTTCTCCAAAGTGATGCCGGTCCCCGGTATGAACGTTCCGAGAGGGGCAAAGACACCGACTAAGCCGGTCCTTGCATTCGGCGCACCACAGACAACCTCGACCGGCTTCTCGCCCGGCGCGATCTCCACCTGACATACCCTCAGACGGTCAGCGTTGGGATGCTGCTGCGCATCAACCACGCGCGCAATCGTGAATTCCCCTAGCACGCCCGCTGGGTCGGAAATCTCCTCAACCTCAAGCCCAATCGATGACAGAGTCGTCGAGATATCTTCAAGCGAGGCATCCGTTTCGAGATGGTCTTTCAACCAGGAAAGCGTGAACTTCATCGTTACTTCTTTTCAACGTTCTGAGCTGATGACGTAAGTTAAGCCCCAGGGCGGCCAGCAAGTCATCATACCCGTTAGCAGGGCTATTACAGCGGATGGCTTATTCGAACAACTTCATCTGACGCTCTGTCTGCGAATGGGCTTGCCGGGCCAAGCGTATTTTACCGTAAATCCAGGCAAACGAGATGAGGATCTTGATGAGTGTTAGTCCATAAAAGATCCGGAAGACAAATGAGTAGATCCAGAACCAGACAGCCCCTTTGTTGATGTACAAAGAGCCAATCCGCAGATCAAAGTGCTCCATGACATCAAAGAAACCACCGCGGAACACCAGATCCAGCGAGAACAGCGCCACGGAAATCGGACCGCCATGGACCGGTTTTTCGCCATCCGAAAAAATCTCATAACCATCGCCCTGAAGGAACAGACAGCTGATGGTAAAGAGGATATAGAAAAACAGCATCGAGATGGCCATGAAACGGTAGTAACCCAGGGCCTGACGCAGCGCGTTGCCGCTGAACGAGAAATCCACCCAGCGGTCTATCTCATCATGCTTGCTGTCGTGATAGAAGATGATGAACACGACAGTGATCACCATGGCGGCAGCTATAACAAGAGCAGCGATGATCGAGAACTGAAGGTTCAGAACTAAGAGCATTGCGGTCTCATAACTGGGCACGACATCAAGAGCGAGCGGTCAATCCGTGATGCCGGCGATTTCGCAAAACTGCGCCCCGCGGCCAGCGATATCTAACGCTGGACTAGGACGACATGCCACCAGCCAGCGTCGGCACGTCCAACGGCATGAAACCGTAGTGCCGCATCCATCGCAGATCTCCCGTGAACATATCGCGCAAGTCAGGAATGCCGTACTTGAGCATTGTGATACGGTCGAGCCCCATCCCAAACGCGAAACCTTGATAGCGCTCCGGATCTAATCCACAGCTGGCGATCACGTTCGGATGAACCATGCCGGAACCCAGGATCTCTAACCACTGCCCGGGCTTGCCGATCGCCGCAGCATCAATATCGACTTCCATCGACGGTTCGGTGAATGGAAAGTGAGACGCCCGGAAACGCATTTTCACTTCATCAACTTCGAAGAACGCCTTGCAGAATTCTTCAAGGCACCACTTCAGATGACCCAGATGCGTTTCTTCGTCGATCACCAACCCTTCGACCTGATGGAACATCGGCGTATGAGTTTGGTCGCTATCACAACGATAGACGCGGCCGGGTGCGATGATCCTTATTGGCGGCTTCTGGTTCAACATAGTACGGATCTGAACCGGGCTGGTGTGCGGTCGCAAGACCATGCGATTGCCGTCCGGCCCTTCCTTCAAATAGAAGGTGTCCATGTCCTGCCGCGCCGGATGATGCGCCGGGATATTGAGCTTGGTGAAGCAGTAATCATCCGTGTCGATATCCGGGCCTTCCGCAACCGCAAAGCCCATGTCGGCAAATATCTCATTGACCTCGTCAAATACTTGGCTAAGCGGATGTATCCGCCCATCTGCCAATGGACCAGGCCGCACCGGCAACGTGATATCATCTCTCTCGTTGGCCAGCCTGTTTTCAAGTTCAACCGCCTGAAGATCAGACTTCCGACCTTCCAAGGCATCGCTGACACGCCCCTTGAGTGCGTTGACAGTTTGCCCGAAGGCCTTGCGCTCGTCCGCCGGCATACCGCCGAGCTTCTGCATCAATGCCGAAACACGACCCTTCTTGCCAAGCGCGGAAACACGCACAGCATCAAGGTCGCCGAGGCCGGAGGCAGCGGCAATTTCAGATAGGATGTCGGATTCGAGCTTATCGAGCTCGGCCACTTCGCCGTCTTGGGGCATCGCTTGCCTCAGTCCGGTTAGGAATTACAAACTAGTTGGCGCTACTGCCGACAGCAGCCTGTGCTTGCGCAACCAACGCCTTGAAGGCATCGGCATCACGAACGGCAATGTCGGCGAGCACCTTGCGGTCAATTTCAATGCCGGCCTTGTTGAGGCCGTCGATAAATCGACCATAGGTCATGCCATGTTCGCGTGTCGCCGCATTGATGCGCTGGATCCAAAGCGACCGGAAAGTGCGCTTACGGCGCTTGCGATCGCGGTAAGCGTACTGCGCAGCCTTCTCGACGGCTTGCTTCGCAATGCGGATCGTGTTCTTGCGGCGACCATAGAAACCTTTGGCGGCCTTTAGAACTTTCTTGTGTTTGGCGTGAGCTTCAACGCCACGTTTTACGCGAGCCATTGTCGTGTGTCCTCAAAATGCAATAATGATGGATGGGATTGCTACCGAGCCGCTCAACTAGCGCTGGTAGGGCATGTATTTCTTGACGATCCGTGCATCCGCATCACACAGCACCATCGTGCCCCGAGCATCACGAATAAACTTCTTCGTCCGCTTAATCATGCCATGGCGCTTGCCTGCAGCAGCAACCTTGACCTTTCCATTCGCCGTCATTTTGAAGCGCTTTTTGGCGCTAGCCTTTGTCTTCAGCTTGGGCATTTCGCTCTCCAGTTTGTGTAGGACCTATATCCTCAAGAGCCACCAGCAACAATTGCTGAAAGCCACAAAGTGCATAGCCCGCCAGCATTACCGGCTGCTCTGCATAGGCGCGAGGTCAAAGGTGCCTTGTGTTGCAAAAGCAAGTTAGCCGCCACGGCATGCCCCGCCGGGCGGCTAGAAGCGGCGTTATATACGGAGTGATCTGAACGCGCAAGCGAATTGCATCGGCGCGTTCATCCAAAATCTCTCAAGCAATCAGCGAGGAGCAAGAACCATAACCATTTGCCGGCCTTCCAGCCGCGGCTCAGACTCCACCTTTGCAATCTCTTCGATTTCGGCACGAACTTTTAGCAGAAGTTCACGGCCGAGTTGCTGGTGCGCCATCTCACGACCGCGGAACCGCAGTGTAACTTTGACCTTGTCACCTTCATCGAAGAAACGCTTCATCGATCGCATTTTCACATCGTAGTCGTGATTATCGATGTTCGGCCGCATTTTTATTTCTTTGACTTCTACGGTCTTCTGCTTTTTGCGCGCTTCGGCGGCCTTTTTCTGCTCTTGATACTTATATTTTCCATAATCAAGAATTTTGCAGACTGGCGGGTTCGCGTCCGGTGACACTTCCACCAAGTCAAGTCCAGCCTCACGGGCGCTCTCGAGAGCAGCCTCAGTAGCTACGACGCCTTTGTTATCTCCGTCAGCGTCGATTAGGCGGACTTCACGGACCCGGATTGCATCATTCATTCTGGGGCCGGTTTGCTCGCGCTCTGGCGGGCCACGAAATGGTCGACGGATGGCTAATGACTCCTCTGTTGCTTCAACCAATTTCCGTTAGAACTATAAATACGCGCCAATTGCGACAATTAGCACGTACAAGCGAGTAGATTGATAATATCGCCAGTGAAGTCAAGCATTGTGACTGGAAATCGACGTATCTACTGCACTTTTGAACGCTTTCTCTAGTCGACTACCTAACAAATCATCATAAACAGCCAAAGTAAGCCGCTTCATTTGCTCAAGTGTGAAATTGCTATGGGCATTTTGAATTGCACGATCAGCCATCGCTGAATAAGCCGCCTCGTCGAGTGCCAGGACAGCTCCGATGGCAGCTGCCATTTCATCGGCATCACCAGGCTTAACGAGCCAGCCCGTCACCTCGGTTGGGCCGAATTCTGGTTCCGAGCGAACGGTCTCCTGCGGCGCTCCAAGCCGTGTCGCAATAACGGGCCGGCCCAGCGCCTGCGCTTCCGCACCAACCCGTCCAAACGCCTCAGGCTCCGTCGATGCAACCACAACCGCATAGGCGGCGGCAAAGGCGGCTGCCATGTCGCTCTCGTGGCCCACGAGTAGAACTTTTTCCGATAACCCCAGCTGCGCGATCTGCGCCTTCAATCTCTCAAGATAGGATGTCCGGTTCTGCGCATCGCCCGCGATAACAAATCTTACGTTGTCAGCGAGACCCGCACTTTGCGCTCTTCCGGCAGCCTCGATCAATACCTGCTGTCCCTTCCACCCCGTAAGACGCGCCGCCTGAAGAATGATAATCTCATCTGCCCCAAGCCCCCACCGCCGTCGAACGGCCTCGAGACGTTCCTTCGACACGAGATCGCGGTCAAACGAACGGTCAACGCCGCGATGAATAACTGTGATCTTTTCATGCGGCGTATCATATCGCTGGCGAATGAGGTCCGCGGTAAACTGCGAATTGGCGATCACCCGATCACCCCGCGCCATCACACTGTTGTAGAGACGCTTCGCCCGCCCCTTCTCATTGTAAGCGCCGTGATAGGTCGTCACAAAAGGCAGACCCAAACGACGGGCCGCCCAGAACGCACTCCAGGCTGGTGCGCGGCTTCGCGCATGCAGAAGGCAGACATTCTCGCGCTTGCACAGCTGTGCGAGCCGGCTGACATTTGCCCACATCTTGACCGGGTTCTTGGTCGCAACTGACAGCTTGTGAATTTCGGAGCCTTGGTCGCGCGCATCGGCCTCCAACCGCCCACCTTCAGTCACGATGATCGAACGCCAGCCAGCGCGGTGCACAGCTTCGCCAATCTCAACCGCTGACAATTCGGCACCACCGGTGTCGAGTTCCGGCACAATCTGCAATATGGTCGGTTGAGGCATCTTCCGTCCGAAATCGTGAGCGAGCGCATTAGAATGAATGAGCCGGAACCGCAATTCCTGCAAGTTGGTCATGGCAGCGCAGCGCGCAACATCGCCTACCTGAGCCAGGCCGGCCGCGAACCTGGCATCTTATGGTTGCAAGGCTTCAAATCAGAGATGACGTCGGTCAAACCGACCGCACTCGCCGAGTGGACGCAAAGCACTGGCCGCGCCTACGTCCGATTTGATTACTCCGGTCACGGCCAATCCGAAGGCCGCTTCGAAACTGGCAATCTGACTCTCTGGCTGGAAGAGGCCGCGAAGGTATTCAAAGAGCTGACAACCGGCGAGCAAGTCCTTGTCGGCTCCAGCATGGGCGGTAACATCGCGTTGCTCCTCCTGCGACATCTCTCAAAGTCAGACCCGGAGGTTGCCGAGCGCATAAGGGCTCTCGTCTTGATCGCCCCGGCATGGGATATGACCGAGGAGCTGATGTGGCCGCGCATGAGCACCGAGGCAAAGAAGGCTCTCCTTGAAGACGGGGTTTGGTTGCGCCCATCGCGCTATGGTGATGAGCCCTACCCGATCACACGTCAGCTGATCGAGGATGGGAAACAGAACCTCCTAGGCCGCTCACCCTGGCAGCCGGGCCGACCCGTTAGAATCCTCCACGGACGCCAAGATCCGGACGTGCCTTACAGCCACTCGGAAAGATTGATGGAAATCCTTGCAGGTCCTGACACACAGCTGATTGAGGTCCCGGACGGCGAACACAGGTTATCCCGCCCGGAAGACCTCGATCGATTGTACGCGCTTCTTAACGAGTTCGTCGGCGATTAGTTTGCAGGCCCACTTCGAGACCGAGACTGATCAAGTGCAGCCTGTCGCCGTGTTGCACGAAGACCACCCGTCAGCGCCTGCTGAAGTAGCTTTGAGCCAGCCTGGCGGGCGATACGCTCCGGAACCAACCACAGGCGATAATCCGGTCCTTCAACGGTGCGTTCACAACTGAGCGTCTGCTTCACGATCTGACAGGTCGGATCTGCAGCAATCGCGACCGGCTTGCGTCGGTCATGACGCACCCATCCTAGATCAACCGGTTGCAGCCATGCTTGCGCCGGCAACAATGGGACGTTGCGAAAAACGCAGCTTGTCATTTGACGGCATGCTCCGGCACGCGCCGCAATCGCGTTCGTTGGCCCGAGCGCCTGCCGCCGTGGCATCTCGATCGCCCGTTTGCTCGGCCCTGCGCCGATAAAGCATCGTGCTTTGAAACAAATGATCGGTTCTGCCGTCTTCTCGAAACTCCGCGAGCTGCGTTCGCCCGGCTGCAACGATAGCAGGACCGCAACCTTCTGTGGCTTGAGCTGCTGCTGACTTGTGCCTCGTGGATCTTCTTTGACCGGCGCCGACCATTGCGAGAAGCCGCGCAATCCAGTTGCTGTCTCCTGATCTTTCAGCCCGTCCGGTTTGGCCTGCGCTGATCGCCGCTCGCGTGCCTTTCGGAGCTTCTTTGAAAGCGCGTCCAGCTCTTTCTCGCGGAGCCGCTCAAGCTTGCTCCTCTTGTTAACCGCTTTGGCTTCGTTCTTTGGACCATCGATGAACTTTTGCGCCAAAGCCTCCGCGTCAGACTGCGGTGAAGCTGCTGCAACTGGCAATGCGAACGCACTTGCCAATACGCCTGCCAAGCTGGCGTGAATTGCAATTCGGACTCGGTCATACATGGTACGCGCCCCAACGAAACTGGCGAGTGCTGCATTCGCCTGAACGGCCCTTGCAGACATTCCACCTCATTATGTCGGGCAGTGAAGCATTGTCGTTGTGAACACAATCTGAACAAGGCGCGGTCGAATAGGAATCACGTTTGCGCCACAAGCGCGGCAAGCCCTTCGCGGTAGGTTGGATAGTCAAGCTGAACACCAAATGCAGTCTTGATCCGATCATTGCGACAGCGCTTGTTTTCCGAGTAGAAGCTGCGCGCCATCGGTGAAAGATCCGCAGTATCGAATGGCAAATCGGGCGGCTCGGGTAATCCCATCAACTCAGCGGCATATGCAACGACATCTTGTGGGGGTGCCGGCTCATCATCAGTCACATTAAAGATCCCGGTATGCTCAGCATTCGCGAGCCCAGCCGCCAACACGTTCGCAATGTCCTGGACATGAATGCGATTGAAGACCTGGCCCGGCTTGATGAGACGCCGCGCGGTTCCGTTTCTCAACTTGTCGACTGCGCT
Organism: Pseudomonadota bacterium; assembly: GCA_039183375.1. Classification (GTDB taxonomy): domain Bacteria; phylum Pseudomonadota; class Alphaproteobacteria; order Rhizobiales; family Hyphomicrobiaceae; genus Tectiglobus. The sequence goes on from JBCDBQ010000183.1 coordinate 7,999, forward strand.
ACGTCCAGGCCCGTAAATGCCTGCTAGCCGAAACACCTGCAGTGACCAACTCTTGCCGTCTGCAAACGCAAGCCACGCATTCTCGGCGGCCACACGCCGGATACTGCGCTGTGACTTCGGACGCACCTGTGTCGCCTCGTCGACCCAGGCGCCACCATGGTCACCATAAACACCGACTGTTGAGAGGTAGCCGATCCATTTCGTCACCTGTAGTTTGGCAATGGCGGTGGCACATCCTCTCAGCACAGGATCACCACCATCATCAGGTCCGGCTGAAACAAGAACATGCGTCGCGCACTGCAGCGACTGCTGAAGCTCCGGACTTGCGTCGTATCCGTCGAACAGCAAGCCATCGGCGCCTGCTGCCTGGATCCGCGCGACACCATCAGCGGTTCGCGATGTCCCTGTCACCTTCCAGCCTTGCTCTTGGCAGCGCTGCGCAAAGACACGGGCCGAGTAACCCATTCCGAAACAAAAGAGGTGCTTGCCGTCTTCCATTACTCACCTGTCTCCGCACGCCATTCCTGCAACACGTTGGGATCATTCTCAACCACCTGGTGCCGGGCCGCCAGACCTGCAAGCTCTTCTGGCTCGCACAACCGCGCGGTTGCCCAGACGGCCATGGCACGAACCAATGGCGAGGCGTCACGCATAAGCTCAACGACTGTATCCTTGAGAGAACCATCACCGCTGTTGCCAACAGCAATCAAAACGTTGCGTATAAATCTGTCTCGTCCTGTTCGCTTGACAGGTGTGCCCGCGAAGCGCTTACGAAATGCAGCATCGTCCAGCGCGACGAGTTCGGCCAGTGGTGGATCATCGGTCTCAACACGGGGATGAAACCGCGTCTCCTGTGCAACCTGCGCAAACTTGTTCCAGGGGCAAACCGCAAGACAATCATCACAACCAAACACGCGGTTTCCCATCTGCGCGCGAAACTCTCGCGCGATCGAACCCTGATGTTCGATGGTGAGATAGGCAATGCAGCGGCGTGCATCCAATTGATATGGAGCAGGAAACGCATCGGTTGGACAGACATCGAGGCAGGCACGACACGATCCACAATGATCAACTTCATCATCCGTTGTCGGCAATTCCAGATCAGACATGATGGCGCCGAGGAAAAGCCACGAGCCGAACGTGCGTGACACCAGATTGGTATGCTTTCCCTGCCATCCAAGACCGGCTGCCGCCGCCAATGGTTTTTCCATCACTGGCGCCGTATCGACGAACACCTTCACATCCGCACCTGATCGCGCAACGAACTTTCCGGCAATCTGTTTGAGACGCCCTTTCAACACATCATGGTAATCGCGACCTTTCGCATAAGCAGAGATGACGCCACGCTCACGCTCCGACAGACGCAGCATGGGGTCGATCTCCGGGCCATAGTTTGCGCCCAACATGATGATCGAACGGCAATCGCTCCAGAGCTTCTGAGGATCTGCGCGCCGTGTAGCCGTCGCCGCCAGCCATGACATGTCGCCATGTCGCCCAGAAGCGAGAAACTCGGTCAGGTGGGCTTCAACGCCTTCAATGTCACTCGGCCGGCAGACCCCAAACGCTGAAAAGCCTTCCGCTTCTGCTTCCTTGCGCAACAGATCAATCAATGGATGCTGACCGTGGGCCACGCCTAAAAATCCAGGTTGGCATAATGGGAAGTCGGAGGTTGGATCGGCATGTAGTCATCGAGAACCGGTTGAAACGACGGTCGCGATTTGAGCCGCACATACCATTCGGTTGCCGACGGATAGTCTTCCCAGTTCACCTCTCCCAGATAATCCAGGACGGAGATATGAGCAGCGGCCGCCAGATCAGCAAAGCTTAGATCTTCCCCGGCAAGCCAGTTGTTCCGGTCAACCTGGAAGCAGATGTATTCCATGTGGTAACGCAGGTTCTTGGCCACCGCCCTCAGGATCTGTGAATCGGGTGGTTTGCCTTTTTCGCCGACAGTTCGGCGATAGTGTTTCTCAATGAGCAGTTCTCGCGTGACTTCTCGGTCAAACTTCAGATGGAACCAGTCAACGAGGCGCCGCACCTCTGCCCGCTGTTCCGGATCACCAGGAAACAGCGGAACCGGCCCGCCATCATCCGGGTGCTCGGGATAACATTCCGCCAGGTACTCTGAAACCGCATAGGTTCCGCAAAGTACAAGAACCTCGTCAATCTCCAGCACCGGCAGCGCACCGGACGGATTCAGTGCAAGAAACGACTGACGCCAGGCCCAGGGCTCTTCGTAGTTAAGCTCGAAATCCAAGCGCAACTCGCCAAGCACCAAGCGAATGGAGCGCGAATGTGGGCACAGCGGATAATGCGTCAGGCGTAGCATCGAGCGGATCGAATCAGTTGGAATGCAACAGTTATTTCAGGCAGCCAGTTATATAGCATCTGTCAAGTCGCGCCCAGCCGCTCTGCCGCCACGAGAAAGTCAGGCAAGCAGCATGAAACCGTGCAGCTGTGACTTCATTGCGGCACCCTCGTCTCGACAGAACTGCTAAATGACCAGATGTCATTCAAGCGCCAAGACCGAGCAGTAAGGTCTGGCTCGGCGCTTCTCGATAGAGCCGAAAAGGGGTCTAAGGCATGGAAACATGGCAGGTTGTTCTGCTCGGCTTTCTCGAAGGTCTGACGGAGTTCATCCCGGTGTCTTCGACCGGGCATCTCCTACTGGCCGGGCATTTTCTGGGTTTCGATTCGCCTGGTAAGGCGTTCGAAGTGCTCATTCAGTTGGGTGCAATCCTGGCTATCCTGTCTGTATATTTCGCCAAGCTGCTCAAACTGCTTTTCGATCTGCCGACCGATGCAAGATCGCGCCGATTCGTTTTCGCTATCCTCCTCGCATTCCTGCCGGCAGCCGTAATTGGCGTCCTTCTGCACAGCTTCATCAAGACAATCCTGTTCGAAAGCCCGGCCCTGATCTGTACGACGCTGATTCTTGGCGGCGTGATATTGCTGTTCGTTGACCGGCTGAAGCTAGAACCAAAATACACCGACGTGATGGACTATCCGCCATCGCTCGCGTTCAAGATTGGCGTCTGCCAGTGCCTTGCGATGATTCCCGGCGTGTCGCGCTCGGGAGCGACAATTGTCGGTGCGCTCCTCATGGGAACCGACAAACGCTCAGCAGCGGAATTCAGTTTTTTTCTGGCTATGCCGACTATGGCCGGCGCTTTCGCCTATGACCTGTACAAAAACTGGTCGGTTCTGCAGCCTGATGATGTGGCCAGCATCGCAATAGGATTTGTCGTTGCCTTTTGCGTCGCAGTCGTGGTTGTCCGCTATTTGCTCGACTATGTCAGCCGCTACGGATTTGGACTGTTTGCGTGGTGGCGCATCATCGTCGGCACGCTTGGTTTCGCCGGCCTCTACGCGTTTGGATAGTGCGAAGTTCCAGCCTTCGAGCCCAAGTCTTTTCGGGATGTACCGAGGCGGTGAAACCGAGAACTACGCCGCGTGCGGTGTAGCAGGCTGGCGTAGTACCGAAAGGATCGTCCCACTATCGCGCGATGCCCGCAGTTGCGCTGACACTTCCGGCTCTCTCAACAATCGAGAAATCCTGGCAAGCGCCTTCAAGTGATCGCCGCTGGCATGCTCCGGTGCCAATAGCAGAAAAATGAGATCAACCGGATCATCGTCAGCTGCCTCAAAGTCGATCGCGTTATCCAGACGTGCGAAAATGCAGACAATCTGTTTGAGCGACTTGAACTTGACGTGGGGTACCGCGATGCCCCGGCCAAGCCCTGTTGAGCCCAGACGTTCGCGCTGAAGCAGCGCATCAAATACGTCCCTCTGTGGAATGCCTGTCATTTCGGATGCATGACGTGCAAGTTCCTGGAGGGATTGTTTCTTTGTGGTCGCGTTAAGAGAAGGAACGATTCCTTCCTCCGTGACGAGATCACCAAGATCCATTGCTCAGCCTTCTCCTGCCGGGACAGAAACGCTGCGAAGCGTTTGAGATCCACGACTCACTTATTAGTGTTTGACGTCCAACCGATAATCGTGCGCGGACAGTTCACCTATTCGGTTAACTTCGGATCAATCCAACCGACATTTCCGTCTTCGCGCCGGTAGACAACATTCGTCTGACCATTCGAGGCATTGCGAAACACCAAAAACA
>JBCDBQ010000184.1:0-12085 GCA_039183375.1 Pseudomonadota bacterium
AACGTTGCCTCGTTCCTACCGCAGCCGGAAGAAGCAGAGCAGGTTGTGCGCCAGCCCGTCGATGTTTCGCGGGATCCCAGATTCCGCCGCTACATGGTCAACGTTGTCGTCGCCAATGGCTCTCCTGACATCTGCGAACGTCCGATCGTCGAAGAACTCAACCCGACTTACGGCAACATGGTGGGCCGCATTGAGCACGTCGCGCAAATGGGCGCCATTGTCACGGATTTCTCGCTGATCAAGCCAGGGGCTTTGCATCGCGCCAACGGCGGTTATCTACTTGTTGATGCGCGCAAGCTTCTGCTGTCTCCGTTTGCCTGGGAAGCGCTCAAGCGAGCGTTGAAATCGCAGGAGATCAAGATCGAAGCCCCGGCTGAAACATCAACCGGCATTATGTCGACTCAGACCCTTGATCCCGAACCTATTCCGCTGGGCGTCAAGGTCATCCTGTTCGGCGATCGTCAGTTGTACTACATGCTTGCGGCCAACGATCCAGACTTTGATCGTCTGTTCAAAGTCCAGGCCGACTTCGACGATACGATTACCCGCAGTGAGGAGAACCATGAGGCTTATGCTCGGCTGATCGCCTCAATCGTTGTGAAGCACGAACTGCGTCATGCCAGCTCTGCCACCGTTGCGCGGTTGATCGAGGAAGGCTCCAGGCTCGCCGACGATCGCGATAAACTCTCGATCGAGATCGGCCGCATAGCTGACATCGTTCGTGAAGCTGATTTCAGAGCCGGCGAGGCAGGACGCTCGGAAATTGCCGAAGAGGATGTCCAGCGCGCGATCGATGAGCGCATTCAGCGCTCCGACCGTATGCGCGATCGGGCGCAGGAAAGCATTGCCCGTGAGGTTGTTCTCATCGACACCGAGGGCAAAAAGGTCGGCCAGATCAATGGACTTTCTGTCCTCCAGTTGGGCAACTTTGCTTTTGGACGCCCGACCCGCATTACGGCGCGCGCGCATATGGGACAGGGTCGCGTAACCGACATTGAGCGGGAAGTGAAGCTGGGCGGACCGCTCCACTCCAAGGGGGTCATGATCCTATGGGGCTTCCTGGCTGGTAAGTTCGCACAGCGCCAAAAGTTATCGTTGGCAGCCTCTTTAGTCTTTGAGCAGTCTTATGGCGGTGTTGATGGTGACAGTGCATCCTCAACCGAGCTCTATGCTTTGCTGTCGGCTCTAGCAGAGGTGCCCATTGATCAGGGGCTTGCTGTAACCGGCTCGGTCAATCAATGGGGTGAGGTCCAAGCCATCGGCGGCGTAAACGAGAAGATCGAAGGCTTCTTTGACGTCTGCAAAGAACGCGGGTTGACTGGCAATCAAGGAGTGTTAATCCCGGAAGCCAATGTTCAGCACATGATGCTGCGGCCTGATATCGTCGAGGCGGTCGAGCAAGGGAAGTTCCGGGTTCACAGCGTCGAGCACATCGACCAGGGCATTGAGATCCTGACCGGCGTTAAGGCTGGTGAGCCTGATGACGACGGCACTTGGGCACCGGGCACGATTTACGGAATGGTCGAAGACAAGCTGGCCGATTTCGCATACTTCGCACAAGAAGTAACAGGCGCACAGGATGAAGACACGCCGGCCGCCTAACGATGACGGCCGGTGCAATTCGCGGCATGACGGTTCGATCGATCGCGGCTGCTGATAAGTGGGACGAAGACTATGATTGCGCATGTCGCTGAGGCAGATGAGGCTATGGGCCGGGTGGTTCTGAGGTTCAGTTCAGAGCCTCCGAACGATGTTGCTATCCGAGCAGCCGTCAAGGTGGCTCAGGCCTTCCGTTCAGAACTCGAAAGCCTGTTTGTCGAGGACGAGCAGCTGATCGATCTCGCCCACTTTCCGTTTGCGACTGAGATATCTTTAACGGGAAGAAGCCGTCGGGAACTGACACCCAGAGCGGTCCATCATCAGTTTCTCGCAACGTTCAGAGAAGCGCAACGGCGCGTCAGTCTGGCGGTGCGAGACACTGACGTTCCCATCCGGCAGAGCTACGTCAGGGATGAGCCTGTGCAGGCCCTGGCATCGGCCTGCGCCCGTCGCGGTCCATGGAATGTCGTTGCCCTCGGTGAGGCATTGTCGAGCACCTCTTGCGCTAAGATCCTTGAGCTGTTCGAAAGTGTTTCGGACACGACCGGCATCGTTTTTGCCGGCCCTCGTTCGCGCCGAACAACGGGACCTATTGTTGTCGCTGTCGAAGACACTGGGCGCCTGCCCGGCATGTTGCCCGCGGCAACCCGCTTGGCAGAGTTGAGTGATGCGGAAATCCGCATCCTCATCACCGCACCTGACGAAAAAACATATTTCGAGACCGATGCGGAATTGCGACTTGTTCTAGCCGATCAGGCAAACGCTTCCATTGTTCCGCATCGGATAACACACGGCGAGCCGGCCTGCGTGGCGGAGCAGATCAGGGAGCTGCAAGGCGGCTTCCTCATCGCGCACTTTGGTTCTCAAACGCTTCCAGAAGCAGGCTCTTTGCGTCCTCTATTGGCGGCATTGGAATGCCCGCTCTTCCTGGTTCGCTAGCCCTATTGATCAACAGTAAAGATGTTAGCTGAAGAAAGTGCCAGAACGTAGAGCAATTGTCACATTCTTCTGGCAACATACTTTTCAAACGCGTCGTGCGCCATTCCTTCACTTAGTTAACGCCAATTGGTCGAAGCCGTTACCTTGATGCTAAGGTTGGACAGGAGGCGTTATTCTCTCTTGTAGGAGTTAGTCGTCTACTTGACCCGATACGACATTTCCGGAAACGCCACGCCATGCCAAGTGCTCAAAACGATACGGCTACCTCTCAAACTTCAACGCTCCCGGACACAAATGAAGTCGGCAGTGAAACCGAATGGAGCGTGATCATCGATGCCATTGCTGATCCTGCAGTGGTGCTTGATGAAGCAGGGCTAGTTGTGCATCACAATCCGCCGGTCGTGGATCTTTACCCGAGAGTGCGGGTCGGCACTCCCGTTACAATGCTCAGCCGCGAACCAGACTTGCTCAGCGCGATTGACAATGTTCGCAACACCAACGAGCGGATCACGGTACAACTTCACGATCGCGTGCCAGTCACGCGACGAATGTCGGCGATAATCACCAGGATCAATGTTGAAGATTCGCGTCCGGGGGGACCGGCGATTCTGATTATGTTGCGCGACCTGACGGATCAGGAACAGTACGCGCAGATGCGAACGGACTTCATTGCGCACGCCAGCCACGAGTTGCGCACTCCTCTGGCCTCACTGAAGGTTATCGTAGAAACTCTGCAAGGCCCGGCACGGGATGACCCCGAAAAGCGTGAGCGATTTTTATCGATGATGCTCGTTCAGGCAACGCGCATGTCGCAGTTGATCGACGACTTACTTTCACTCAGCCGCGTCGAGATGCGCGCCCACTTGCCGCCTCGCGATAGCCTCGAGGTGGGTGAGTTGGCCGAGGCAGTCGTTCAGTCATTGGAACCACTCGCGGAATCGCATCAGATTTCGCTAAAGCTCGGCAATATGGAATGTCCGGTCAACGTTAGAGGTGACCGCGAAGAAATTGCACAGGTTCTGCAGAATCTTGTGCAAAACGCCATTCGCTACGGACGCCCCGACGGGACAGCAGAAATCTCTGTATCCAGGCACACCAACCCTGCAACGGGACAGGAACAGGTTCATATCGCTGTCAAAGATAATGGCATCGGTATTCCACCAGAACACATTCCGCGATTAACCGAGCGTTTTTATAGAGTTAGTGCCGTGGACAGTCGTGCAAAGGGTGGCACCGGACTAGGCTTGGCTATCGTTAAGCATATTGTTACGCGACATCGCGGAGAACTCGAAATTATATCGGAAGTTGGCAAGGGGTCGACGTTCACCGTAATTCTAGGTTCTTTGTAGTCAGAACGGTACTATTTCGCCCGTTTTAAAAAATATTGAATATATTTCAATAAGTTAAAGTGTCATAAAACAGAAGCTCTAGTGGTCTAGGAAAGCGTCACGGCGGAGAACGCCGCGGGGCTTGAGGCAAGGGGGCCTCACCTCGACGGAACCCAATCAGGGAGATTCTAGGGTGACCAAAAAGTTCGTTGCAACTACGGCAGCTGTTGCTGTTGCTGGCTCATTCGCCTTAGCTGGTTCAGCCTCAGCAGCACGCGATCAAATCAACATTGTTGGCTCTTCAACGGTGTTTCCGTTCGCAACCGCGGTTGCCGAAAAGTTCGGCAACTCAACGAAGTTCAAGACGCCAAAGATTGAATCAACTGGTTCAGGTGGCGGCCTGAAGCTGTTCTGCAAGGGCGTTGGTGAAGCAACTCCTGATATCACAAATGCTTCCCGCCGCATGAAGGCGAAAGAGTGGAAAGCATGCCAGGCCAATGGCGTTAAGGACGTCATCGAATTCAAGGTTGGATTCGACGGCATCGTTATCGGTAACGCAAAAGGCGCTGCCGATCTCAAACTGACCCGTGCACAGATCTACAAGGCTCTGCACAAGGGCTCTAAGGCAAAGACTTGGGCTGACGTTGACCCAGCTCTGCCAGCAACCAAGATCGAAGTTCTTGGCCCACCGCCAACATCTGGCACACGCGACGCTTTCGAAGAACTCGCCATGCAGAAGGGCTGTGTTGCAGCCGGTGGCGATAAGAAGTCTTGCAAGAAAGTGGAAATCCGGGCCGACGGTGCATGGGTTGACTCAGGTGAGAACGACAACCTGATCGTTTCTAAGCTGGAAGCTAACAAGAACGCTGTTGGCGTCTTCGGCTTCTCTTTCCTTGACCAGAACAAAGCAAAGATCAAAGGCGCGTCTGTCGGTGGCAACGCACCTACGTTCGACAACATTGCTTCTGGCAAGTATCCGGTTTCTCGTTCTCTCTTCTTCTACGTGAAGAAGGCTCACATCGGCGTTATTCCTGGCATCCAAGAGTACCTCGGTGAGTGGACCAAAGCTTCAACTTTCGGCAACGAAGGCTACTTGGTTGACAAAGGCCTGATCCCTCTTCCTGTCGCTGATCAGAAGGAAGCCAAGGACAAGGCGAAGAACCTCACCCTGATGACGGGTAAAGAAAAGCTCAAGTAAGCAACGCTTGATGAACTTGGAAGGGCGCCTCTGGCGCCCTTCTTCTTGGCTTGCATTCGATCACGAATCGACCTGTTTGCTTGTTCGAACTGAGCGTAGGGGAGCGCGATGTTTCAGATTACGGCGCTGGCTGTCGTCCTTCTAACTCTGGCCGCATACGCCATGGGCCGCTCGCGCGCGTACTCAGTAACGTCCGGTGAACTCGCGGGCCTGCATTCCCTGCCTGGGTACCATGGCTTCTACAGTGCACTTGTCACATTTATTGTTGGCTTTTTCGTCTTGGTCACAATGACGGTCCTTGCCGGATTATGGGTCGACAACTCTGTGTGGGGCGCTCTACCGGAAGACGCAAAGAAACTCTCGTTGTTGCGCCAAGACAGATTGATCGCTGATGCGAAAGCGATCGCCAATGGTCAGATCGTTTCGTCGGCTGCCGATGCTCGCGCCGAGGAAATCCGACAAGAATTATCTCGGCTGTACTCCAACCAAGTCAGCTTCTCGAACTATGCCATAATCGCAATTACAGCTGCGCTTTCACTTTTGGCACTGCTGGTGACCAACAGGCAGATTGTACCCAGATTTCGCGCCCGGAACAGATCCGAGTGGATCGTTCAGGGCCTGCTTCTAATATCGGCAACACTGGCAATTCTGACGACGATAGGAATTGTACTGTCCTTGATCGGCGAAACGCTTCGCTTCTTCTCCGAGATACCGCTCCTGGCCTTTTTGTTCGGCACCCATTGGAGTCCGTTGTCGGGTGTATTCGAAGGAAAACTGAACCCGGATTCAGTGGGGGCGATTCCACTGTTCGCGGGCACCTTGCTGATCACATTCGTGGCAATGCTCGTAGCTGTACCGATTGGTCTCCTCGCTGCCATCTACCTTTCAGATTACGCAAGCAACGCGACGCGGGCGTGGGCCAAGCCGCTGCTCGAGTTACTGGCTGGTATCCCGACCGTCGTCTATGGGTTCTTTGCAGCGATTACCGTGGCCCCGCTGATACGCGGTACGGGAGAAAGTATTGGACTGAGCGTCGCATCAGAGAGTGCGCTCGCCGCCGGGATGGTCATGGGCATCATGATCATTCCGTTCATTTCCTCACTCTCGGACGACGTCATCAACTCGGTGCCGCAATCTCTGCGTGACGGATCCTATGGCCTGGGCGCAACGAAAGCGGAGACAATTACCAAAGTGGTCCTGCCGGCTGCTTTGCCTGGCATTGTCTCCGCCGTTCTGCTCGGAGTATCTCGCGCCATTGGTGAGACGATGATTGTGGTCATGGCTGCCGGTCAAGGGGCCAACCTGACATGGAACCCACTTGAAGCAGTGACCACGGTGACCGTTCAAATCGTTGCATTGATCACGGGTGACACCGAAGCAGACACGGCGGCCGGGCCGGCCTTCGCACTCGGGTTTACGCTGTTTTGCGTGACCTTGATCTTCAACATCATCGCTCTGCGTATCGTGCAGAAGTATCGCCAGAAGTACGACTAGGGGGACTCTGATCAATGACTGATGTGACAGCGTCTTCGATGCCTGCCGCTAGCGTGCACAAGACTGATGAGGCCCACCGTCGTCTAAGGCGCCGCTACAGGGCGGAATTGGGCCTTAAGCTTGCAGGCGCCCTGGCGATCCTACTCGCGACATTGGCTTTGGTCTCTCTGCTCTGGACTGTGTTTGGTAACGCGTACGGTTCGATCCAGAAGACCTATATCAAGCTTCCCGTAAATTTGGACCGGGACGTCCTGGAATTACCCAATAGCGAATTGGATTCCGACAAGATCCGGGGTGGAAACTTTACTGGCGTGGTCCGCGCATCGCTGCGCGAAGCGATTCCCAATGCCAAAGGTCGTACCGCCCGCCGCGCACTCTACAAGCTAACAAGTGATGGTGCTGCCCTTTCGCTACGACAGCAGGCAATGGAAGATCCCGCACTCATCGGCACAACGCAGTCAGTTGAACTGTTGGCCTCCGATGACGTTGATCTCTGGATCAAAGGTTATGTCGATAGACTTGAGCAACTCCCCGTAAGCGGCCAGGCAACGCCGCAGGTTGTTGACGACAAAGTCCGGGTCATCGTTGAATCCAACTCATTCCAGCCCATCGTGACGACGATCAAGAGCGCATTAGGCGAAACGGCAAAGCGGTTCCGGGCGCAGGCAGCGGCTGAGATGCGCGGCGTGCGTGTTTTCGAAAGACGGTTAGCCAATGCAAACTCGGAAGTCGAGAAAACCAGACTTCAGGGTGAACTGGAGGGCTATCGCCAACGAGCTGCGAACCTGGAGAAGCAGGCTCAGTCCTTTGAGGATCGGGCAACCGCGGTTGGCGGCACTGAGACACTCAACGAAACACTGCCTAGCTTTTTCGTGCGCATCGATGGTGGTGTTATCAAGATTGAAAGCGCATCCGCCAACGCGATCGAAGGTACGGCCATTCTGCCACTGGCCAACACCGCAACGGCCAAAGCAGGATCATGGGAATTATTCCAGATCGCTATCGCTGAGGAAGGCCGGCGCATATCGGATGTCCAGGCGATTTGGCTCAATAAGCTGAAAAACGAGGGCCGCATCATTCGCAAGGCCAACTGGGATTTCCTGCAAGACAGCAACTCTCGGGAAGCAGAGATTGCCGGTGTTTGGGGAGCAATTGTAGGTAGCTTCTGGACAATGTTGGTTACGTTCTTTCTTGCTTTCCCCATCGGTGTGATGGCTGCGATCTACCTCGAAGAGTTCGCGCCAAAGAATGCGATCACTGACTTCATTGAGGTTAACATCAACAACCTCGCAGCGGTTCCTTCGATCGTGTTCGGTCTTCTCGGACTTGCTGTTTTCGTAAGCTTTTTCGGAGTGCCCCGCTCAACAGCTCTCGCTGGCGGCATCGTCCTTGCTCTGATGACCCTGCCGACCATCATCATTGCCGCCCGCGCAGCGATCAAGGCAGTACCGCCGTCGATCCGGCAGGCGGCACTAGGAGTTGGTGCATCTAAGGTCCAGACGGTCACCCACCACGTCTTACCTCTGGCGATGCCTGGAATTCTAACCGGTACCATAATTGGCATGGCACAGGCGCTCGGTGAGACAGCCCCGCTTTTGATGATTGGCATGTTCGCGTTTATTCGCGAGATCCCCAGCGGCATTACGGAGCCTGCAACAGCGTTGCCAGTCCAGATCTACCAGTGGTCGGACTTTCCCGAACAACTCTTCGAAATGAAGACGGCTGCAGCGATCGTTGTGCTGCTGATCTTCCTTGTCATCATGAACGCCATTGCAATCGTGCTGCGTAAGCGCTTCGAGCGCCGCTGGTAGTGCGATCCGAGAGAGGAACAATCAATATGTCTGAGAACGGGGCGGTCAACGGCACCGCCAAAATGAAGGGCGAAAAGGTCAGCGTCTTCTACGGCGACAAGCAGGCGTTGTTTGATGTCGATCTCGACGTCCCCGCAAACCAGGTTGTCTCGCTCATCGGCCCATCCGGCTGCGGCAAGTCAACCTTTTTGCGCTGTCTCAATCGTATGAATGACGTCATCGATATCTGCCGAATGACAGGTAAAGTCACGCTGGATCAGGAAGACGTTTACGATCCGAGACTGGATGTCGTTGAGCTGCGTGCGCGTGTCGGTATGGTTTTCCAGAAGCCGAACCCGTTCCCGAAAACTATCTACGAGAACGTAGCTTACGGCCCGCGTATTCACGGTCTGACCAAGAACAAAGCAGAGCTCGATGAATTGGTCGAGACCAGTCTTGAGAAAGCCGGCCTACTGGCAGAGGTCAAAGATCGGATCAATGAACCTGGCACGGGGTTGTCGGGCGGTCAGCAGCAGCGTCTGTGCATTGCACGCGCAATTGCAACCAAGCCGGATGTCATACTCATGGACGAACCTTGCTCGGCGCTTGACCCTATCGCAACTGCGCGCGTTGAAGAGTTAATCGATGAACTACGCGCCAACTACACGATCGTCATCGTCACGCACTCGATGCAGCAGGCTCGCCGCGTATCTCAAAGAACCGCATTCTTCCACTTGGGGATATTGGTCGAGGAAGGCGAAACGTCTCAAATCTTCGAGAATCCTCAGGATGAGCGCACCAAGGACTACATCACTGGACGCTTTGGCTAATATATCCCTACAGTGCGGCAATGTAGGGCAACACGGACTGCACGACGATTATAATGAACGATAACATCGCGACACTGCATAGTACGCAACTGGCTGAGCTCGATAAGAAGATCGCTCACATGGGTGGTCTTGCCGAGTACAATCTCGGTAAAGCATTCGATGCTCTCGTCAACCGTGATCCCAACCTGGCGCGCCGGGTGATCAGCGCAGACACGGAAATTGACGATCTACAACGCGAGATCGAGGAACTTGTTGTCACCTTGATCGGGCGTCGGCAGTTGGCTGATCAGGAGCTTCGACAGATCCTTGCCAGCCTTAAGATTGCCAGCGATTTGGAACGGATAGGTGATCTTGCCAAGAACATCGCCAAACGCGTGGTTGCTATTGCAGATCAGAACTACCCCCGCACATTGATCGTTGGTCTTCAGCACATGCTTGAGCGTGCGCTCAGTCAATTGAAAGACGTCTTGGATGCCTACGGGGAGAAGGATGCCGATTTGGCCCTTGCTGTCTGGAGCAGGGACGAACAACTTGACGAAACTTACAACTCTCTGTTCCGGGAATTGCTGACGTACATGATGGAAGACCCGAGAAACATCGGCTTCTGTACCCACCTACTTTTCGGCGCAAAGAACCTTGAGCGCATTGGTGATCATGCGACCAATATTGCTGAGACGATCCATTACATTGTTCACGGCGAAGAAATCAGCGCCGCGCGTCCGAAAGGGGATACCACCAGCGTGACGCTGTTCAAGCCTGATACATGATTTTGAGCACTGGGCGTGACCAAGAACGCGAGCCCACTTTGATATCACGGAGGACCAGTTCATGAGCGCACGGGTTCTGGTTGTTGAAGACGAATTACCTCTGGCAGAGATGCTTCAATACAATCTTGAGGCAGAAGGCTTCCGCGTCTTACACGCTGAGACCGGTGAGGATGCCGAGATGCTGGTTGCCGAAGAGGAGCCCGATCTCATCATTCTGGACTGGATGTTGCCACAGGTCTCCGGAATTGAATTGTGCCGCCGGTTGAGATCGCGACCGGATACGCGTGCCATTCCAATACTCATGCTCACGGCACGCGGCGAAGAAAGCGACCGCATCCGCGGGCTGTCGACTGGTGCGGACGACTATGTCGTCAAGCCGTTTTCACTTCCGGAACTCATGGCGCGCGTGAAGGCTATTCTGCGCCGCGTCGCACCAGACCGGGTCGCCGACGTCCTTAAGGTTTCTGATGTCGAATTGGATCGCTCAGCTCATCGCGTCACGCGCGGGCCGAGAGAAGTGCGCTTGGGTCCCACGGAGTTCCGCCTGCTTGAGTTTTTGATGGAAAGCCCGGGCCGTGTTTTATCGCGTTCGCAATTGCTCGACGGTGTTTGGGGCCGCGATGCCTTTGTCGATGAGCGCACTGTTGACGTCCACATCGGACGTCTTCGAAAGGCCATAGTGCGTGGCAAGGAGCGAGACCCCATCCGCACCGTGCGCGGAGCCGGCTACGTCTTTGGCGAACGTGAGGCCCGATAGGGATCTTCCAAGCGATATAATGACGAGCAATCCAGTCTCGCTGTGTTGCCGTTGGAGCTTTACCCCAACAAAGAAAAAACCGGTGATCACGTATGATCACCGGCTCCCCCGCGTCAGACACCTAACAGCGTGAACACTGCTGGCATCCTAGTAACTCGTCGTTTGGCCGGAAGGGCGCGCTAGGAGCCAACCTCCTAGCGCTCTCCAGTCACCCCGGCTAGGCGTCGACCTTCTCGGTCGACTGTGGGTTCGGTAAAGCTTCCGGTGCACGCTCTGTTGAGCTTGTGCGATTTCTCCGGCGCGCCTGAGGCGGTTGGAACGCCCGCTTGGCGTGATATTCACAGTAAGGCAATCCTGGAACTTTGCTTCTGTTGCAGAAATGGAAGTCTGCGTGTTGTGGATCGCCAATCGGCCAGCGACAGCAATTTTCCGTCAGATCCTGCAGGCTCTTCCGCTCTTCAATAGGAATGACGATCTCTTCAACAGGCGACACGTAGGTCTCGCCTTCACCTTGGTAAAGTGAGCGCAGGGCAGGGTTGCCGGTTTGCGCGAACCTCGGCTTTGCTTGGCGCTTCGGCGCTGCAATTCGGTTTCTGTTTCGTGGCGGTCTTGTGCGTGGAGTAGTAGCGCGCCCGGAAAGACCCAGACGATGGACTTTACCAATCACGGCGTTGCGGGTGACACCACCAAGGCGGCCTGCAATTTGGCTGGCGCTTAGTCCTTCACCCCAGAGTTTTTTGAGCATTTCGACACGGTCGTCGGTCCAGGACATGGAAGTCCCTCCTTACAAAGAAACGTTCGCGCACGGCTAAAGCCTGCACGCAACATCCCGTTCCCGGCGACGAGCACTAACAACCTGGCGACAGGGAGTGGTGCCGGAAACAGCTGACTAACGCTATACTTGGAGACGCTTGACTGACTGGTACGCGAGCAGATCATACTTCGATCTGCTTACATGCTGGGAAACTAAATACTCAAACCAGCGGAGCTACATACTATACTGAGCAGCTATGCCAGGATCATACGCTGAGAATTTTTTTGCACTCAAGCGTGCAATTCGAACTGAGTCGCCATTGACATTCGACGTTGCGATTTGGACACAACTCGATTCGGGTTCTGTGTATGTTCTCTTTGTAGCGAAATTTTGTCATTGAATTTCGGGAGAAAGTGCGATCCGCCCCTTCTCGCTCAGAAACTACTTTCGACCGGGCTTGCGCCAAGCTTCTGCACATTGACAGGCCAAACGCGTAATCATAGCATAACTGTTCTGCCGCCCTAATCGAGGCGGCTTTTTTGGTTTGTCGACACTGGAGCATCACTATGGCGTCAGGTGCGGGGGCGGTTCATGATAGGCCCCATCCGGCTGTGATGGGAACTTACGGC
>JBCDBQ010000185.1:0-12010 GCA_039183375.1 Pseudomonadota bacterium
CAAGATTCATGAGCGCAGCTTCGGAAGCATGCACGATGTCACGCATGCAGGACGGCTCGGCAATGTTCTGACCCTCAACGGCAAGGACAATCTTGACTTACAGGTCCAAGCTGGTGAGCGCCTCCGATTGCGATTGATCAACTCCGCCAATGCACGGACCATCGGTGTGATCTTCGAAAGCCACGCGCCGATCGTCGTTGCCCTCGATGGTCAACCCGTGAAGGCACCCTTCGCACCACAACGCAACATGGTGTTTCTAGCACCGTCCCAGCGCGCGGACATTGTCCTCGATTGCAATCAGGGCACCGGGAGCAAGACGCCGATCATGATCGACACTGGCCGCGAGAAGCTACAGCTCGGGCAATTGGTCTATCACCCGTCACAGCGCAAGCGAGCCAAGGTTCTGAGCGAAATACCGGTGTTGCCGGACAACCCGATGCCAACCACTCTAGACCTCGACAATTCGTTGTCTCAGGATCTTGTCATGACGGGTGGCGCCATGTCGTGGTTCGACAGCGCAATCTATAAGGGCAAAACCTTGGGGACGCGCGAATTGGTGCGCACGCACGGCAAGGCATGGGCGTTCAACGGCGTCGTCGGCATGACGGACAAGCCGCTTGTGACGGCGGAGCGCGGGCAGACAATCGCGGTCAAGATGGTCAATCGAACAGCATGGCCGCATGCGATGCATTTCCATGGCCACCACGTCCGCGAAATTGAGCATTCAAGGCGCAAGCCTTTGCCTCACTGGCGCGACACCATCTTTATGCAACGCGAGGAAGAGGTGACTGTCGCCTTCCATGCTCATAATCCAGGGAAGTGGATGCTGCATTGTCATATGCTCGGCCACCAGTCGGGCGGCATGAGCACCTGGTATGAGGTGACCTGAATCTGATCACTTCCAGCTTGGCCGGACTAGCATTGCCAGCCTACGCCTCTCGCGAACTCCGATGGTTCAGAGCTCGTCGCGTTAAATGAGCGACTTCGGAAGCATCTGATGTCGTGTGGCCAGTCATTCGATCATGGCTTTGGGCTGCCGGGAGGCGGCTCGGGATGGTTCTTGCAAGATCTGTAAGAGGATAGGCATTTGCAATGTCCGCTGGTCCAACACTCGTAGGACTGATCAACCGTCCAATCCAATCACGATGCGCCGGCCAGCTGTCATACATTGGCTGTACCGCCATTTGCGTCGTTTCCAAAAGCCGATCACTTCTATGTCTATCGCGTTTGCCAGGGCCTCAACGGACATGCGATGGCCGGCCTCGCAAATCAGAACTGCGCTGCGAGACCACCAGACAAATGTGCCGGCCTCACGGAACGACTGAATGTGTTCCTTCCAGATCTGCGCGCAACGCTCGCTTTCGTCCAGTGAGTAAACGTACTGCGGCCCCTCACGAATGATCTGGCGTCTGGCATTGAGATTTTTCCAGACGACCGTCAGGTTCGTCATGGCGCGCTGGATGTCGTTAGCACAGTCCTGCTTCCAGTCCGCGAGAGCCGGCGAAGACGCTAGGACGCCCAGTAGGGCTGCAAGCACAAAAGCGCCTGCTGCCTGCGATAAGCGCTTGAGTTTTCGCATTGGGCGTCGCTGATCCATCAGGTCTCGTCCTTGGTCTTGTTCTCTCACCATTGATCGCGTTGGTACTGTTCCCACAGCTTCTCGCCGATCAAGCAGTCATACTTCGCTCTCTTCGGTGACGGTGGCGGCAGGCGAAGTTGGGCACGATGGAGAAGCTTCACCTGAGGCGTTCTAGGTGGAGTGACGGGCTTCGTTCGGAGATCGGCAATCTCCTTGATCATCTTCTGTCGAATGGCGGTTGTGAACTCGCTCTTGTCGGTGACAGCGAGAACAAATGAGCCAGGTCCCCCGATTACGCAATCGGCGTAGTAGTGATCGAGATTTGGAATATCAAAGTAGCTGTAAGGCCCGTCTGGCCGCTTCAGGACAAGTGCAAGTCCATTGATCACGATACCAGCCTTGACGGCCGCATCTCGCGCGCGCATCGCAGTGGTGCCTGAGTTGTTCGGCCCATCTCCTGAGACATCGATGACGCGGCGCAGGCTCTCAACATTGCTTTTTGCAAACAGCTTCTGCCCTTCGAAAATTGCACCCGAGATCGACGTCATCAATGCGCGCGACAGGGGTTGAGCCGCGAGCTTGTCCGCAAAAGCGCTGGCGTCATCCGCCGTCTCAATCACGTGCCAAGGCACTAAAACCGATTGAATGATATGGCCGGCCCACTCCATATAAGTGAGTGCGATCTTACCTTGCGGGCCCGACTTTATTGCGCGCACCACATCTGGATGGCGTAGCGCTGCAACGTAGCCATCGCGTTGCAGGCGTTGTTCATCGGCGTCCATCGACAGTGATATGTCGACAGCGAGAACGAGCTCAAGGTCTACGGCCTGCTTGGCAGTAAGCGGCGATGCCAGTGCGCATACCGAAAAAAGGATTGCGGTGATCAGAACAAGACGCGAGCGCGCGGCAACGATCATTTGAAACCTCTCGGTGGCACTAGCCCGCCTCCGAATCCTAGAGCCGGGCTAGGTCACACGAGGTTAATCAGGAAGCGCGACGCTGCCAATGACAATTGCGTCATGAGCTGTTTGTCTTGAACACAACATAGAGCCGCCTCAGGACATAGATCATCGACTTAAGTCCGATGCCGGGCATGTGCTCACCGTATTCTTTAAATGCAACTTCAATCGTTCCGTCGCGCGTAAGATTATTGATCAGAGCCTCGTAGCCCGGGTCTTCAAGCGCATGATCATTGAGCGAGAACCCAAAACACCCTTTGGGCGGCAGAAGATCTACGACGACGCGAATGATTTCCGGCGGGGCGTGGCCGGGACTGAAGACACCAATGGCTGTAATGTTTGCGTACTCACCAGGTTCCGCCGGGATAGGTTGATTGAGATCACCCTTGGTGAGTTTGCGGTAGATATCCTTGGTTTCAGCTGCGAGGAGCATTTCCTCGGTCAGGTCGCTGCCGTCCACGACCGTGAAACCGGCATCGCGCAAGGCCTCTCCGGAAATGCCCGTGCCGCAGCCCAGATCCAATAGCGGTGCATGCAAATCCTCAACGCTGTCCGCCATAGCTTTGGCCGTACGCGGCGGTGATGAATAACCATTGACGCGCATTTCCTCGTCATAGGTTTTGGCCCAGTCCTGATAGAAAGCGCGAGTTTTCTCCGTGCTGTTGAGGCCGTAGGCCCGGCTCAGAAATGCTTGAGTTTCTTGGGCCATCATTTACCTCCTCACAGGATTGTAGGTCGCAAATTGTCTTGCCCGCTTCGCAGACCCGGCCAACAAGCCTAAACTTAGCACAGTCGAATATCCAGGATCGCGACCTATGACTGAAAATCCGACAGGCGGCAGAGGCGACGGCACGGCCGGCAATGACGACAACACGACGACATTCGGCTTTGAGGATGTGCCACGTGATGAACGGCAGGGCATGGTCAACCGCGTCTTCTCGTCGGTCGCCGAGCGCTACGATCTGATGAACGACTTAATGTCAGCCGGCATGCATCGCCTCTGGAAGGAAGACCTGGTCACACAGATCAACCCGCCGAAGTCGGATGCTATGTTCCGTCTCCTGGATGTGGCAGGCGGCACCGGCGATATCGCGATGCGCACGATGAAGCGCGGTGGCCTCGGTTGCTCCGCCGTGATTTGCGATATCAGCCCTGAAATGCTGGATGTCGGCCAGCGGCGAGTTGCAGATGCAGACCTTGCTGATCAAGTCGATCTCGTGGAAGCCAACGCTGAATCCCTGCCGTTCGATGACCGCCGTTTTGACGCCTATTCCATAGCGTTCGGCATTCGCAACGTGACAGATATCCCGAGAGCAATCCGCGAGGCCTTCCGCGTACTTAAGCCCGGCGGCCATTTCCTCTGCCTGGAATTCTCCAAGTGCACCGTGCCGATGCTTGACCGGCTCTACGATTTCCACTCATTCGAAGTGATCCCGCGCCTCGGTCAGATGGCGGCGAACGACAAGCATTCCTACCAGTATTTGGTCGAAAGCATCCGAAAGTTCCCGCCGCAGCATGAATTCGCCGATATGGTACGCGCTGCCGGTTTCGATAATGTGTCCTACCGCAATCTGACCGGTGGGATAGCTGCGATTCACTCTGGTTGGAAGATTTGAGGTTGCGCCTCATTCCCCTTCGCACCGCAATCAGGCATAAGTGCCCGTTGAATCACTCTGAGGGCTTATGCTGAGCGCCATCACCAGTCTGTTTCGCCTTGCCCGTGCTGGCATCGTGCTTGCCCAGCACGGCGTGCGCTTTGTGCCGAAGGGCATGAAGGCGCCGTTTGTGTTGCATCTGGCGCGCGCGCTGACGCTGCCCATTCGTATCCTGTCCTGGCCCTTTCGCATCGGGCAGCCGCGAGACAGCCGTGTCTCGCGTGCCTTGTCCAGGCTTGGCCCCAGCTACATCAAGCTCGGACAGTTTCTCGCCACGCGCGGCGACTTGATCAGCCCTGACCTCGCGGCTGATCTCAGAAACCTTCAAGATCGTCAGCCGCCGTTCTCGATGCGCGAAGCGCACCGCGCGATCGAAGACGCGCTTGGCGGCAAGCTGGAAGATCATTTTGTACACTTCGGACCGCCTCTGGCGGCGGCCTCGATAGCCCAGGTTCACAAAGCCACCATTTTGGTTGACGGCGAGGAGCGCGATGTCGCCGTCAAAATCCTGCGACCAGGCATTGAGGAACGGTTCCGCAGAGATCTCAATAGCTACTACTTCGCAGCGCGGACCGTCGAGATGGTCCACGCCCCGTCACGCCGTCTCAAACCCGTTGCCGTTGTCGAAAACCTCGATCGCACCACTGAACTCGAAATGGACCTCAGGCTGGAGGCCGCGGCCATTTCCGAGATGGCTGACAATATCAAAGGCGACCAGGCCGCCGATAATACGACATTCCGCGTGCCCGAGGTCGACTGGCGCCGCACCGCCAAACGTGTCCTGACATTGGAATGGATTGACGGTACGCCGATCTCCAACGTCGAGAAGCTGAAGGACGACGGCCACGATCTCGAGCTGCTCGGGCTCACCGTGCTTCGATCCTTTCTGCGCCACGCCATGCGCGATGGTTTTTTCCACGCAGACATGCACCAAGGCAATTTGCTGGTCGAACCCGACGGCACATTGGTGGCGGTTGATTTCGGCATCATGGGACGTCTCGGCAAGATCGAGCGCCGTTTCCTTGCGGAGATTTTGCACGGTTTGATTACCCGCGATTACATGCTGGCAGCGCAGATCCACTTCGATGCGGGCTATGTGCCGGCACATCATCCAGTGGCGGTTTTTGCGCAGGCGATGCGAGCGATTGGCGAACCGATTCATGGCCGCACTGCTGATGAAATCTCGATGGCGGATCTGCTCGGGCAGTTGTTTGCCTACACCGAAGTGTTCGACATGGAGACACGGCCGGAATTGATCCTGCTGCAAAAGAGCATGGTGATTGTCGAAGGCGTAGCGCGTTCACTCGATCCAAATCTGAACATCTGGACAGCCGCTGAACCGGTCGCCAAAGAATGGATGGAAGCGAACTACGGGGTTGCTGGCCGCCTGCGTGATGCCGGACAAGGCGCCGGAACTGTCGGACGCGTCCTCGCGGATGTACCGCGTCTGATGGAACAGGCTGAGCGTTCCGCGCATGCCTTTGCTGACATGGCGCAGAACGGCGTGCGTCTCGATGATGGAACGGTTCACCGGATTGCCAGCGAGAATGCGCGCCTCAGTCGAACAGGACGCTGGGCACTGTGGATTGGCGCGCTGTCGCTTGCGATTGCGGCCTGGGCGATCGTAACGGGCCGTATGTAAGTCCTAAATTTGCCCGACGCAGAGGAGGTCGGCCGACGATGCGATCTTGCATGTGTCAGCGCGAGGCCGAAGCCCAAATCACTCATTCTCCTCAGGAAACGCTTCGCTTTCACCGCTCAATCAGGCGCCAGAGAGTTGCCAACTCGCGTAAAGCCCGTCATGCTGTCCGTCTGATTGCTGTGGATTAGTTGCTGTAGCTATCAAATAATAGAACACATCCTGGGGAGGAAAACGTGTCTACCACTAATGATGAACTGCCCCAAGAATCGACCACCGAATACGAAATGGGAAGTGACAATATCCGGCCCTTTGGCTTGGATATCCATAACCCTGTGTTCGTGGTTTCGGCCGGAATCATTATCGTATTCGTTATTCTGGCGCTTTCATTTCAAAAAGAATCTGCCGAGTTTTTCGGCTGGTTGCGACCAACCCTGACTAAGCAGTTCGATTGGTTCCTGGTTCTGTCGGTCGATATCATGACGCTGTTCTGCTTAGCGTTGATCGTTCTTCCGGTTGGCTCGGTCAGGATCGGCGGTAAGGACGCGAAACCTGACTATTCCTATGCCGGCTGGATCGCCATGATGTTCGCAGCTGGCATCGGCATTGGCCTGTTGTTCTTCGGCGTGCTCGAGCCGGTTTACTACAACTTTGCTGAGAAAGGCGGCGCGCGACCGCTCAATATAGACATTACCCAACCCGGCAACGAATACATTGGTGTTGTGGGTACCATCCACCACTGGGGACTTGAAGGTTGGGCCGTTTACGCTGTCGTGGGTCTTACGCTGGCAATCTTTAGCTACAATAAAGGTCTGCCTCTCACACTGCGCTCCGCATTCCACCCTCTACTCGGTGATCGGATCTGGGGCTGGCCGGGTCACGTAATCGATACACTGGCCGTGTTTGCGACGCTGTTCGGTTTGACCACGTCACTTGGCCTTGGTGCACAACAGGTCGCGGCAGGTCTCAACGAGGTGTTCGGCATTGCGCCGACCCCGACCGTGACAGTGCTCCTGATCATCGGGATTACGGTGATTGCGCTCGGTTCCGTGTTGCTTGGCATGGACAAGGGCGTGAAGCGACTGTCAGAGATCAATATGATCATGGCCGTCGGGCTGTTCATCTTTGTGATCGCGATGACGGGCGTCGTTGATGCCGTGACACGCTACTTCACTACGATGGTGCAGTACGTGACGCTACTGCCGGCCCTATCGAACCCGTTCGGGCGTGAAGACACGAGCTACTTCCACGGTTGGACCACCTTCTACTGGGCCTGGTGGATTGCCTGGAGCCCGTTCGTTGGCATGTTCATCGCGCGGATTTCCAAAGGCCGTACAGTCCGCGAGTTCGTGCTGTGTGCACTCATTGCGCCAACCCTGGTTTGTGCACTGTGGATGTCGACATTTGGTGGTGCTGCCATCGATATGTTGAACGCAGGTGGCGCAGCCGGCGTGAAAGCAACGGTTATCGATAGCTACAAGCCTGAAGGTGCTCTGTTCGGGTTCCTGAAGGAGCTTCCGCTCTACAACATCATTGCACCACTCGCGCTGGTGTTGATCGTCATCTTCTTCGTGACGTCTTCTGATAGCGGATCGTTGGTGATTGATACAATCACTGCCGGTGGCAAGATGGACGCTCCCGTCGTGCAGCGCATTTTCTGGTGCACGCTCGAAGGTTTGGTTGCCATTGCACTGCTTCTGGGTGGTGGACTGGCGGCACTGCAAGGGGCGGCCGTCTCGACGGGCATACCGTTCACGTTCGTTGTCCTTGCGATGTGCTACACGGTCTACAAAGCACTTCTGACTGAACCGCGGTAAGCTCTCGTCAGTCAGAAACACGTATTCTCCCCGGCGCCCAGAACCGCGCCGGGGAGTTTAGCGACCAGCCTCAGGCTGATTTCTATTGTTCTCTCAAGATCTGCATGGGACTTGCGCGCGCGTTGACGTGGCGTCGCGAAGTTGCATGGGCACTCCACGACGCTCTCCACGTCAGCTTTTGGGCGTTAGCGTCAGACCCTATTCGGCGGCCTGCGCACGCTGCCACTCAGGGAATGGATCGGGCAACTTGGCCCACTCCTTAGTGTCGACATCACCGGTGGTCGGCAGCTGAACCAAGAGACTGTCAAGTTCAGCGCGAATGGCTGCTTCGTCCATACCCTCGGTTCCAATAAAAACCAGCTCCTGCTTGCGATCGCCAAACAGACCACTTGTCCGTTCCTCGATCATGGCGAGATGTTCCGGATCTGTCGGCCAGTACTTTTTCGGGACAGCAGCCCACCAACTGCCGGCGAGCCCATGGCGGATGAGCGAGCCAGCCATGCTGACCTCGCCACACCACTGAGGGCGCGTCGCAATCCAGAAGAAGCCCTTTGCGCGAATGACGTGAGGCCATGTCTTGTTGAAGAAAGCGAATAGTTTTTCGGGCTCGAATGGTGATCGAGCGCGATAGACGAAACTGCGAACGCCATACTCCTCTGTTTCCGGCACGTGATCCTTGAAACCGTTGAGCTCCTTCACCCAGAGCGGGTGGCTATGAGCTTTCTCGAAATCAAAACGACCGGTGGCCAGAATATCATCAAGCGGGGCGCGTGATTCCGTCGTCTCGATGATCTTCGCCTCAGCATTGAGCGAGCGAATGATCATACGGGCCGCTTTAATTTCGTTCGGGCTGGCGACATCCATCTTGTTGAGCACAACAACGTCAGCAAACTCGATCTGGTCAACCAGCAAGTTGACGATCGGACGCTGATCCTCTTCGCCAAGAGCCATATCTCGGTCTGCGAGGAAATCACTCGTTGTGTAGTCTTTGAGTAGGTTGGCCGCGTCGACGACGGTTACCATAGTGTCGAGGCGTGCAACGTCGGCAAGGCTATTGCCATCCTCATCACGGAATTCGAAGGTTGAAGCTACCGGCAGGGGCTCAGAAATGCCTGTCGATTCAATAAGTAGGTAATCAAAACGGCCTTCAGCCGCCAGACGTCGCACCTCTTTGAGGAGATCATCGCGCAACGTGCAGCAGATGCAGCCGTTGGACATTTCAACCAGTGTTTCGTCGGTTCGCGATAGGTCAGCACCACCGTCGCGGACAAGATCGGCGTCAATATTGACCTCGCTCATGTCATTGACAATGACTGCAACTTTCTTACCCTCTCTGTTGGTGAGGACGTGGTTCAGAAGAGTCGTCTTGCCGGCGCCAAGAAAGCCGGACAGAACCGATACTGGCAGGCGTTTGTCCACCGTCGTCTCATTGCTCGTTGCCGACATGCAAACCTCCAAAATACAAACTTGCCTTCTCGTAATGTTATAGTGTTACAATTGTCAACTCTGTGGCCGGTCGATGTGCGGGCCATCCCCTTAATTCACAGGTTGCATCAGGGCCGCAGTTGAACGATCAGCAGACAAAAGCAATGGCAAGTCAGCCAACGCACCGTGAAATCGATGCGCCGCGGTGCGTAACGCCTTATGGCAGCATTGTCCGTGGAGAATGGTCATCGCTCTGGATCGGCGATCGAGGCGGATCGTTGCATCGCGGCGATGGATCATTGCGGGCGCAACGCTGGATCTCAGAACGTTGGGTCTATCATCAAACCCAAAAGCAGAGCACTGAACATGGTGTGGCAACCGCTCCGTTGAGCCACGACAACACCAATGTCTCGCTGTCCTTCCTTGATGAAGTCACAGCACTGGCTGCTGGACATCGTCCTTGTGACATCCAACAAACCGTCGAGGCGAAACGCTTTCTGAAGTGCTGGTCAGCCTCACATGGCGCCCAGACCGAGAGTTGGGACACGATCGACCAAACACTACACGCCGAACGGCTCAACGCTCACGCCCGTAAACAGTTGCACAAGGCATCGCTGCGAGACCTGCCTGACGGCAGCATGTTTAGCGCACCGGCCGGAGATTTTCTCTTGCTTGGTGGCCGGTGCTTCCTCTGGTCTACCCGCGGATATGCTGCGGCTGTTGCCAACGGCGCCCACGATGTCGTCGACGTCTTAACACCCGCATCAGTCGTTGGCGCCTTGCGCGCCGGCTATGAGCCGGACATCCATGAGAGTATTCTGAAGCTTATGTAGGCTTGAAGTTTGTGTTGCGTTGCCGCGCAAGCGCCCGCTCGGGCTGAGGTGACCCTTTTTTTCAATTAAGGATTGCTTGCCCGTCTTTTACCATTGCATCGAGAAATCCTTTAATGTGATGCAGTTCATAGCCCGCCCTCCCCTCACGTGAGATGAACGAACTCCCCTCATGGAGTGAATTCAAGTGACCAAGAACGATAACACTTACCGGCTGCCGGGCGTTCTCAACAGGCTGAAGAAGCCGAGCGCGGTGCACACAGTCATCATTTCGACAATGGCTCTAGGCTGCATGGGGCAGGTCTTCCTCATTCCAGCGGCAGCGCAGCAATCTCCAAAGTCACCCAAGAACCTTTCTGAGGTTTTCTCCGTGATGCAGGCGAAGGACGGTATAATGTCTCCGCAGCTGCATCGCATATTGTGGGAAGACCTCAAGCGTCAGATTGGAAACGATCCGGCCGAGATCAAAAGGTTCTGGTCACTCGTTGAGAAGAATTCCAATTATTCCTCTGCACGCTTCAACTACGAGGCTGGGCTGAGTGCGATAGCGTCGCTCCGAGGATCAAAGATTTCCAAGACCCGCGAGTTTGACCGGGCAGCGAAACGCCTACTGGCCGCAATGAAAAAAGCCGGAGACAGAGCCTCGATTCAAAAGTCCTTTGCGAAGTGGAACAACAGCCTGACAAAGCTCGCAGCCGCCAGATTCAATCCTAAGATTGCGAACCACCTGCGCGCCATGGAATCCTTCGATCAGCTCGTGTCGACTTCGCAGCGTGAGCTTCATAATCTCAACGTGATGCGCAAGCTTAGCTTCGGTCAGGTCGTCACGGATAATCGCTACGCTTCTCTGCCAGTATCAATACGCTGGCCCGGCGTTTTTCAGTTTGAAGCGTCTTCCGTGAGAGAGGGCAAAAGCAAGCCGGTAAGAGTTGTCAGCCTCAGCGACCAATTTCACGACAACTCTGTTGCCAAAGTCATTCTGTATCGGATCCGAGTTCCGAAAAAATACCGTTTAGCCCGTGCCGGAGCCATTGCAAAGGGCTGGATGCAGACGTTTGGTGTGAGAAACGGAAGGACAGGCCGGCAGAAATGGCGCGGAATGGATTCCATTCGGGCAAGAGGAAAGTGCAAGTATCAAGGCGCTGCGTGCGACCTTGAACTGCGCAGTGTTACTCTACCACGGCAGCAAGGCGTGTTGATCTTTGCAGCGTTCAGCCTCACCGGTCAGAGCAAGGCCGATCAGCTCTTTCAAATGCTGGACAGCGCGATCAAACTCACCCGTGGATAGGTGATAAGACTACATCGGCCGATCGATCGCGCCCCGGTTCCGACGATTGGACCGGGGCCGCGCGACGACTTAGGCCAATCCGTGTGCCACCTTAACTTCAGTGTTGATGGCCAGCACGACGAGCAGTCTTGACATTACGCAGACTTATTCCTGCGACCACATCTGTACTACGTTGGCTCGCAAGCACGTGGTGTGAACCGGTCATTCAGACCTGTCCCCAACCAATCCAGATCAGAGAGATGAACCGTGAGATGGTAGCAAAGACATGGGAGGAAATCGACCATGACACCTTTAGCGGCCGGCGAATCTTCAAACGCGAGGTCGAGTTTGGAAACGGTGGCTACGGTGGGCAGCACTTCGAACTCCAGGCCGAGTTTGAGGTTCGTGATGCGGCCGACAGGGTCCTCCTAAAGACATCTGGAACAGCCAAAGGCGACTACTGGTGTGGCGCATTCCTGTGGTTTGTGGACGGCAGCAATGGTCAACGGGTTAGGTTGTATCAATCTCATCGGGATGATGACACCTATCTCGATGTTCCCAATGCAGTAACAGTATCGCAAAGTGATTGCTGATGAGTTTGCTTTGTCCAAACTGCGGCGCGCCCGGTTTGTCGATTAGAGATAGCGTTGAACTTGGCCCCGATGCCTACTGGGATGAGATGACGGTTCAACGGGCTCAGTGCCAGAGTTGCCAAGCGCGCTTCATTTGTAACTACTTGGAGAAGCGCAGTTTTCGTTACGACCGCGACGACACGGTCAATCACACTGCGTACCACTCCGGCGCTTTATCGTGGCTGCTTGCCGGAATTGCATTTCAGA
>JBCDBQ010000186.1:0-11955 GCA_039183375.1 Pseudomonadota bacterium
ACCACTTCGGCTAGCCAACTTGCGGCAATGCTGACCCTCATTCGACCAATGGACAACTGTGTCCATGTTGTCACGGGGGCGCGGTTTTGGCATGGTCCCCGCGCCAATTTGTGTTAGGCGAGCGTCCGAGTGGTGGCGGTGAGGGACCGTTCCGCCCGGCTTCGCTTGGACTGTTTTCCGAAAAGGGAGAGGGAGCTTGTAATGAACGAACTGCTATGGGCGGTTATCGCCTGCGGCATCATTTCGATCGTCTACGCGGTAGTGACTATTCAATCCGTGATGGCCGCTGATGCTGGCAACCAAAAAATGCAAGAAATTGCCGGCGCTATTCGCGAAGGTGCTCAGGCTTATCTCAATCGCCAATACACAAGCGTCGCCGTCGTCGGTGCAATAATCTTTGTAGCGGCATTCGTTGTCCTCGGCTGGCAGGTTGCTGTCGGTTTTGTCGTTGGCGCGGTTCTATCTGGCGCAGCCGGCTACATCGGGATGAACGTGTCGGTGCGAGCGAACGTGCGAACAGCGCAGGCTGCCTCCACATCACTCGCTGACGGACTGAGCGTTGCTTTCAAATCCGGTGCCGTCACCGGCATGCTTGTTGCCGGGCTCGCGCTACTGGGCGTCGCCGGTTATTACATGTTCCTGACAGCCGGCCTTGGCTACCAGGCAGCAGATCGTGCGGTAATCGATGCACTTGTCGCATTGGGCTTCGGTGCCTCCCTGATCTCTATTTTTGCTCGTTTGGGCGGTGGGATTTTCACGAAAGGCGCCGACGTTGGTGGCGACCTTGTTGGTAAGGTCGAAGCTGGAATTCCTGAAGACGATCCGCGCAACCCTGCGACAATCGCGGACAATGTTGGTGACAACGTCGGTGACTGTGCCGGCATGGCTGCCGACCTGTTCGAAACCTATGCAGTGACTGTCGTGGCAACGATGGTTCTGGCCGCGATCTTCTTCGTCGGCCAGGCGTCGCTCGACAAGTTCATGATCTACCCGCTGGCCATTGGTGGCGTGTGCTTGCTGACTTCGATTGTCGGCACTTACTTCGTCCGGCTCGGCTCGAACAACTCGATCATGGGCGCGCTGTATCAGGGCTTCATCGCGACAACGGTGCTGTCAGTCGGTGGCCTCTATCTCGCAACAGAACTGGTTTTCGGCAATTGGGGTGAAATCGGAAAGGCCGGGGATATCTCGATCACAGGCATGAACATGTTCCTGTGTGGGATTGTTGGTCTGATGGTAACGGGCCTGATTGTCTGGATCACTGAGTACTACACGGGTGTTGGATACCGCCCTGTGCGCTCGATCTCTCAGGCATCGGTCACTGGTCACGGAACCAACGTGATCCAGGGTCTCGCTGTCTCTCTAGAGGCATGTGCTCTGCCGACCTTGGTCATCATTGCCGGTATTATCGTCACCTTTAAGCTTGGTGGCTTGTTTGGGACGGCGATTGCGACCACCACCATGCTTGGCCTGGCCGGTATGGTTGTTGCCCTGGACGCCTTTGGTCCGGTAACCGATAATGCCGGCGGTATTGCCGAAATGGCGGGTATGCCAGAAGAGGTCCGTAAGTCGACTGACGCGCTTGATGCTGTCGGCAACACGACAAAGGCAGTCACAAAGGGCTACGCAATTGGCTCTGCGGGTCTTGGCGCTCTCGTGTTGTTCGCGGCCTACAACTACGACCTGCAGTACTTTACGCAGAACGCGGACAAGTTCCCGTATTTCAAGGACGTCAACCCGGACTTCGCCTTGACCAACCCATACGTGGTTGTCGGGCTCCTCATCGGTGGTCTCATTCCATACCTCTTCGGTGGTATTGCTATGACCGCAGTTGGTCGGGCCGGTAGCGCCGTCGTTGAAGAGGTTCGGCGACAGTTCCGCGAGAAGCCTGGCATCATGGAAGGCACCGAACGTCCCGACTACGCACGGGCGGTCGACATGCTGACCAAGACGGCGATCAAGGAAATGATTATCCCGTCGTTGATGCCGGTCCTTGCGCCTATCGTCGTCTACATCATCATCTTCTACGTCGCGGGTGGTGGGGTTGAAGGTAAGAACGCCGCGTTCTCGTCCGTCGGCGCGATGCTGCTGGGCGTGATCGTGACCGGCCTGTTCGTGGCGATCTCGATGACCTCTGGTGGTGGTGCCTGGGACAACGCAAAGAAGTCGTTCGAGGACGGCTTTGTCGATAAGGACGGCGAAAAGCATCTCAAAGGATCTGAAGCTCACAAGGCTTCGGTCACAGGTGATACTGTAGGCGATCCATACAAAGACACTGCTGGTCCGGCTGTGAACCCGGCAATCAAGATCACGAATATCGTGGCCTTGCTGTTGCTCGCGGTTTTAGCCCACTAGAACTGACAACTCGCTCCGGATGGCCTAGCTTCTCCTGAGCGACATCTTCGACAATGTTAAACGGCCCTGTGGATGACCCGCGGGGCCGTTCTCAATTGGGTCATGGTTCACTGACCATTCATGCTCGTTCGCGCACGCTTGAACCATATCGTGGCTCAAGGCGACCAACGTAAAAGTGCCATAAAGGAAGGAACGAGTACCATGTCATTGCACATTCCACGGCCCTCGAAAGCTAACGCGGCAACCGGTCAAGTAATCATTCCAGCAGCTGCAAGTGGAAGCGGTCACAGCCAGGGTATGGTTGAGGCTCCTGCGGTCACAGGCCAACCGCGCAAGTAGTTTGATCTACAGGCCGACCGCATTTGTTAATCCGGTCGAAGTGGTCGTGCCGTCCAGAATTGGCACACAGAGGCTGAGAACGGTTGGCGCATTATTTGCCTGAACAAGGCTATGAGCGCCTGGCGGTTGTTTGCATCTGACGAGCTGAATAGAGAATCAGCGATCCATCAAGAGCCGGGCGCGAGCGACCGATGCCGTTTCGGATGGATTTGCTGATGACGATCAAGATTGCTTACCTGTGCGATCGCAGTCCGGATGAAAGCTGGAGTTACTCCGGTGGAAACTCGCGCATTCTTCGAGAACTGCAGACCCATGTTGGTGATGTCACAATATTGAATTCGGGTTGGCACAGCGCTGATATTGTTCGCCGCTTGATTGATCAACTCCCGCAACAGATCTCTGCCCGCGCGCGGTGGCGCATGCAACTCTTTCTCTCCAAAATCATCTCTCGCGGAGTCGCACAGGAACTCAGGGCCGACAAGTTTGATGTCCTTTTCTGCCCTTACAGCTTCCATTCGCTCGCAAACCTCGATCTGCCATATCCTATGGTCAGCGTTCACACATCAGATGCAACGCCCACAACCTACAAACGCTCAGAGGTTGGTCAGTCATTTGGCTCGTACCTATCTCTATCACGCTTACTCGACCCATCGATCCTCAAGTCCGAGAAGAAGGTTTTCCAGGCAACCGACTTGCTGCTTTGGCCATCGCGATGGCTGAAGGAGAGCGCAGACGAGCTCTACGAGTTGGACGACAAGGCTTCCTTCGTTGTGCCTTGGGGCGCTAATATTGAGGCACCGTCCCGCGACGAGTTGCAGATCGATGAGCCCATTCGTGGCCGCCTCGAACTCTTGCTGGTCGGGCGTGACTGGTTCGCCAAAGGTGGACCGTTGGCTTTTGAGATATTGCAATTGCTATTGGGTCAAGGCGTTCCTGCGCATCTCACGGTGATCGGTTGCACGCCACCTGAAGCCCACCAATGCAAGGAGATGACAATTCATGGTCATCTCGACAAGTCACAGCCGAAAGACCTTGCAACTTTCACTCAGGCATTTCAGAAGTCTCACTTCCTGCTCATGCCGTCGCTTGAGTCCTATGGTTTCGTTTTTGCGGAGGCTTCAGCTTACGCCTTGCCGGCTTTAGGTCTGCGCGTGGGTGGCGTGCCGATCAAAGAAGGCGTCAATGGCCACGCGTTTGCTCTCGGGACGCCGCCGGAGCACTACGCCAATATTCTGATGCGCTATATGCAGAAACCTCAAGCGTACTTGGCCTTGAGGCGCAGTGCGCGCGCCTACTTTGAGACGGATCTCAACTGGACTGCCTGGGGGCGGCGGGTCCGGTCGCTGCTCGAACAACGCCTCCAGACAAAGGCGCAGAAGCGTGAACAGTCTGGCCAACCCAGGATGCTGCAGCCAGTCTGACAGCGCGACAAGTCAAACAATTCGCCAGAGAGTCATTGCTGCGAAGGCACGGAACCCGCAAGGAACATAACCGTCTCGCCGAAGCCCTTACTGGCCGAAGACCGAACCGCGTCTGCCCAGGTTCTTGAATATCTGGCTGAGGAAACCCTCATCGCTGCCGCCGGCTGCCGGTGTTGTCCGGTTGATGAAGTCAAACACACGGCCATCCTTTAGGCCATAATTGGCAATCCGGTCGACTGTGCCCAACTCGTTGAAATAGACGGAGAACACACGGCGATCGATCTCTTTAGGATCAAGGAATGCCATTTGCTTGGTCGTTGATGAAATGTAGTAAAACGCCTCGCCTGTCGAGGTCCGCGACGTTGTTGTAGGCGTACCAAGCGAGAGCCGGACATCTTCCTGGCTCATCCCCGGTTGAACAAGTTGGGCGTCCGTGGCGCGGAACTGGTGGCCATGTTTGGTCACTTTCGCGAGGCTTGTGCCGCCGCAACCAGCAAGCAGACCAGCTGATGCGATGAGCAACCCAGCAACCAGCGCGGTGGTGATGCGTCGGTTGGCAACCTGTAATTTCTGCGCGTGGATAGGCATATGTAATCCGTCGTAGTCGAATCGAGCACCGCACCCGTTCTGTCGAATAGCGTGCATCCGACAATCATGCAACTTGGGCTGACATTCCGCATTTGAACCGCTCTGTTGCCCAACAAAGATTGGCATACGCCATGTTGAACTTGGCAAATTGGATCAGATCGCGGTCCCCCGTTGGCCGCAAGGCAGCAAAGCTTTATGGCTCGATCGTGACGCAATCACGAGAGCCGACATTCTATCGGGATTTGGGCATTCCGGACACACCGAGCGGCCGATACGAAGTGCTCGTTCTTCATATGGCGATCGCCTTGCACCGCCTGAACGCTGTAGAAAAGTCAGATGGTCCAGTATCTCGGGCGCTAACTGAGGCATTTGTTGCAGATATTGACGACTCACTGCGAGAAATGGCGTTTGGTGACATGTCGGTACCACGACGGGTCAAAAAGGCTGCGGCAGGGCTCATGGAGCGTTGTTTGGCCTACCGCGGTGCATTCGAAGTCGATGATCGCGGTGCGGTCGTTGCGTTGATTGCTGAGTTTCTAACCGAACTTCCGGCCGACAAGACGAAACTGGTGGCAGATTACGCGTGCCGGGCAGCCAAAACGCATCCGCCTAACGGTCGGAAGGACCAAAATTTGGAAAGTATTGGGCTGTTTCCCGTCATTTTGCAGCACGCAGAGTAAGAATTGAAAAGGCGCCAGCATGGAACAGTTTGCTTGGAGTGTCGGGCTGGCCGACATCTCAGAAGACGGATTGTCGGCAACGAATTTAGCCACCAACGACGAAAGGCGAGCAATTGCTGATGCGTTGGCCGTTACGCGGTGCGATCTGGTGTCCTGCAGCTACGATGTGAAGGCACTACACGGCAACCGCTTCAAAGCCTCTGGACTAATCCGGGCCACCTTTGAACAGGTCTGTGTTGTCACGCTGGACCCAATTGAGCAGAGTTTGGAAATCGACCTCAATGTAGAGTTCTGGCCGTCCTCGGAGCTTGGATCCTTGACCGAGGAATATGACGAGCCAGATCGCGATGATCCAGAACCCATTGTCGACGGGCAATTGGAGATCGGCAGGGTGGTCTATGAGTTGCTCGCAGCCAACATCGATCCTTATCCCAGATCCCCCGATGCCGAGCTTGAGCGCAGTTCATCGAATGGCAAGGGCGATGAGCCTGATAATCCCTTCGCTGTACTGGCGGACCTAAAGCCGGCAACAAAGGACTGAAACTGACTTAGTTTTGCTCAGCACTGAGAACATCAAGGGATCAAGCCATAGAGTAAGGTCGCTCAAACCGCTTAGTGATCACAGCGATCGAACACGTAGTAGATTGGTGTTGGAGCGCGAAGATTTGTCTATTGTTTACTGAAAGTAGATGGCTATTGTCCGAGCGGGCGAATGAGACTTGAACCAGAGGGAATGCGAGACGAACGTAGAAGAGCGTTTGAGATCTCGCCGACTGAATAATGGCTGCTTCGCGAACAATTGCTTTGGACTGTATGGGCGGCGACCATGGTCCGGAGGTTATCATCCCGGGCGCTGCCATCTCTTTAGAGCGACGCCCTCAGCTCCAATTTCAGCTTGTTGGTGACAAAGCGCGAATAGAGACCGCACTCGCAGCGCACACAGAGTTGCGCGCAAAGTCGACGATCGTCCACACGGATATTGAAATCGCAATGGACGACAAGCCGAGCCAGGCGGTTCGCCGCGGCAAGGGCTCAAGCATGTGGATGGCCATTGACGCGGTGAAGAATGACGAAGCGGATGTTGTCGTCTCGGCTGGAAACACCGGTGCATTGATGGCCATGGCAAAGCTCATCCTGCGTCCGGTTGCAGATGTCGAGCGGCCGGCCATTGCTGCCCTTTGGCCAACGGTTAAGAACGAAAGCATCGTGCTGGATGTCGGCGCAAACATTGGGGCCACCGCTGAGCAGCTATGTGACTATGCGCTAATGGGTGCCGGCATGGCTCGGGCGCTTTTTCACGTTGAACGGCCAACGGTCGGCTTGCTGAATGTTGGTGTTGAAGAGGTCAAGGGTGTTGACGAAGTCAAGCAGGCGCATGCCTGGCTCCGTGAAAACGAAGACCTCCCAATCAACTATTTTGGGTTTGTCGAAGGAGATCAGATCGGTCAGGGCTTGGTCGATGTGATCGTAGTCGAAGGTTTCGCCGGTAACATTGCGCTTAAAACGGCCGAAGGCACTGCCCGCCAAATTGCCCAGTACTTGCGGGATGCGATGACACGATCAATCTTTTCGAGGATTGGAGCGCTACTTGCGCAAGGTGGCTTCCGTGTCCTGAAGGAGAAAATGGACCCCCGTCGCGTTAACGGTGGGACATTCCTGGGATTGAATGGAATCGCCGTAAAGAGCCATGGTGGAACGGACCCGCTTGGCTTTGCCAGCGCAATTGATCTCGGCTACGACATGGCTGAAGCGGGGTTGGTGCAACGCGTCGCACTGGATCTGACGGCTTTCCACAGCCGCCTCACAGAAAGCGTAGCGAGTTGACGATAGCCGCAGGCAGCGCTCAAGATCATCTGCTGCCTCGACGTTTTTGCTGATGTCCGGACCAGTCCGGAAGCGAAGGAGCACACGTGGCCATTATTCGATCTGTCATCCGTGGCGTCGGCGCCTATCTGCCGAAGCGCGTCATGACGAATGAAGATATGTCCAAAATCGTCGATACAACTGACGACTGGATCACCGAGCGCACGGGCATCAAATCCAGGCACATCGCTGCTGATGGCGAGCTGACATCTGATCTGGGAATCGCGGCTGCCAAACAGGCACTCGTTCGCGCTGGGATCGATCCCATCGACATCGATCTCGTGATTTGCGCAACAGCAACACCCGACCGCACATTTCCATCAACGGCGGTGCGCATTCAGCATGAACTGGGCGTCACCAAAGGCGCGGCCTTCGATATTCAAGCTGTTTGTTCGGGCTTCGTCTATGGCCTTGCAACCGCCGACAACTTTCTGAAGGCAGGTCAATCGCGTCGCGCACTGGTCATTGGCGCCGAAACGTTTTCTCGCATTCTGGACTGGGAAGATCGCACGACCTGTGTCCTGTTTGGCGACGGTGCGGGTGCCATCGTTCTGGAAGCCCAGACGCAGTTTGGGTCTCGTGAAGATCGTGGCATTCTGGCAAGCCGGTTACGCTCAGACGGGCGTTACGAAGATATGCTCTACGTCGACGGCGGCCCAAGCTCGACCATGACGACCGGCCACCTTCGTATGAACGGACGAGAAGTCTTTCGTCACGCGGTGCAGAAGATTTCCGGTGTGATTGAAGAAACCCTCGTTATGACAGGCTACGCTGCGTCTGAGATTGATCTCTTCGTCCCCCACCAAGCCAACGCCCGTATTTTGGATGGTATTGCAAAGAAGCTGAACATCTCGCCGGAAAAGGTCATTAAGACCTTGGCAAACCATGGGAATACATCGGCAGCGTCGATACCGTTGGCCCTCAATCAGGCGTTGGCAGAGCAACGGATATCCGAGGGCGACCTCGTTCTGATGGAAGCCATGGGTGGTGGTTTCACCTGGGGCGCTGCCTTGGTTCGTTGGTAGTCGTCGCAGCAACTTATGTTTCACAAGCTCAGTTTGCACCGTAGAATCGCTGTCACATCCGCCGTTAATCAAGTCGCACGTACAAATTCTCTTCGTTTTCAGCTGCTTGAGTGATTCTTTCGATTGACCGAGCTCAATGACATGGTTAGCATCGCGCAACCTGGAACTGGGGAGGCGCAGGGCCATGGCGAATAAGACACTCACGCGGGCTGACCTAGCAGAAGCTGTTGTGGAAAAGGTCGGACTTCCGCGGAATGAGTCACAAGAACTTGTTGAACTTGTACTGAGCGAAATTTCGACGACGTTAGCGAACGGGGAATCCGTGAAGCTATCGTCTTTTGGATCATTTGGTATTCGCGAAAAGGGCGAGCGTATTGGACGCAACCCCAAGACTGGCGAAGAAGTGCCGATCACGCCGCGCCGAGTTCTGGTCTTTCGGCCGAGCAATATTATGAAGGATCGCATCAACACAGGTCTGGTGAAGCGTAAAGCTGCAGAATAAAGGTTCTGCAAAACCTACTCTTTCGGCTGACGAGTTGTTGCTGTGTGGGTGGCGGCCCGCTAAGAGGTAGACATTGATGGTTGTCTGGCAATTATCCAGCCAACCGCTCCGTTCTGCTGGATCATAGGGGCCGAGCGATGCGCAAATCTGCCGACGCATTCCGTACCATTAGTGAAGTTGCCGACGAACTGGATGTTCCCAAGCATGTTCTGCGGTTCTGGGAGATTAAGTTCCCTCAGATTAAGCCGATGAAGCGTGGCGGTGGGCGTCGCTATTATCGACCGGAGGATATGGCACTCCTTAGCGGTATTCGTGAGCTGCTCCATTCCGAGGGCTACACGATCAAGGGTGTTCAAAAGATCCTCAAAGAGCAGGGCGCGGACTACGCAAAATCTTTCGGCCAGTTTGCCGATGAAGGTGCGGCACCGGCGAGCAAAACCAAAGCAGGTAAGGCAGCCAAAGCGCCGGCCAAAAAACGCGCTTCACGTGCTCGCGACATGGCCAGTATTGATAAGCGGGTGCTGCAAAAGATGTGCGACGAGCTCGAAACGTGCCGGAGTATACTTGTTGCAGCTCAGAACAGCGCGGAAACCGGAACAGCTGGACGACGGCTGGCACGCGCCTGAGATTAGTTAGAACGTATCCGTGTTGGGCCGAACCAACGTGAGTATCTTTGATGTTTCAGGCTCACCCGTCGCGAGCAGCATTAAGTACGCAGCTCTACAATGACCCTATCGGCAAACCATTTAGAAGTTTGGTGGACCAACGCCCAGGCAGCGTCTGCCGTCCTTGATGAATTTGCCAGCGAGATAGGTCTGCCCGCTGAGACAGATATTGAGCGCGGAAGCGATGCCAGTCGTTGGGCCCGGATCATCTTGCGATTTGGCTTGGCGCGATTTGGCGATCAGTCGCTCGTTTGTTGCCCAATAACCCGTTCCACGAGAGGGCGCCCGGAACTGGTCGGTTCGGATCGGCCAGTTTTCAGCATTAGCCACAGTGCCGATCATATTGCTGTGGCAATTGCTGATGCCGGTCCATTGGGTATTGATATCGAATTCCACCGCCCCATCAAGATGAGCCCTGCACGCCAGGAGGGGATACTGCGGCAGGTGTCAAATCACGGACTGGCAATGCCTACCGATGATAAAAGCGCAGCTGCAGGCAACAACTTCTTGAGTGTCTGGACCAAGTTGGAATCGATTGCCAAGGCGCGCGGCGATGGTATTGGCGCCGTTCTAACAGAACTCAAAGCAGACCCTTCTGGCAAAGCGAACATGTTTGCCGAGATAGACGGAGCCTTGATCACGGTCGACCACTTGCCGCTGCTGCCACAGTTTGCTGCTGCTCTAGCCAAACCACGTCAAAGCGGCGAGGTGGAAGTTCGCCAGCTGCCGTCGGATCTATCCGGCTTGCGTGAATTATACGACAAGCGATCCAGGTCTGGAGCCTGAGCTGCGTCCGCGGACACGACGGCAAGAGCGCCCTTAAGCCGTCGCCTCGTCTGCAGAGACGGTTTTCTGGTAAGATTCTGTTGCGGTTAAGCGATCAAAGAATGCCTGCGCATTTGCCGGTAGATCCTCGCTGACCAACCTTCGATAGGCGCGGATGGTATAGCCGTTACTGATATCCGCTGCGCTCATCGTGTCGCCAAGCAGGTAGGGTCGATCGCTCAGAGCTTGATTTAGCGCGTTGATACTCAGCGTAGCACGGCGCTTCATTTCTGCCACGACATCATCCAGCTCAGGTTTGAATTCTCGGCGATGATTGACGATCTCACCGAGGGGGCGGGCAAACGTCGATTCAGCAAACCAACACCATTGCAGGTAATGTGGATAGGTTGCATCCGTTTTGTCTGGCTGCAGCCGGCCATTGCCGTAAACATCCAAGACGTACTGCATCATCGCGCAGCTCTCGAACATCTTGACGTCACCGTCGGTCATAGCCGGTACTTTGCCGACTGGGTTCATCTTGCGCCACTCAGGCTTCGCCCTATATTCGGCCGAGAAGTCAACTGGTACGATTTCATATGGAACGCCAAGTTCTTCGCAAACCCATATAACGCGAAACGCGCGTGTCCCCCTTGAATGGAATAGTTTCAACATCGCCTACCTCTCACCTCCGTCCGGTGTGACCCGTCAAGCACCAATGAGTGACGCTCAATCTGGCAAGGTGCAAGTGATATCCAACGGCAAACTGACGGCTACCTGATGAGTGAAAGCAGCCAACCGA
Source organism: Pseudomonadota bacterium (assembly GCA_039183375.1). Taxonomy (GTDB): domain Bacteria; phylum Pseudomonadota; class Alphaproteobacteria; order Rhizobiales; family Hyphomicrobiaceae; genus Tectiglobus. Next base: position 11,003 of record JBCDBQ010000186.1, read on the forward strand.
ATGGCTTCGACAAATCCGGCACCCGAAATTATCGTCGTAACCGAACTGAATGGCAGTACAGCACGAACTAACCGATGATGGATTGAGAAATGAAAGCGCTGATCACCGGAGGAACCGGCTTCATAGGATCCTGGATTGCGAAGGCCTTGATCGCCAAGAATTTTGAGATCCGTTCCTTCGACATCAAAGATGATCGTAGCGTTCCTCGGGAAATCCTTGGCGCGGAAGCCGAGGGCATTGACTGGATAACTGGCGATATTACGGACGCGCAAGCCCTGGCGGATGCTGCAAGTGGCTGTGATCTGCTTGTGCACCTGGCTGCAATCCTGACACCGGACTGTGCCCGCAATCCGGTCCGCGGGGCCGAAATCTGTCTCATCGGATCACTCAACGTTTTCGAAGCAGCCCGCCAGAACAATATTCATCGTGTTCTTTACATGTCGAGCGCCGGCGTCTTTGGACCTGAGGATGACGGAGTTTATCCGCGACCCACGACGCTGTATGGCGCTTACAAACTAGCGGTCGAAGGCGCTGCCCGTGCCTACTGGGACGATCACGCTATTGCAAGTGTCGGTTTCCGCCCCTTAATCGTCTACGGCCCGGGCCGAGAAACAGGTTTGACGGCCGGTCCGTCTCTGGCTTGCAAGGCGGCAGCGCAAGGTGATGACTATGTTATCCCGTTCAGTGGTGACACGGATTTCATTTTCGTATCTGACGTGGCCGCTGCCTATGCCGCTGCTGCCGTCAGAGAACGCCCGGGTGCACACGTCTATAACGTTGTTGGAGATCTTGGAACGGCGGAAGGGTTCGCCGATGAGATCATGCGCGCAGCCCTTCCGCAGTTCCGAGGTCTCCGACAACGTTATAGACGTGTGCACCCGGGCGTTCTTTGACGGCAGCAGCAGCATAGGCAGCGGCCACGTCAGATACGAAGATGAAATCCGTGTCGCCAC
>JBCDBQ010000187.1:0-11914 GCA_039183375.1 Pseudomonadota bacterium
CCCGCCCCCACCGAGCGGTGGCGAAGCGACACTTACCGTCAACAACAACTCTAACAACATTCAAATCTCGAACTTCGGCAATGGCTCCTTTGTGTTGACCAACACAGGCACAAAGGACATTGAGTCGTTCAACATTGACGTCACCGACGCCATCTATCCGGATGCTGTCTTTGACCCGTTTGGTTTGGCTGGCGATACGACCGCCAAGCAGATGACAATTACTGGTGGCAGCGGCACAGGTGTTCAGGAGCCTACCGGCGGCTATTACATTGGCGCGGGTGGCATCCTAGGGTACGAGGGAGTCCAGCTCGACTTCGATAGCAGCGTCGACAGCGGTTTCAATCCTGGCGAATCAGTTGCATTCGCAGTTGACATGGACCCGAACTCTATTGCTGGCGCCCTTAAGTCGACTCTCGATTCCGGCGCGATTCCAGCCTGGGATATCGGTGGAATCAGTGGCGCTGAACTGATCGGGTCGACCTTTACAATCACTTTCACAGACGGCACTACGGCCACTGGCCAACTTCAGGGTCAAACGAATGGGGCCGGTGCTGCTCTGCAGGGCGGCTCGGAGGGGCTCGCCTCGCAAGATGCAGCAGGCACAGATGTTACACTGACCGTGAATGGGTTGGCAGAAGGCGCCTCTGGCACGTACACGGATGGTGGTCCAACCGTTATCCTGGATGGTCCGATCGGTGCGACCGTTCGCGTGACCATGACCAAAGGGATCATTCAGCCGTTCGACAATAACTTCCCCGACACAGCCGATCCCAACGAGTACCACGATCAGCTCGATGCCCAGCTAGCAGTCCTCGCGGCGTCAGAATTCCCGGCCAACAATTCGGCACTGTTCGAGACATTTGACGTCGTCCTAACTGAAGCCAACCAGGATATTTCGAGCCTGTTCAACTTCACAGACGTGCCCGGTATCGATCTTGCGCCGCGCGACGAGGCCCAGCTACCGTTGGGCTTTGTAGCGGGAGTCATTGATCCGGTCACGAATCAGCCGATCGGTCCGATTAGTTCGCCGATCCATCTCTCTTACTCGGAGAACGCGGCACCGACGATCGACCCGATTGCAGATATTGAAATCGATGAGGCGCAGACCGCTTCCTTTAACATTGTTGCCAACGATGCTGACGGAGATACGGTCGCGCTGTCTGTCGAGGTAATGCGTGATATCGACGGCACAATTGTCGATGCCTCTGCCTACAGCTTCACGGATAACGGTGACGGCACCGGTAGCTTCAGCTGGGAAACTGATGAAGCCGACGACGGTTCCTACTCCGTCGCGGTGACGGCAGACGATGGCCTGACGCAGACAACGCAAAGCGTTGGGTTGATCGTCAACGAGATCGCCGGTCCTCAACCGGGTGACATACTCTATCGGGTCAACGCGGGCGGCGCGGAAGTAGCGGCATCCGATGGCGGGCCAGCGTGGTCGGCCGACACGCAAGCGTCCAATTCACCTTTCTTGGTGAACCCAGGCTCCAACAACGATTTCCCATCGAATGGCCAACCCAACCTGAGTGTCGACATCTCCATGCTGTCGGGCACCGGTGCGGTGGCTGAGATGATCGGGATCGAGCGTTGGGATAATACCAATGACGCCAACGGTGAAATGCTCTGGCAGTTCCCTGTGGTTGCTGGCACCGAGATCGAAGTGCGGCTGTACCTCGCCGAACTCTTCGGTGGTCTGCCTGATCTCGATGGCAGCGGCGATCCCACTGGGGATCGGATATTCGATGTCAGCGTGGACGGCACAGTTCCTGCTGCATTCACTGGTCTCGACCCGTATGCGCTTGCTGGAAACGCCTTCAACACAGGCGCTGTCGTCAGCCATACGTTCACAAGTGATGGAATCGTCGATCTTGAGTTCCTCCACGTATCGGAGAACACAGCGATCAAGGGCATTGAGATTATCGTTGCTGGAACCCCTGACACCGATGGACCGACGGCATCGCTAACAGCGGCCGACGTTACAACGGTTGACACGACCTATACCTTCGAGGTCACGTTCTCCGATGCCACCGGCGTAGATGTCTCTACGCTCGATAACCTCGACGTGACAGTCTCGAATGGAGCGCTGGCGTTCTCGGCGACCGCGACGCTCGTCTCGATTGACGTGCCGGCAGATGGTTCTCCACGCACTGCAACATATGAAATCACGCCTCCGGGCGGCTCGTGGGATGGGACTGATAACGGCACATACACGGTCACTCTCAACGATGGTGAAGTGGGCGACATCCTTGGCAATGTGGCGCCGCAAAGCGTGCTCGGCACTTTCGAGGTCACCGCGCCGAGCAGCAATGCCAGTGCACTGGTCGAGATTACGCCCGACGGCGGTCTTGGAGATTCGACATTCACGGCGAGCAGCTTCCAGATCACAAACACCAGTGAACCCGGCGTCGAAATCACTGGGGTCGAGATCGATCTTTCGACTGCGATCTTGCCTGACATGGTGTTCGACCCGACAGGAGCGGGTGGTGACGCCACGGCCTCAGGATTTACGCCAAACTTTGGTGGGGTAGATACCGGGCTTATCGCGCCTGCCGATCCATTCGTGGATCCATTCTCGCAGGCACGTAACGGTGGCTTCGACATCATCACGATTAACTTCAGTGACTTTGATCCTGGCGAGCAATTCTTCTTCACGACCGACGTCGATCCCAACAGCATCCAGGCCGTACCCGGTGCTGGAAACGCGGGGTCGGTTTCCGGCTATGAGCTGACGGGTGCAACAGTCACCGTGACGTTCTCCGACGGTCGCGTAGTCACCGGATCTCTCTATGAGGACGGGTCGCTGGGCGGCTCTCAAGTTCTCATCGATAGCGATGTAGTGCAGGTCGCACCAACGATCGAGCTCATCGGCGCCGGTCCGGACGAGTCGAGCCTTCCTGGTGAGCAGGCTAGCGTCAATAACGTCGATCAGATTGTGCGCGTCACCGGCACTGCTGGCGACAATGTCTCGCTATTGCAGATGGACGCTCGCCTCTTCATTGCATCCGGCAATCCACCGTTTGACGTATCCCCTGATGAGCTACCCTTCTATGCAAATGAGGCGATGTCAGGCCAAACGCTCTATTCGGCAACGATTGGAGCTGGCGGATTTGTCGACATTCCTGTGATGCTGTTGAAGACCGATGGCGGTGCCACACCTGATGGTGGCCTAAATCACTTCATTGCTGTCACGACGCCCACGCCTTACGCGGTGGATCAGGCGACGAGCCTGACCAGCAACACGCTGATCGTCAAACTTGGCGCTGAACTTGTCTACGATGCACCAGGTGTGATGGAGTTTGATGGCACGACGGCCGGTGTTCTCGAATTGGAGCACCAAGGGGATTGGGCCATTCCGCAGGGGACGGTAGCATTCTCATTCAATGCGGCCGATACGGACGGAGCACAGGGGCTGTTCTCGAAGGATGCGTCCGGCTTTGTCGGGGGCGGCAATCACTTCCTGATCTACCTCAACGGCGACACACTGACTGCCCGCTTCCAGAACGGCATAGACGGAGGCAACAGTGTCAGCTTGGAGGTACCAGGAATCGTTGCTGGGACCGAGTACGAGGTTGCGGCGACCTTTGGACCCGATGGTTCCGAGATTTGGTTGAACGGCAATCTCGTCGCCAACGATCCACTTGTCATGGACTGGACTACAAACGTGGAGTTCGTCCAATGGGGCGGCCGCGGCTGGGCCAGCTCCAGTGGAACAGCAGGTTTCGATGCACCTTTTGAAGGCACGATCTCCGACAAGCAGATCTACGCTGGTGTACTTTCAGCTTCCGAAATCGCTGCGTTGGCAGCCACGTCTTCAGGCCAAAACAGTCCGCCGACGGTAACCGATGACTCGGCGGTGACCGACGAGGATGTTGTACTGGTAATCAATGTTGCCGATCTTGTGCAGAACGACTCCGATGTGGACGGAGATTCCCTCGACGTGTCACAGATCGCAGTCGATCCAGCGAACGGCACTGCGGTGCTCGATGGCGTCGCAGGCACCATCACTTACACGCCAAATCCGGACTTCAATGGGCCTGACAGCTTCGACGTGACAGTCACCGACGGCATCAACAGCGTAATCTCCACGGTCAACGTCACGGTCAACCCAGTGAATGACGATCCGATCGCGATCGACGACGTCACCTCGACTGTTGTTGACACACCGGTGATCATCGACGCGACGAGTAATGACATCGACGCCGACGGCGATACGCTCAATATCGCGGCAGTCACACAAGGCTCGTTTGGGTCGGTCGCAATTGACCCGTCCGGTAACACCGTCACGTACACACCGAATGGTGGTTCTACTGGAACGGATAGCTTCACCTACACCATCGATGATGGCAACGGTGGAGTGCAAGACACCGCGACGGTAACCGTCTCAGTTCTTGAAGCGCCGAACAATCCACCAGTCGCAGTCGATGACGATGATATCGTGGTCGATGAGGATGGCTCGGTAACGTTCCAACCGGGTGGCAACGACACCGACAGCGACGGCGACACCGTCGTCGCAGCGGCCATTGCAAGCGACCCCAGCAACGGCGTTGCTGTCGTGAACGCGGACAACACTGTTACCTACACACCGAATGCCAACTACAACGGTTCTGACACCTTCGAGGTTCAGGTAACCGACGGCAACGGCGGCTTCGACACGTCAACCGTAGTCGTCACAGTCAACGCAGTGAACGATGCACCGGTGGCGAACAACGACGCGGCAACCACCAGCCAAGATACGGCTGTCGTGATCAATGTGCTCGCGAATGATACCGATGCCGATCTCGATGGCCTGACGGTCACGGTGGTGACTGACGGCGACAATGGCACCGTTGTAAGTAATGGTGGCTCGGTAACCTACACGCCGAATGCTGGTTTTGTTGGCGACGATAGCTTTACTTATACCGCGTCGGACGGCGAAGGTGGCACCAACACGGCAACGGTGAACGTAACTGTGAACTCGTTCCCAACACCCGTGTACGACGCACCTGCTGAGATGGTCTTCGACGGTTCAAATGGTAATGTGCTAGAGCTAGAACCGTTGCCGATTTACAGCTTCGAAGAGGGTACCATATCATTTGAGTTCACCGCATCGAGCCTGGGTAACGATCGCGGACTGTTCTCACGCGATGCGTCTGGATTAACTGGCAACGGCAACCACATCGCAGTCTATGTCGACAATAGCGTTCTAACGATGCGGGTCCAAGACGGGGCGAATACAGCGTTCCTGACCGCTAGCGGCATCGTCGCGGGTGTATCTTACGACGTAGCGGCAGTGTTTGCGGCGGACGGCGCCAAGCTCTACGTAGACGGTGTGGAAGCCGACAGCAGTGCGGTGACCACGAGCTGGGTGAATAACCCCGAATACTTGCAGTTCGGTTCACTCGGTTGGGGCAGCAGCACCGGGGGGTCCGGTTTCCGGTCGCAGAACAACTTCCAGGGCAGCATGTCCGATAAGAAGATCTTCAGCGAAGCGTTGTCCGATGCTCAAGTGGCGGAGCTGCATGCGGACGGCCCGATCAATCTCTCTCCGATAGCGGTCGACGATAGTGTTGCAGCCACCGAGGACGCCGGAACTGTGAACATCGATGTCGGTGCTAACGACAGCGACCCAGAGATGGCAACCGTTTTGGCCGACAGCATCGTGGCAGATCCAACCAACGGGACGGCGATCGTGCTGGCCGATGGCACGGTAGACTACACGCCGGACGCAGACTTCTTTGGCATCGACATGTTCGATGTACAGGTCACAGATGGAGCTGGTGGATTCGACACGTCCACGGTGACCGTTACAGTGGACGGAGTTGAGGACGATCCGGTTGCAGTGGACGATATAGCCTCAGTGCAGCAGGATGGACAGGTCACTATCGATGTGTTGTCGAACGATAGCGATGCCGATGGCGATATGTTATCGGTCGCGAGCAATACCAACCCATCGAACGGCATGGTCGTCGATAATCTTGACGGTACTTTCATCTACACGCCAAATGCTGGCTTTGTTGGCAGTGATAGTTTCGAGTATACGCTCTCTGATGGTGCCGGCCCGACCGACACTGCGACAGTCTCGGTGACTGTAAACGACTCACCGGTTCTGCCCATGCCAGTGTTTGAACTTCCGGGTGTCAATACCTTCGACGACTCCACGAGTGACGTGTTCAACTTCGCGCCCGATGTGGCACTGCAGCAAGAGGCGATAACTGTTGCCTTCTCGTTCAGCGCCGACACGTTTAGCGGCAACCAGGGCCTGGTCGTCAAAGACGCCTCGTTCTTCGGCGGCGGCGGTCACTTTGCTGCATTGCTCAGTGGCGATGATCTGGACGTTCGCATCCAGGACACTGACAGCAGCTTTACATTGAACCTGGATAACCTGAATCTTGGTCAGGAGTACGAGGCTGCCGTCGTCGTTTCTGACAATCTCGCGCAGCTGTGGGTTGACGGCGCTTTGATAGAGGAGACTACGAGCATCGACGCGACATGGGACACGAACACTGAGTATCTCCAGGTTGGAGGCCTCGGCTGGGGAAGCGCAGCGGGTGATGATAGCTTCAGTGATCCGTTCTCCGGTCAGATCGCCGATGTCGAGATTTACGACGTGGCGCTCAGCTCTGATCAGATCCAACAGCTTGCAGATGACTCGTCCTTCGATCTTCTATAAGCAGCTGAAACCCTCCTAAAAGTTACGGCCCCGGAACTATCCGGGGCCGATTTAATTTGCTCACTTCAACTTTCGTAGCGATCCTACTGGAATAATTGGCTGAGTTTGGCACATGAAGATCAAACTCAGAAATAACTTAGTTGGATCGATGAAACAGACTGATTGTGACCAACTGTACGACTGGCCGCGGCGGAACAGTGCAGGACTAAATGATCCAACCCCTCACGCGTTCGCTGTTGCACGGAGGTTCACAATTTTGACCTCACCATCATTTCCTTCTCGGACGCGTGACTTGATCGGTCGATCTTTGAAAACACTTTCCTGCAGGTTCTTCAACATATTCCCAATCAACCGCTGATCACCGGCCGCGACGACCACCCATGCATTTTCCCCACTATTCCAATCTTTCCGATCGAGAATGAGTGGAACGGGATTAGACAACTCGGTTGATAGACGTTGATCGATTTCGTCCGATACCAAGGCATAAATAATCGTTGCGACTGGTGCTGACATTCCGTTGGTCTTGGATTGCGCTTCCGCAATCAGGAATTGCCCTGTCCCTAAGGCTGGAACAATAAGTTTTTCGAGCTCCGCCAGCCTTAGTCCGCGATATTCCTTGGTCCGCATTAACACGCCGACGATCTCACCGAACGAGGCTGCGCCGCGCTTGGCTTGCGCAGAGAATTTGCGAAGTTCTTCCGCTGGCAACTCAGGTTGGGTGATTGCTGCTGATGCCGACTCCTCCGGTGCAACCTCACCGCGGATATCCTGCACCTCACTTGCCACTTGTTCTACCGCAATTCTGCTCTCACTGCTGTCTGTTGCAACGGCCTTTCCATTTTCCAACAATGATGCAGCCTCGGCTTTGGGCTGAGAAGCAGCGGCTTTGTTTTCTTTCGATCTAAAAAACATCTTCACCCTAAATTTGTTAAGTGCAAAACGAACGCTACCCATTAGCAAATTATGACCACTAGAAGATTGACTATGGTCACACCATGCGATTGGCTAGTCCCGGCGCTCACCAGGAACCAATGAGAGGTTTTCAGCTTCTCACAGCCCGCATCTGAGAGAGTAGCTTCGCTACCGTTCCCTACGATCACGAGAATAGAGTTAGATCATTTAATCGAAAAGTTGTAAATCACTGTGCGTTATTAATATTATTGTTTAGACCTAGACCTATTAGCTCTACCAAACGCCAACGAGAGCCTCATCGGGGCGCGGTTACGAAGGTTTTGATATTGCAACCAATGCATATTGCAACCTCTAGAGAGCCTCTTTACAGACCACCGTCACTCAGAGTGTTTTTGAATTTGGCCTTAAGTTTCTTGTCGAATGTAAGTTTACGTATTCTATGAAGACTGACCGGCTCCGATCCCTCGCACCTCAGTGCTTGAGAGCCAAGGACGCCTGCGGCTTCACGCTATATGTGGCGACCATTGCTGCCGCCTGAGTAAAGTAAGAAGATCGGACGGTTTTGGCGCGAAGAAGGGCAACAACCTTTTACCAAGCATAACGACCGCAAGAGGATTGGTCATCTTGATGCCTCGATGATCCAGCCAATGTGATAGGCTCGTATCCTGTCAGGATCACCACCTCAGCATACAGAACCTAGGCTGGTGACTTCCACCGGCCTTTTCATGCTTGGTTTGATGAAGGCCGATACCAATCCGTTTCAATCGTTGATGCGATCTTCGGAAAGACAATTCTCCATGCGCTCAATGAAGAAGTCGATCGTGGCCTGTTCGCTGCAGAATTTGGTAGCAAAATCCTTTGCTGCTTGACCGAGTCCAAGTGCAAAGTCGGGGCTTTCATCCAAGCGTTTTATGGCCTGTGCCAGCGAATGATCATCTTGGGGTGGAACGAAAAGCCCAGTCTGCCCTTCGCTAAGATAGTCACTCAATCCGACGGTCTCCGTTACAATCTGCGCCTTCCCAAGCTGCATATTGCTAACAACCGTCACAATTCCACAGGCCGTTTCGCGGCTCTGAAGCGGAACTATTGCCGCCTTTGACCGGGCCATTATCTCCCAAGTTTGTTCGAGCGGTACATTAAACTGCACTTCGACATTCTCAGGAATGTCGATACCCGCAAAGTTCTGCGGACGACCAACACACTTGAACTTTAGATGTGGGAGCTGTCGAGCTGCTCCACAAAGTGTCGAGTAATCTCTTGCTTCACCTCCAACAGCAGAAAAATAACTCTCGCTCTTGTCGACAACCAAGCTGTCAACGCTCGGCGGCGCCACTCCCCACGGCGCTTTTATTATTTTTTTTGAAGGAATAGCGAAGTAACGGGAATAGAGATCAATCTCAGCAGAGGTGTATGAGAAAAAATTATCAATTGACGAAAAAAAACGACTGTAGATTGACCTCCTTAGATTCGATGGAAGTTGAGTAAAATTGAAAGATGCCGCGAGATGGCGAGGACGAGCGCCCTGCTGTGAAAGAAACATCGACGTCCAAAACGAGACGACAGGGTAATGCGATACAATCACATCGAAGGGGTGCTTGCGATGTGCCTGACGCAGGTTCAACACTGCCTTCAATCGAGCGAGTGACTTAACTCGCGAAGACACTTTCTTAAAAATCCCCCTTGGGAATGCCAGCTCAGGCGCAGCGGAGAAATTCGTCCACTTTAACGGGCGTCCGATAATCCGCAGGTCATTGGGTAATACATCACGAACCCAGCACCAATTTGGATCCGCCGATTCGGAGATATTCGCAATGCGAATTGGATTGTGAGGCATCCCCATCATGACGATCTCCAGGTTGGCATTTGGGTAATCAACATCACATTAGTGAGACCCAATCCACCTGCAATTTAATACTATTCTCAAAGTTAACTATAACTGCCGCGAGTAGTGCTTCATTACTTTAAAAAACAACAATGAAGGTAATTCCCAATTCGATGAAACCGCCAAGGTGAATTGATTAATCCTGATCGAGAGATTTTCTACATCGCGTTTGCAGGCGAAGAATGGATGCCCCTTCATTTATGCGAGTTGTGCGAGCGCAATGTCTAGGAGTTGAAGGGAAGAGTAATGAGTGGAGTTATGGAACTCGAAGCAGATCATGATAGGCTGCGAACCGACGCAAAGCGATCTGACGAATACAATAATACCGAACCCTTTCCTCATATTGCTTTCGATGATTTTATTCGGCCGGGTGTTATGGAGGAAGTCTACGAAGAGCTGGTTTCCGCCACGGATAGACCGTGGCATGGCATGGAAGACCGATACCAGCGCAAGTATGCTTGCGCTGACACGAGCCAGATGGGTCCTAAGACTAGAGCTCTTATCCATTTTCTAAATGGTCAGGAAATGATCAACTTTCTCGAGGAGTTGACGGGCATAGAAGGCTTGATCCCGGATCCGAGTCTCGCAGGCGGTGGCTTGCATGAGCTGAGGGATGGCGGCTACTTGAATGTACACGCTGATTTTAACTTTCAGCCACATATCCGGCTCGACAGGCGTATCAATCTACTCCTCTACTTCAACAAAGATTGGAAGGAGGAATACGGCGGCAATCTCGAGCTTTGGGACACCGAGATGGAGACATGCGTCAAGCGCTTTACGCCAGACTTCAATCGCTGCGTCATTTTCAATACAACGGACAAGAGCTTTCATGGTAATCCGGAGCCCGTAACCACACCGGATAGCCGCACACGCAGATCGATCGCGCTTTACTACTATACCAATGGCCGTCCAGCTGATGAGGTCTCTTCGGAGCACGCAACACTTTTCCAATACAGGCCGGGAGAGGCAAGTAGTGGCGATCGTCGCCGCCGTTTCCTAAAGAAACTGCTGCCACCAATTGTTTCCGAACTTCTTAGCCGAGGCAAAGTGCGATAAGATCCGTGCGGGGCGCTACACTTTGATGAATTGCTCTCATTGCAATGGTTTCTAGATGCCCTGGGAGGGGACATTGATCGACAGCATCACATTGGCAACCTATGTCGCTGTTGTCTTTGGATTCGTCTTCATTCCAGGTCCGGCCACCTTGCTTACCGTCGCGCGTTCTTCGACATCAGGAACAAGGGCTGGGATTGCGACGGGCCTCGGCATTGCTGTCGGCGACATCATCCATACGGCGATGGCGGTTGTCGGTATTTCGGCGATTATCTACGCCTCCGCCTTTATGTTTAGTCTCGTGAAATACATGGGCGCAGCATACCTGATTTATCTGGGCATTCAGGCCATCATGACAAAAGCGCCAAACCCATCGGATGAACAGTCAGTACCGATAACGCCACGCGAAGCATTTAATCAGGCCATACTGGCCGAAGTTCTCAACCCCAAGACAGCGCTGTTCTTCCTCGCATTCCTGCCCCAGTTCGTGAAACCTGAAAACGGATCGGTTGTGCTTCAATTGACAACGCTCGGGCTGATCCTGGTCGCGCTCGGCCTGGTGAGCACAATCTTTTTCGCCATCAGCGCCGGTAGTGTCGGTCACTTTCTACGCCGTAATCCCACCGTTCTGCGATGGCAGGGGAAGATTGTTGGAACCATCTATTGCGGACTCGGCGTTCGCCTGGCACTTCAAGAGCGATAGCAGGAACTGGCTCGGTCGCCACTCACACCGCGAGACGTTCTGCCTGGCCGCGATTGAGCTTATTGGCAAAGACAACAGCCTGCGTCCGACTATGCGCGCCGAGCTTGCTCAAAATCTCTGAAACATGCGCTTTGGTTGTTGCTTCCGTGATGCCCAGCGTATCCCCCATTTGCCGGTTCAGCTGGCCTTGGCAAAGCAATCCAAGGACGCGGAGTTGCTGGGCCGTTAGCAAGGTAAACCGCTTTGCAAGATCCTCTTCCGTCGCCTGTTGATCGAACAGGTGGTCAGATGTGTCTGGCACCCAGATGGCGCCCTCAATGATATGCTGAACGGCCTCCCGCAGAGACGTCACGGATTGTGTCTTGGGGATGAAGCCCGATGCACCACAATCAATTGCGCGTCGAATAAGGCGCGGATCATCGATCGCGGAGACGATCGCGACGGGGATCTCGGGATAGACTGCCCGCAGCAGTAAGAGGCCGAACAAGCCCGTCATATCCGGAAGATTGATATCGAGGAGGATCAAGTCAAAACCTTTGTCGCTGATCAGCCATTCTTCCAAATCTGCGAAGGATCCGGCTTGCACGATCTGACACTGTCCAAACTGGCTTTCAAGCACACCGGCGGCCGCATTCCGGAACAACGGATGATCATCGACGATAATGAGACGAGGCATCTCTGGCATCTCCGTTAAACTTGAACCTTGGCAGGA
>JBCDBQ010000188.1:0-11896 GCA_039183375.1 Pseudomonadota bacterium
GTCTCCGTTTCAGTTCCAAGGCACCTGGGACGCATCTACGAACACACCAACGCTTGCCAGCTCAGTTGGCACGGAAGGTCATCTTTACCGCGTATCAGTCGCAGGCACGACGGCTTTGGATGGCGAAGCGTCATGGACGGTTGGCGATGAGCTTTACTTCGGTGGCGGTATCTGGAACAAGCTTGCCGGCGCCAGCACGCAGATTTCAACTGTAGATTCTAATGCCCAAGTTGACGGCGGTATAAAGCTACTAGGTCAAACTGGCACCCACGGCCAATCGCAGGGCAATGCCTATTACAGCGTGGTTGTTACCAGCGATGAGCGTATCCTGATATACGGCGACCATGACGTCTTCGCCTTCAACCCGGTCGATGACTATCCCGGCATACCTTATGAATTGCCGCTCCCTTGGGATACGTCAACCGTCAAGATCGAAGCGGTTTATTGCGGCGGCAATTACCTCCTAGTTCAGACCGATGAAGCCACCGGCAATCTTTACTCGATAGGAGCGAATGCATCTGGTCAACTTGGCCAGGGTGACACAACCGCAAGGACAGAGCTGACGAACATCTCGGTGCTCTCAGCGGTTCACGTGGATCGCTGTTACACATTCGGCGGAACATTCAATACGGTAAATCAGGACTACTGGTATGCCATCATGAATGATGGGGATTTGTGGGGCTGCGGTCGCAATGCCGAGTATCAGATGGGAGACAACACGACAACAGACTGGACGACACCAGACCAGATACAAGACAGCGGCGCCAGTGATCTCGTTAATATTGTGGAAGTGTCATCTGCTGGTGGCATATCCGGCCAGATGGCTCGCGTCACTGATGGTTCTGTTTGGGTGTGGGGCGCCAATACAGATGGCCAACTCGGCAACAACTCGACAACCACGATTACTCAGCCCGAAAAAATAGAAACATCACCGGGATCGGGAACGCCACGCACAGATATTGCACGAGCTGTGGTGACAGGTTCAGATAACGCGACAGCTCGTTCATCTGGATACATCCTGACAACAGCCGGAAAAGTTCTGTTTTCTGGTGACGCAAATTACGGCCTTGGCGACAACACAACAACAAGCCGCCAAGTGTTTACTGCATGCACTGGTCTCATCGACAATGAGACTATCACAGACATCTTTGTCGGAGGCGGTGAGTATGCGGTCGCTGTTGCATTTGACTCGACGGGTGGCGTCTGGATCGTCGGATACATGGCATCAGATGCGCTTGCCGGGGCGGGCAGCACAACGAATCTCACTGAGTTCCTTGAGATCGGAGCTAACCTTCCAGCAGGATGGAATGGCGCCGTAACGGACTGCATTATCGCCGGTGGCAATGCCTCGTGCGTCATTTATCTTGAGGCCACGATCTCATCTGCCAAGCGTATAGCGTCGATCGGCCATGATACCAACTATGAGAGCGGGCAGAACCGTTCGGTAGCAGCTGCTGCACACACGTGGCAAGAAGTTCACGGGATGCGTGGAACGCTGAGTGATTACTCAGTCTTTGGGGATTATGTTCGCTACGGTTTGATGACCGTCAATACTGAAGGCGAAGCCAGGTATCACGGCTACAATGCCACCGGCATGGCCGGCAGTGGAAGTCTAACGCCGTCGTCCATCTCAACGCAGCAGTCGGTCAAAACAGGTATCCCGCGCAAACTCAAAGTGCCTGTCCATCTTGGCGCTTACAGTGCTGTGACCGAGTACAGTTATCAAGACGAGGTCACGTATCAAGGTTCCACGTGGCGCTATCGAGCTGGGCTCAGCCCGTCATCAGGCAATGTCCCGCCAACGCTTCCAACGACCTCAAATACTTATTGGGAGCTCGTCAGTCAGAAGGGCGATGCTGGCTTTTCGAATGTTGTGTTCGATTTCGATGGTGGTTCCACACCACTGATCGCTGGATTGCAAGCGCGTATCCCTGTGTCGTTCGATGCAACGATTATAGAAGCAACGCTGATCAGCAACACGTCCGGTGATGCGGTCATTGATGTCTGGAAAGACACGTTTGCAAATTATCCGCCGACGAACGCAGACTCGATCACGGCATCAGCGCAGCCCACGCTATCCAGCGCAGACAAGTATCAGGATCTGTCTCTCACCGGCTGGACGACATCGATCGCTGCCGGAGACGTCCTTGTTGCCAACATCGACAGTGTCAGCGGTCTCACAAATCTAGTTCTCAATCTCAAGGTCCAAAGGAGCTAACCAATCATGGTGGCATTTAACAAGTACCACACATACATCGAGGCGCAGTTCGAAGGTGCTCACAACCTGGGCAGTGATACGCTTAAAGTCGCCCTCACGAATACCGCCCCAACTGTCGCAAGTGATTCTGGTCTCAGTGATATCTCCGAGATATCCGCCGGTAACGGGTATACGGCAGGTGGCACGCAGGCGGCAACGTCGTCTTCGGCACAGACTTCCGGAAACTACAAACTTGTTCTTGCAGACGTCGTGTTCACCGCAAGCGGCGGCTCGATCGGGCCGTTCCGCTATGCGGTATTGTACAACGATACCGCGTCAGGGGATGAGGTAATCGGATATTGGGATCGCGGTTCATCCGTATCTCTTGCGGACGGTGAGTCACTAACGTGGGATGCAGACCCGACTAACGGCGTCTTGCAGGCAGCATAAGGAATTAGGTCATGTCAAAAACAGTCGATCTACTGAGGCAGCGTTTCAAAGAGCTGCAGCAAGAGCGTGAAACTATTCTTGCTCAACTTGAACCATTGCAGGCAAAGCGTGATGCGATGGCGCAACAAGTCCACCAGATCAAAGAGCAAATGAAGCCGGTCGCTGATGAAGCCAGGCCGCTCAGAGAGGCTTTGTTTAACGTGGACAATGAGCGCGGACAAATCAGCAAGGCTCTGAACGGCAAAACGGGTAAGTAATGGCTGATATCGTTCTCAAAGTCGGCGCTGCCTCGGGCTACGAAGATTGCGATGTGCTTTGCGCATTCAACGATCGCCGCATAAGCCAGGTGCATGCGGAGCACATTGCGTCGCCTAAGCTAAGGCCCGATCTCAATCCGCGCATTGGTAGCGCAGATCGTGGGTTCATAGTGCGAGGAACGCTTGCTGAGGTGATGTGCTCACAAGTGTTTCGCTATCGCTTTGAACGCCAGTCAAAGACGGCTGTTAAGCGCATCGATCTCATTACAAAACAAGAGGTCATCATTGACGGAACGCCAAGGATCATCGACGGCAAACGTCAGGCGATGGATGTGGAACTATTCATCAAGCGCAGAATTCTGAAGGATAATCACGGCATCTTCGGCAATGAGGCTAATGCGGTCTGGTATGGCAAAGCCCGTATACCCGGCAAGGCAAATCTCAGCGACGTATGGGATCGCATCGAGGACGAAGCCAAGCTTATGAGATCCGACCACACACTGTTTCCGCTGACGGAAAGAGAGAGAGCTGTGCATCTTCCTATAGCGTTTGCTGATTTTGATGATGCAACAGCGTCGGCTCATGTCTCACCGCTAGTCGATGAAACTGACCCAGATAATCCGGTTACCATAAAGAAAAGATCAAAGCTGATTGAATATCCCAAGATCTTCGCAGATCGATCAGAAAAGATAACCGACAAGTCTTTGATTGAAGATCTCCGCGATCAGGTGGGACGGACAACAGAAGACCTCAAGACAAAGACCATCGAGAAATAATGGCCACTGTCACTAAATCAATCGGGACAAGCTCGCGTGACTATAGCACAATCACGCTATGGGAGGCGGATCTTGATAACGTCGCGGAGTACAGTTCCGGCGACGATGCTGTCGGAGAATGTTACAATGACAGTGTGTTTGATGAGAGCGTCACTATAAACGGTGGCAATACAGTTGGTTTAAACTCGATCACACTGACAGCGGCGTCAGGCGAACGTCACGACGGTACTGCGGGCACTGGTGCCAGGGTTGTTAGAACTTCCAACGGTCTTTTTGTCACGATATCCGGCGCGAATAGTATCGACTATGAGATCTCCTGGCTCGAATTCGACGCAAACGGAAACGAGTGTAGTATCGCAACGCGCGCTGCTGCGAACAACACTGTTGCAAATATCGTGCTGCATGGTTGGGATGGCACAGATAATAGCGCAGAGCTTCTTGTTGCCCAAGGATCTGTGAACTCAAATTACACAAACTGCATTATCTATGATTTGACACAGGGGTTTTCTGGCGCCTCTGGTGCAGCTTGTCTGATGCGACAGAGTTTTGACGGCATCAATGTTTACAATTGTACATTGCACGATGTTTCTGATGCGAGCGGAAACGCTACAGCGTGTCTTATACTTAGTGACAGATCAGACGAAAACTGCCGCAATGTCATTTGCACGGGCGCGACCAATACAGGCAGCGGTTCAGCAACTGATTTCAGCCCTGCCTCGCCTACAAATGCGACGATGGACTACAATATGTCATCGGATACAAGCGCATCCGGTGCGAACAGCATAACCAGTGTTACCGTTGCTGATCAGTACGTTTCAACGGTTAGCGGCAGTGAAGATCTTCACTTGAAAACGGGCTCTGACGCGATTGGTGCAGGCGTTGACCTTGGCACTTCTCCAACCAACGTTAACATTGACATCAATGGTCGTGACCGAGACGCCGAGGGAGATACCTGGGACATAGGTGCCCACCAGTTTGTTGCAGGTGGTGGCGGAGCTCTGACACTCGATGCAGATCACGGTACGTTCACACTAACTGGCCAGACTGTCGACCTCAGCGCCTCTCGATCGCTTGCAGCTGGATTGGGTAGCTTCGCTTTAACCGGGCAAACTGTCGATCTCATTACGTCAGGCGCTCTTGCTGCCGAGGCCGGTAGTTTCCTTCTGACAGGCCAAGATGTCGATCTCCGGGCCGATCGGACACTATCTGTCGAGCACGCTAACTTTGTTTTGAATGGCCAAGACGTTAATCTGGTTGGCGAAAACACCATTGTTGCTGAGAACGGCGTGTTCACCGTGACCGGCCAAGTTGTCGGCTTCGCGCAAGCTCTCTCTCTTGTCGCTGAACATGCAGATTTTGTTCTGACGGGACAGGACGCAAATCTATCGCTCGGGTTCACTCTTGACGCAGAGCACGGCGTGTTTGTCCTCAACGGACAGAATGTGGTTTTGACTTACGACACCGGGGTGTTTGAACGACGAGTTCGAGCATTCATTATAGGCTGACACTAACAGCAGCTACCTCCATTAAACATACAATTAGTATTGCGTCGTGCTGCGCGTAAAGCTCAGGAAATAGCCGCATGAGCCTAGCATTTGAGAAACTATCAAAGCGCCGCTTGCAGGGCGTTCACCCCGACCTAACAGACGTCGTGCACAAGGCGATAGAAAGCCTCGATGTGCCAGTTCTGGTTGTCGAAGGTAAACGCACCAAGGCAAGACAACGCCAGCTGGTCCGAAAGGGTGCTAGCCAGACAATGAACAGCCGGCACCTTACCGGACATGCTGTTGACCTAGTCGCTGTTGACGGCCGCAAGCTTCTGTGGGGCCGTCCTTACTATCAGTCGATATCCGCCGCAATGAAGTCAGCCGCAGAAGAGCTGAACGTTGATATTGATTGGGGTGGCGACTGGCGATCATTCAAAGACACTCCGCATTACCAGCTGAACTGGAAGGCTTACCCCAAGGATGACAAGAGCTGGCAGGATCGCGTTAAGCCAGAGGTTAAGCCCTGCCAAGTTCTGGCCAAGACCAGCCGCAAGTACAAGACGGCCGGCTTAGGAAAGCATGCTTCCGCTGGATTTGCTGCATCAGCTATTAGCTATGCCAGCCTGCAAAACGTAACCGCCACACAAAGCTATCTTGATGCGATTAGCTCCCTTCTCAGAACTTATGGGATCGTTGTTGCTATAGCTGCCGGCGTGGCTGGGTGGCTGATCTTCGAACTTCTCCAGCGTTGGCAGGAGGAAGATTACGAAGAAGGCCGATACGAAACAAAAGAAGACATGAACGAAGGGTCAGGCGAATGGCTCTAATCGCATCAATCTTCAAGATTGGTATTGGTAGCTTTTGGGGTCGCATGGTCGGAGTGGCTTTGCTCGCGTGGGGCGCCCTTCTCGCCAACAACGCTTATCAAAGGCATGTAGGCGGTAACGCGCGTGAATCTCAGATCGTTAAAAACACGAACGAAAAGGCACGCGAACGAGATGACCAAATTCGCAAGGACCGCCGCAATCGCCCTCTCAGCGGTGCTCGTAAGCGGCTGCGCGACAAGTACAGTCGTTCTAATTGAGACGGCCAAGCTCTGCCAGCACTGGATTGTGATCGATCCGACCGACAAGGAGATCGACGCCATGACAGAGGAAACTGCCAAGAAGATAGAAGACTCAAACGAAGCTCGTCCTGAATACGGCTGCAAAGAGCTCAAGAACGAGGCCGCGTGATGTGGTGGCTATGGGCCTGGACAATCGCAAACCTTGTGATCTCTGGGCTATTCTTGACTGTTGTCACCTTAGACAATGCACCACTTGATGAGTGGTTGTTCTTCGTAATTCTGGCCGCGTTGCCTTGGGCCATAAGATACATTTGGAAGCGAGCAACATAATGAACGATCATCGGAGCGGCAGCTATGTACCCCACACGTCATTCGATGCCGCCATACCAGCAATACGTGCCAAGCTCAGATCCTCACACGGTGGCCACTCTAACGGAGCTCCGCATCGGCCAGCACAATACCAACGAGGCCCTGAAATGTATCAAGAGCAAGCAAGACCAAATATTGCAAGAGGTCCGCAAGCCCGCACGCCGCCTGCCGGAATGGCTATCCCCTCAAATAGTGGTTTGGATCATTATCATATTCGTTTCACTGATCGCGAATTTGACGGCGGAGAAGCAAAAGCAATTGCTAGGTCTTCTCGACCATATGCCCAAGTGATTCTTGCAAGCATTGCGGTTGTTTCTTTAGGGCTGTACGCCTACCGCATGCTGACCTGACGCGGGTGTTATTTGGCACCTTGCACGCTAGTGCAGACCATCCAGATAGCTCTTAGCTTCCTCAACCGTCCCTCTGAATGCCAGCCTTGTAGATATAGAAAATAGCGCATAGAGAGCGATTAATCCGAGCACTACAGCAAACGCATCTATGAGTATAGATCCTCCGCCGTACACATGATTGACGACAGATGCCGCTACGGGCGCTGCCATGCTGGTTCCTTCGGCCAAATATTTCACCCAAGTCCATTTCGTAATTGTGATTGTAATATCCACTTTACTACCTCAAAAAAACGATCAGTAAACGGTGTCATGCAACGTACCTTGGATGTTTGATCTAGATCAAGTCCGTGGGTGCATGTGTACGGGGCTCCATTTCCTATTCAAATCAAGTGATGGGGAGGGTCTATAATCCGGCGTCCCGTCTATAGACTGGCCTGATCCTGGCTCAGCAGTTCATCCCCATCGAAACTAGTCACTGCCCTATGTTAGTGATCCTTGTAAGCAGCTCGTTCAGCGTTGACGCAAGAGACAGCGGAGGGATTACTACCCATTGATCGAACCGCTGCTCGGCAACATGATGGGAGCCGTGGTCATCCTCAATCACTATGAATTTCCCGTAACGCGCAATCAGAGTGACGAGGCCAGGGCTGTCGCCATTCAGAACCTTTATTGTTGATCCTACGTCCACCATTACGGGCCTACCTTTCCAAGTTTGCGATCTGCTCTTCGACAGCACTTTTGATGGCCTCACGGATCTCGAACTCAAGCTCCATGAAGTTTGCTTGAATTCGAGATGAGTCACCTTTGACCGCGTACGTGTGGTTCAGCATGATATCGCGCGCCCGGTCGTGAGCCCATCGTGGCGATCCGTTGATCATGTCTTGAGCGTCTTTATCGAAACGCATAGCTCGGGGCTCCATTTCCTATTCGATCGTGATTCCAAATTTGGCGAGATCGGCATCCAAACGCGCGATAGCGTCGTCCAGCTGCTTCAGCATGACATCCTGAACGGGCTCCCATTTGGTGATGAATGCCTGGTCGCTTTGGCGTTGGCTAAATTCCCCAACTCGCACTTCGCATTCGGGATCATTGAAGTTCGCAATACTTTCGCGCTCATCAAAAAACTGACGCCGAATTCGGAGCTTGTCTTCAATCTCTCTTGCCTGCGCTGGCGTCATGAGCGGGCGTCCATTTCCTATTTGAAGGCTTTGACTAGTTCGTCGGGATCAGTGATCTCAACACCTTCATCCGCGACGGGCTCGACTGGCTTGGTCCGCATCCGAACCGAGTATTCCTCGACCGTCTCCAGCATGGACGCGACCGTGATGGTCTGAGTGGGCGGTGAGACATTATTCTCATCCCAGAACACAACATTGAACCCGCCGCCCTTTGCTTCAGTGACAATGACAGCGCGGCCTTGGCGCATCATCTCGAAATTGTGCTTCTTGATCTCGTCCAGCGTCATACGGGCCTCCATTTACAATTCGCCTGTCATGATTTCTGACAGCTCTTCTAGTGTGACTTCGGTGACGTGGATCATCGGGCTCGTGTTGATGTCGATCTCAACTTCATAGTCCGATTTCCACTTGAGGAATGCCTCGCGGATCTTCTCGAAATCCTCTTTCATGCTGGTCTCTTCCCACCTTGTCGGCGGCTCGGGCGGGGCCATTCCTGGCATTAGGTTGCTGACCATCACGGGCGTCCACTTCCTATTTGATTGGGTCGTCGTTCATCGGCCCATAGAGCCAATCGAAGATGTGGAGCAGGTGGCGACCAAAGTACGTGCAGCCGTTAAATCCTTGCTCGCCCTTAACGCAAACCTTGGCGCATGCTCCAACACTCAGAAGTTCGTCGCGATCTGATTTCGAGATGACATCGCCATCCCAGACCGGGCCGCGAATGTGTAGCTGATAGAGCTGTTCGTGAAGCTTTCGATTGACCTTTACGAAATCAATCGAGTGGATCAGCTCGGCCATCTCTGACTTGTCCATCAGATCAACCCGCGCATTAAGCGGGATCGTTGTATTTCGCTCTTCGGCGAAGTGCATGCTCATGAGCGGGCCTCCATTGGTAAGTGTTAGAAAGCAATCTCATCATCCATCGCGACCGATGAACTTCGGCTTGAGCCATCGCCCTGAAGGTCATCATCGATCTCGTCACGATCGTGCATTCCCATGGCCCGTTCCATCTCTGCCATTTGATATGGAAAACACCACTTGTTGATTGCTTCCTCAGCCTTGCCAATCGCCTCGTCGAACGTTCGGCCACGCCAGGCGTAGTTACGTCCGTCAGGACCAAGCACATAGCTGTAGCAGTGAACTTGCCAATACGTGCTCTGGTCGTCGTCAAACAACGCTGGCAAGCATAGGCCAACCTGCATGTAGCACTCCGAAGATTTGTGACCGCCATCCTCTTCGAGTGCCTTGCGGGTTCCCCATTTTAGAAGCTCATGCAGGCGCGCAACGCGGATTGCTTGTTCGATTTCCATTGCTCGGGCGTTCCTCGCGGTTATTTGGTACAAACTTCGATGGCCTTCAGAAGACGAGATGAAGCCACAGTGATCTTCTTCCCATCCACCATCGACAAGACGACTTTGTCTCTTTCGTTTGAGTGAGATTGCAGAGTGAGAGTTCGGTTGCCGCCCATCTCAACTTCGTCTCCGTCGATCTCGTAGATCCGGATTTCGGCCTCAACGTAAAGTCCATCTCGCATAGCTCGGGGGCTCCTGTTCAATCAATTAGTCGTCCACGTTGACGCCCACAATCAATGCAATACCAGCCATGTGGCTCATGATCGATTGGCGTCATTTTGCAAGGACACCACTTGAGAAAGCAGCGCAACCCAAACCAGTTGCGCCATCCATACAGCTTTTGGCCCATCATACCGCAAGCGCCCTGGCGCGCTCATCAAGATCGGCCACCCGAAAGGCCTTGAAGCCAATATCGGCAGCAGCGCTATCAGGCTTACAACCTCGCAAGAATGCCTTTGCAATCAGCTTCCGATGAAACGGCTCACTGCGAAACTTTGCGGCAACTTTGGCGTCGTATTTACCGAGAAGATCAGCGACGTCGTTGATTAGTTGTTCGGTCATTTTCGCGCTCCTTGTTGCGTTGCTGACTTGAACATAGGGCGGCTGCGCCTATTGTCAAGACAATTGTCTATAATAATTGTGTATAAGTTTATCTAGACAATCGAGATAGACGACGCTATAGACTCATCCCATAGACGCAACATGGATGAGTACATAAACCCCGTGGACCAACAGATCGAAGAGATCGACGCTTACCTGAAGGCGACTGGCATGTCTGAAAGCCGCCTTGGGTTGCTATCGTGTGCCAACCAGTACGTCATTGGACGTATTCGCAAAGGCAATGCACGTGTCGAAAGTCTGCGGGCGGTTCTGGACTACATCCAGCAGCATCCTGTTAAGAAATGAGAACCGACCTCGCTATCGCCAATTTCCAAGGTAGTCTGGAAACATTATTTCCACGCTATTCAGGAAAATTGTGTATGCGAAAGCGACGAACAGGTAACATGATTGGGTATGCTCGCGTTTCCACGAAGGATCAGAGCACCAAGCAGCAGGTTGCTGCACTCGTGGCGCATGGCGTGCCAGAGGACAATATTTTCGTTGAAGTTATCTCAGGTGTGAGCAAGAGACGACCACGACTTGAGGAAGCGATAGCGAAGTGTGACAAGGGCGATACGTTCTGCGTCTGGAAGTTTGACCGCTTTGGCCGCTCGATTTTGGACCTGCTAAACCGGCTCGATTACTTCCACAAGAACGATATCGGTTTTGTGTCCCTGACCGACAGTATCGACACGACAACCCCGGCAGGCCGGTTCATGGTTCACATGCTGGCATCTGTTGCGAACTTCGAGCGTGATATGATCTCCGAGCGCACGCGCGCCGGTATTCAGCACAAGATCAAGACCGAGGGTTATAGGCCAGGTCCGCAGCCCAAGCTGCACGGCAAGTCGCTCAAGTTTGCTCAGAAGCGCCGGAAGCAACGGGCAACAGTTCCGCTAATCCGGCAAGAATTGAATGAACAGTTCGGCATCGATGTATCAGAGAAGACGCTCTACAACGTCACCGTCTCGCCGGACAAGCAGTAGAAGGACACGTGCCCACGATGGCTAGATACGAAATTCAAGGCGAAGAACTTTGCATCTTGATTCCGATCGATGCTATCGCCCGAAATGTGCCTGACGAATTCTATGTGAAAGACAAGAGCAAGCTGGCCTTATCGATGGGGCGCGAGCTTTGCGAGTGCGAAAACACCGGTGAGGATTACTATATCAATGACGTTCTCGACGACGCGCTGATGCGAGTTGTCGAGGGTGATTGCTCATCGATTGGAATTCGTGGCGAAGATGACAAACAGTGAAATGGACGTGAACTCTACACTAACTCTACACTGTGTAGAGTTTCCAGAAAGGGTGCCCAATGAGAGAACTAGACGTAGTGAAAGCTGAGCGCGATCGAGCGCAGCAAGCATGCGCACAGATACAGCAGCGTGTCCCAATCTGGCGAAGCGTTGCCGATGATCCGCCCACTCCGGGGGTCGAGGTCTTGGCGTACTATCCAAGGCACAAACTCACCGACGATGGCGATTTTGGTGAGATCGTTCCGGGCCGGGGCGCGCGGTGCGTTGTGACCGCCGAACCGGATGGCGGATGGGACGAGCCAGAGTGGCTCAACTTTCACGGCGACTACTTTGGCAATGACTACAGCTTTGCCCCCAAGCCAGCCTTATGGGCGGAGCTTTTGAGCAAACCCGAAAACATCTGATTGCCAATGAGGGTGAGCGCATGTCAGGCGATGGCATAGCATTGAGAATTCGTTGGTTCGTTTGGGGCGCATTGGGTTGGACTTTGGTGCTGCACTCATTCGGACACTTGTCATAGAAGGTGCGCTGTGGTCGATCTCAAAAGGACAGTCGA
>JBCDBQ010000189.1:0-11872 GCA_039183375.1 Pseudomonadota bacterium
CCGTTTCTGATATCGCTGAGGGACATTGCGCTTCTAAACTCACAATCTGCAGTAATTCAATCTCGACGACGCGACTGGCGCCTCCCCCAATATCGCAGGGGGATGATACCGTATGATTAATAAAAATCGAGATTTTCTTTTGACATTTAGTTCACCTTAACAGACTCAAATGGGAACGTAGTTCACAATCACGCTCAGATCGTCATCAGCTGTGTTATCAGTTGCGGCAAAGCCGGTGTATGGCGTCTTTCACGAGCGCGGCGACGTGCTACAACTGCGCTTTGGCAATTCACGCTACTTTGCATCTGAAACTAAAAAGGGTTTGACCGGCTTAGACTCTCTATGAGCAAATTTGCTGGCCCCACAATTTGGGAGGTGGACTATGCCGGGACCGCTCGCTGGCATTCGCGTTGTCGATCTAACACGGATTTTGGCTGGACCAAGCTGTACGCAGATCCTTGGAGATCTTGGCGCTGACGTTATCAAGATCGAGATGCCGGGGAGTGGAGACGATACGCGCCGCTGGGGCCCCCCATTTTGGCAGGACGACAAAGGTGAACAGACCAATGAGTCCGCCTACTTCTCGTGCGCTAATCGCAATAAGCGCTCCATGACGGTGAACATAAGCTCAGCGGAAGGTCAGGATCTTCTGCGGCAACTCATCAAGAAGGCTGACGTTCTCGTCGAGAATTTCAAGTTCGGTGGCTTGACCAAGTACGGCCTCGCCTACGATGACTTGAAGGCCGACAATCCCGGTCTCGTCTATTGTTCGATCACCGGTTTTGGTCACACAGGTCCTTACGCCAAGCGCCCGGGTTATGACGTCCTGATGCAGGGCATGGGCGGCATGATGTCAGTGACGGGTGCGGCGGACGGCGAACCGCAGAAGTGCGGTGTGCCGATATCCGATCTGATGGCCGGTATGTATGCATCTGTGTCGATTAATGCAGCCCTGCGTCATCGTGAGATTACGGGCAAGGGGCAGGCGATCGATATCGGGATGCTCGACACGACCATCGCCATGATGGCAAACCAGGCACTGAACTATCTTGCTTCCGAGCAGGTTCCACCGCGCCTCGGCAACGAACATCCAAATATCGCACCCTACCAAGTCTTTCCAACCGGTGACGGCAATATCATTGTCGCATGTGGTAGCGAGCAGCAGTTCAAGAAGCTCTGCGATATGATGGAGCGTCCGGACATTCCGGAAGATCCAAGATTTGCGGTCAATAAGGAGCGCCTCGCCCATCGCGAAGAGCTCGTCGGAGTACTCAATCCGATCTTCATGTCGAAACCGTCTTCCTACTGGTTGGAGCAGCTGGAAGTCAACGGGATCTCCTGCGGACCGATCAACAATCTGGAACAGACCTTTGCAGATCCACATGTTCAGGCGCGCGGGATGCGACTGGAGATGAATCATCCGGCGACTGGCGAGCGGCCAATTGCGCTCGTGGCCAGTCCGATCCGGATGACGGAGACAGGTGTTGAATATCGCCATGCACCACCATTGCTTGGGCAGCACACCGATGAAGTGTTATCTGAAGTCTTGGATATGAGCTCAGCTGACATTCAGAAGCTAAAGGAGCAAGGTACGGTCTGACCCTGGTCGGGTCGGGTTATTCTCAAAACTGCCGCAACTGATTGATAGGGCTCGCTGATCTTTGGGCGTTGCTTAGACGGGTAGGGTACATGGCAGCAAGCTGGCGCCAAATGCTGAGCAGTGGCTTGCTGCTCGTTCTGGCTTTGCTATGGATCGGTGCGACGACCTTTTCGGTTGAGTACGGCACACGGCATTCGTGGCTGTTTTGGGTTGAGCATTGGACTGGCGATTGGCGCACGATGTTCTTGTCAGATCGTCCGCGTGGCCAGCACCGGAAGATTGCGATCGTCTCCGTCAACGAAGACACCGTGGCCCAGTATCCCTATCGGACTCCGATTGATCGTGGACTGGTGGCGCGTCTGGTGACTGCGCTCGACAATGCGGGTGTGGAGGCGATTGGCATTGACTTCTTGTTCTTGAAGGCGACTGAGCCGCGCAAAGAGCAGGAGCTCGTGAGTGCCATCAAGGCGGCCAAGGCAAGGGTTGTTATTGCCGTCGGCGACAACCGAGTTGAACTGACGGATCAGCAAAAAGCCTACCAGGCGGAATTCCTGAAAGCCTCAGGAGCAAAGGCCGGCTATGCCAATTTGCTGACCGGTAGTGACCGCATCGTCCGCTTTATCGCGCCGCCGGAAGATCCGGCGTTTCCCAGGAGCCTCGCGGTGGCAACAGCCAAGCCAAGTGCGGCCCCTGCCGACGGACCGCGACGCATATCTTGGTTGCTTCGTCCGAAGAACGGCAATGAGCGGTTCACAATATTGCCTGCGCATTTGATGGCGGCCCCGGACGGGCTACCGGCACCGCCAACCGCCGCTGCGCTGAGCGCGTTACTCAAGGGCAAGATTGTCTTTATTGGCGCGGACCTCATTGGACTGGATCGGCACGAGACCCCTCTTGCTTCTTGGGAGAATGACGACGAAATGCCGGGCGTATTGATCCACGCTCAGGTTGCTGCGCAGCTCATCGACAACCGCAAGATCAAGCGCGTGAATAGCGACGTCTTGGTTGCCATATATGCGTTTCTTGCGATGGTGGGAATGTGGATCGGTCTACGCTTCGGAAGTGCCGGTTATGGCCTGTATTTTACAACAACAACGCTGATTATTGCAGTAATCGATATAGGTCTATTCGTCAGTCTCCGACAGTTTCTACCGTTCTCTGCTTGCCTGGCCGCACTCGCGATCGGCCTGGCCGGAGGAATTCTCCTGCGCCGTCTCCTGCCTTGGGCAAGTACTATTTCCCGATAAACCCAATGAAGTGGATTTGAGAAAGTCAGCTTGCATGGCTGTTACTCAAATATCACGCTTGTCTATGCTCCGGTGAATTAGGTTGATGTTCTACCAAAAATCGACTGCGGGACAAAATCTTCACCATGACGTTAACTATACGCATCGACAAAAGTATTTTAATTCAGAAGCTTAGGTTTGTGAGCTCTCTGTCAAGGTAAAAATTGTTGCAGAGGGCACTGTTAGAACATACTGTGGAAAACTATTACAGATGGATCGGCGGATTATTAAGCAAAGGCTGGTGTTGCACTTTTGCGGGGGGTGCGCGGAGTAATTGAGTTTTCCGCGAGGGTAATGCGGTTATGGCGCAGGAACTAGTAAAGTTTAGTGGTGCAACCGGTATCGTTGAGAGGCCGGAATACAGTTTGGCACTAAGCGGTCTGACACCAAATCAAGAACGCTTACGAGAGCTCCTCAATGGCGAGGCTGCGCCAGAAGACTCACGGTTTTATCACCCGCCAGATCTACAAACTGAAGCGCTTGATTGGCACACTGATGTTGGTGGCCCAATCGCTTGTGTTGAGGATTTCGATACTGGTTTTGATATGGGCCGGTCTGATGATCCTAAAGCATGTTGGACCGGCTTCGCATTCGGAATTGCCTGCGCGGCTGTGATTGGCGGAGCGTCTTTTCTTTCAATTGCTGCTGTCGTAACGCCTCAGCCCAGCATTGCTGCTCTAGTGCCATTTGAGCTCGAGCAACGAGACAGCAAAGTGGGGCAAGGTAGGCAGGTTGCAGTGAGAAGCGCTGCAATACCGGGGCGTTCTCATAACGGGCAGCTTGAACGCACTCCTGCAAAGATTTCGACATCCAAGATCTGGCAAGAGCTTCGCCGGTTTCATGCGTCTGCTGGAAAGTTTTCGCAGCCGCGCATCCTATTGGTATCAAGCCCGACACCGAAGAACATGCTTGACGGTGGTGAGCTCCATGAGCGCAAGGCTGCACTATCAAAACCACAGCTGGAGCGGGTGGTTTCGGTGGAACAGCCTGCAGCAAGCCAACCCACTGCAAGTAAGGTCGCGACCGATCTGAAGCCGCGTATCATCAATGCGGTCAGCGAGCCAATTGTGTTGGAGCATAGAGAGGCGTCGGCAACGAAGGCACCGATTATCGTTCCAGCAACCGAGATCGCACAGGGCCGGAAACCAGAGGCAGCGCGCGTCGTTGAGGATAAGACCAAAGGCTTAATTGTCTTGGAAGACACCATGGTTGGTGCAACAAGTACTGCGATAGACAGTTCATCTGATAGCTTGCCGTCCGAGCCAGTAGAGAGTGGTCAGATCAAGACGGCAGAACAGCAGATCAAGGTTATCAAATCCAGCCTGAAGCCAACGGCGCGCACGAAGGTGCGACTCCCGGATAGACGCAGATACAGCATTGTTGGCTCCAAGGCTCGAAAAACAGCATTAAGAGCAACGAAACTCGCGAAGAAAAAGCGTGTCGCCGGTCAGAACATATTCTTCAAAATACAGGTCCGCCCCGATTGGGCCGAATTGGCCTTAAGCCAGAGTAACCAATAGGTACTTCCTCGAGAAACGTAGAAAGCTTGGCGTCTCGGCAAAGTTGCCGAGAGCATGCACGGCTTTTGGAAGCTAACGGTTGGTGCGAACCAGATGCACTCTTGGTCCGGAATCTATCCCGAAAGTCTATTCGTGACATCCGCTCTTGCGAATGAGTTGGCTTGGCTACAAAGAAAAATCTTCACGCGTCAAACTGTGAATGCCCCGTTGTGCCATAATCCTGTTCGTCTCTAGATTGTATGGCATCGAGAAGCTTTGGATGTCTCTAAGCGGAGGGCACGTGGCATGCATGCCAGTCACATATACAAAAAACTATTGGGTTGGGCTGCCTTTGGCGTTGTTACAACTGTCGTGACGACGTTTGCCGCTCAAGCACAAGTCATTGTACTTCAGTCAACGGTTAGTAAGTTCAAAGCCGGCTCGACACTTGCCAGGTCTACGCAGGTGTCGATTCCCGAGGGTGGCTCGATGACTGTCGTTCTCGCAAGCGGCGCCACGCGTAAAATTAACGGCCCGTTCTCTGGCAAGGTCTCGTCTTTGTCATCAGGCGGGGCATCAAATGCGGCGCTCTTTAATGCGGTTAAGGATTACATCAAGACCGGGGGCTCCTCACGCAAGAAGGTCGGAGCCCTGCGAAGTGTTGCACCGCGTGGGAACTCGCCTTCGGCCTCGTCGGGCAAGATAAAGTTCTCGTGGACATCAGTGCCAGTGAGTGCGTCCGGAGATTATTGCGTAGAGAAGGGCGCGCCGATAAAGCTCCAACGTCTGCGAGCTGGCCGACCGGCGCAGGTGACGTTGGTTGATCTGCAATCAACCCGAAGGGTGCAGCTGAATTTCGGCTCCGCCGATTCCGAAATTGACTGGCCCTCAGAATTGCCTGTGCGCAACGCCTCGTATGCGATACTAGCGAAAGGGCGTGCCATGAAACAAATACGTTTGCGTTTGATTGCGCCGATTCCACCGGCTGACCAGACGCTGCAAGTCCTGCATGGCCAACGCTGCAGTCTCCAGTTCGCCGCATATCTCCGCGGCTTTGCGGTCACTCAGCAGTAGGGTTGTCCCTGGCAATAGAGGGTTATCGAAAAGATGAAAACGGGCGGCCCAACCAAGTTGGGCCGCCCATTTGCGTTTTACGCGACCACGCGGCGGTATTTTCGCTTTCCAGAGTGCTTCTTCACACAGCTTGAGGAGCAACGGCATCTATCGTTGTCTCGTCCTGAGGTTCTGGATCAGCGACCGGGGCTGGTTCTGGCTGCTCAGGCTCAGGCACTTCGATAGTTGCATCCGTCCGAGGGTCGAGCTCATAGACCGCTGGCGTCGTACGCGGGACCATAACAAAGTCTTCCTTGTGCCGGGTTGGGATGCGCGGGCGAACCTGAACGCGAACCATGACGGCTGCCACCAACAGAATGTGGAAGAGTGCTGTCGTTGCAAACAGTGCACTGGGGCCAAGAATACCCATTGCAGCTGAACTAATGACAGGTCCGATCACTGCGCCGATCGAGAAAATCAGAAGCAGCCCACCCGCCACTTCGACGGCGCGACGCTTGTTGACCAGATCGTTGGCATGGGCCAAGGCGAGGGTATAGAGGGGAAAGCTCGCAGCTCCAAAGGCCGCCACGAATGCATAAAGCAGTACGGTCTGTTCGCTACCGGTTGCTACTAATGCAATCCCAAAAGCTGCCGACACCAGCGCTCCACCAGCAAGAAACACGCGGCGGCCGAAGCGGTCTGATAAACTGCCGATGGGCCATTGTGCAACGGCGCCGGCGAGCACGGCAGTTGCCATGAACACAGCAATCTCTGACGTCTCAAAGCCGATCCCCTTGGCATAGACCGGGAACATCATCCAGATGGCACCATTGGTGATACCGGTCAGGAACGCTGCAAGCCATGCGGCTGGTGAAATATAAAACAACCAACCAATGCGCAGCTTGGTACGCCTCGGCGGAACTGGCGCTATCGTCGCTGTCAACGCGATCGGCACGGCGGCAAGGGAGAACATGACAGCGACCAGCGAGAAAAGTTCAAACTCTTCTGGCGACTTAACTGAGACCAGCTGCATGCCGACCATCACCAGTAGCAGGTGAATAAGCGTATAGGCCCCGAGCACACGACCCCGGGTCTCCTGGTCGGAGGCAGCTGAAAGCCAGCTCTCGATCACAAGAAAAACGCCCGCCAGTACAGCGCCGCTTGCCAACCTGAGTATGGTCCACGCAATCGGGTCAACAACAATCGCATGCAGGAGCGGGATTGTTGCCGCAACAGCGGAGAACGCTGCGAAGGCGCGAATATGCCCAACCCGTGCGATCACAACAGGTGCGAACATGCAACCGGCGAGCTGACCCAGAAAATAGGCCGAGCCAAACACGCCGATCTGCAGATCGGTGAAGCCTTCCATTTGCGCGCGCAAAGGCAGCAGCACGCTTTGCAAGCCACCACCAAGCATGAGAATAGCCGTCGCCAACAGCAATGCTGTGACCGGCCGCAAGACGCCCGTCATCGCCATTCCGCACCTCGCTCCAGATGCACATTGAGACAAATTGTGTGAAGTGAACGCAGCCGTATCAGCTGCCGAACCTGCAACGGAACTAATCGCGTTTGCTGATTTGGAGAATGCTGAATTGCGACGCGTTTATTCTAGAGGCGACATCACAGACAAAATAGTTCAGGCAATGAGCAAGGGACGGAGTGCACGCCGGCATCTGGGCGCTGGCTGTTGAGTGCTTAGCAAAAGTCAGGCCAGCCCTGCTACCGGCTGGCCGGTCAGATCACTCGGCTGCAACTTTAACAGGAGTAGGGCTGTCGAACTCCTCAAGAAGTGCGCGTTGCCGTTGCATGGCCTTGTCGTAGTTTTCTTCTTTGACGTGACCAAACCCTTTGATTTCCATTGGCAGGCCGGCAAGCTGCGTCGCCATCGCATGACGATCCGCCGAGAGCTTGGGGATGATCCGGTCAAGCAGGGTTTCGTAGTCAGCAATCATCTGACGTTCCTGCTTGCGCTCTTTGGTGTAGCCAAAGATGTCCCACGCTGTGCCGCGTATGTTCTTTCGCTTCGCCAGAAAGCGGAACACCGGCATCATCCAAGGTCCAAACTTCATCTTGTAGGGATGCCCGGTCTGCTTGTCGCGCTTCCACCAGGACAGCAGTGGTGGTGCGAGATGAAACTCGATCTTGCGCACACCATCGAACTTGTCGGCGACCAATGCTTCGAAATCGCCGCTCGTGTACATCCGTGCAACTTCGTACTCGTCTTTGTAGGCCAGCAGCTTGTAGTAGCCGCGCGCAGCTGCTTCGGCGAGACCAGAGCGGCCCGGCGCCATCTCTTTCTCGCGCTCGGCAATCCAGTCGATCTTGGAGCGATACTTGGCTGCCAGAGCGGCGTCCTGATAGTCCGTCAGAAGTGCTTCACGCAGGGTGACGATATCTTCAAGCGTCTCTGGCTTTGCGGAAGCGGTGCGGTCGACAGGCTTGGCAATACGATCGAGTGCTTCGCGATCATGGGCTGCCAGGCGACCAAAACGGAACGCCTGCCGGTTCATGTCCACAGCAGCACCATTCAGCTTGATGGCTTCTTCGATCGCCTCGGAGCTGATTGGTAACTTGCCCATCTGGTAGGCCATACCGAGCAGGAACATGTTCGACATGATCGAATCGCCAAACAGTTTCACAGCATAGTCATGTGCATCGAGAGGGATCAGATCTCCGCCTCTGACATGATCGGCAATCGAGTCAAGCAGTGTGCGGCCCGGCACCTGCAGAAGCGGATCGCGCGTGAAATCACCGGTCGTCATCTCGTAGGTGTTTACAACGACGGCAGTTGAGTCTGGCTTGATCGACTCGAGAACCTTGTTTGACGCAGTGACCACAAGGTCACCACCGAGAATGACGTTAGCACTGCCCGTGCCGACCCTGATTGAGTTGATTGCCTCTGAGGTATCAGCAATCTTCAAATGACAGGCTACGGCGCCGCCTTTCTGCGCAAGGCCGGCCATGTCAATGCTGCCGAAGCCTTTGCCTTCGATGTGGGCTGCTTGACCCAGAACAGCCGAGATGGTCACAACGCCCGTGCCGCCAACTCCGGTGATGATCATCCCGTAAGGTGACTTTGTCTCTGGTAGTTCCGGTTCCGGCAGGCTACCGAGCATCTCGGTGATGCCGCTGTGTCCCGCCGCCGATCCCTGTGCCTTTTTCGGTTTGGCGCCATGCAGGCTGACGAAACTCGGACAGAAGCCTTCAATGCACGAGAAGTCTTTGTTACACGCTGATTGATCGATTTGACGCTTGCGGCCGAGCTCCGTCTCCAACGGAAGAACTGCGACGCAGTTGGATTTAACGCCGCAATCACCGCAGCCTTCACAAACGGCTGGATTGATGAAGGCCCGCTTGTCCGGGTCGGGGAACGCACCGCGCTTGCGGCGGCGGCGCTTTTCTGATGCGCAGGTCTGGTCATAGACCATCGCACTAACGCCTTGCACCTGAGACAACTCTTTCTGAACTGTCATGAGATCACGGCGATGGTGGATCTTGACGCCTTGGGGGAAGCCGGAATTGGCGCCATACTTTTCCGGTTCGTCCGTGACGACATCAACCCGCTTGACGCCCTCGGCGACGAGCTGTGCAGCAATGCTTTG
This sequence comes from Pseudomonadota bacterium, assembly GCA_039183375.1. Lineage (GTDB taxonomy): Bacteria > Pseudomonadota > Alphaproteobacteria > Rhizobiales > Hyphomicrobiaceae > Tectiglobus. The sequence goes on from JBCDBQ010000189.1 coordinate 9,041, forward strand.
CGGTGTTTGACCACCGTCCAATGACTGTCCGCCCGTCATGGCAACGGCATCATTGTAAAGCACTTTGTAAGTTACGTTCGTGTTGGCCGCGACGGCCGAACGGATGGCAAGGCTACCCGAGTGAATGTAGGTACCGTCGCCCAAGTTTTGGAACACATGATCACGTGTCGAGAATGGAAACTCACCAACCCAGTTAGCGCCTTCCGCCCCCATATGCGTGAAGCCCTCAGTCGATCGGTCCATCCACACGGCCATGTAGTGGCAGCCAATGCCGGCAAAGGCGTGTGAGCCGTCGGGCACCTTGGTCGAGGAATTGTGTGGGCAGCCAGCGCAGAAGTAAGGTGTTCGAATGAACGCCTCAGGTGTGACCGGTTTATTGCCACGCAGCCGCTTCAGGTCCGACACAAGATGCTTGATCCCTTCGCCGCCAAGTTCTGCCTGGATCAGTCGCTCGCCGACGGCAACGGCAACCTCCGTCGTTTCCAGCGCCGCCTTGGCCGGGAATAGCCATTGACCAAACTCATCACGTTTGCCGAGCACCTTGGGTCGATCTTGTACGTCGTAGAGGATTTCCTTGAGCTGGGCCTCAATGAGCGAGCGCTTCTCTTCGACAACGATAATAAGGTCCAGGCCCTTGGCGAATTCCTTGATGCCTTCCGGCTCAAGCGGCCAGGGCATGCCGACCTTGTAAAGGCGCAAGCCCAGCTCATTGGCGCGCACTTCATCGATGTCAAGAAGATCCATGGCGCCGCGGACATCGAGATATGATTTGCCGGTGGAGATAATCCCTATCTTGGCGTCAGAGCCGCCACTCGTAACAATCTTATCGATTTTATTTGCGCGGGCGAATGCACGAACAGCATCAATTTTGTAGTCATGCAGGCGGGCTTCTTTGTCGAGCGGTTGATCGCCAAGACGGACGTTGAGACCGTCAGGCGGCATTTGGAACTCGTCATCGCTTGGCAATTGAACCTGAATGCGGTCAATGCCGCCATCAACAGTTGCCGTGGATTCAATGTTGTCCTTGACGCACTTGAGACCGACCCATGTGCCCGCATAGCGAGACATGGCGTAACCGAGGAGGCCGTAGTCGAGAATTTCCTGAACGCCACCCGGGTTGAGTACCGGGATCATCGCATCAAGAAACGCGAACTCTGACTGGTGGGCAGTGGTTGAACTCTCGCAGGTATGATCATCGCCCATTAAGGCAACGACGCCGCCATGCTTCGATGTGCCAGCATGGTTCGCGTGTCGAAAGGCATCGCCGCTGCGATCAACACCTGGTCCCTTGCCGTACCACAGACCAAACACACCATCGTACTTGCCTTCGCCGCGTAGCTCAGCTTGTTGGGTTCCCCAAATCGCTGTGGCAGCCAAGTCTTCGTTCAGACCCTGTTGGTAGACAATGTCAGCGTCTCTGAGCATTTGCTCGACGCGTAGGACAGCCCCTTCCAACCCAGCAATCGGCGAGCCGCGATAACCAGAGACGTATCCGGCCGTATTCAGTCCGGCACGACGGTCGCGCTCTTTTTGCATAAGAAGAAGCCGGACGATGGCTTGGGAACCGGTCAGGATCTGGTGAGTGTCTTGCAGATCAAATTTACTGTCCAGACTGGCGACGCGCTTGGGCATGAAGTACCTCGGTCCACTGCGGAGGCGAGCGTTTCACTCGCTGTCTCGCGTATGATCAAATAGGTCAGCGTTACTGACATAATAAGATGATCGTGACGACGACGGAAGAGTTAATTAATCGGCTGGCTGGCACTGAATTACAATGAAGCGGGGCCGTTCTATCGGAAATGTGCTTGGAATCTTTCAGAAGACGGCTGGCGGCAAATAAAAACCAGCGAAAGTAGCTGCAGGATACTGCAGCACTCCGCTGGTGAAATCGCTCTAAAAATTATTGTCGATGCGAGAACTTACGCCAGGTCAGAAACCTTGCCGCATTTCTCAGCCAACAGGTAATAGAACGTAACGCGCTGCTTGCGTGCATCACCCTTCATAGTCTCGCAGATGTCCTTAATCATTTTATCAAGATCAGCGTCGGACTCGCCGAGGCCAAGCTTCTTCTTGCACCAGCTATCGCGAACCCGCGCCAGTTCATCTTTTGACGAACAGGAAACCAACGATGCATCCTTGCTTTTCAGCGCGATGCCGAGGTGCTTCACAATGCCTGCCACTGCTTTTTCATCTGCATTTGAGGCATAGCGCTTTACGTCGTCCAGATATTCGGACATTCCAAAATCTCCTCTAGAAGTCGGATCTGCAAAGATCGCTGCTTGCTGGAGCACATCCGAGCTAGTTGCTTGAAATGGCTCTGAAATCGCAATCAGACAATCTGAGACTCAATGACTGCGTGCAAATACTAGGACAACAAGCGGATTTTTCGAGGCTTTTCTTGGTCTGAATGGAAAAGATAGTTACACCAATCCTACAGAATTGCCGATTTCCGGGCTTCCTGTAACCGATCGACGAAAGAACATATAGTTTTCGGATAAGCTCCGGCTCTTTTCGCTGCTCTCTGCGATCTCTTCGACGATTTGGGTTGATGCGTGGGAAACTGCACGCCGCAGTTCATCCTGCCATTGCCGCCGCTCAATCCCGCGATGTGACATGAGGACCGGCGCGACTTCGCGATCGTGCGCGGCGTGCTCACTGACACACTGGTGAAAGGCCTCAGATGTGCAGGTCTCGATCAGAGCCTTATCAGCGTCATCCAGGCGTTCCCAAACGTCACGGCTCAAGCCAAACGATAAGACATGGCCACCATTCGTGATCCCACCGGCAAGCCAAAATTGACTTGTGCCAATCAGTCCATCGGCAATCGCAGCA
>JBCDBQ010000190.1:0-11869 GCA_039183375.1 Pseudomonadota bacterium
GCCAGGCGATCATTCATCGACTTGTTGAAGCCGTTGATCTGCGGTGCGACCATCAAGCCAGCTGGTGTTGCGGCGCCGCGCATCACCTTGCTCTTGATCGCATCGATGTTGATGGCATGCATGAACGCCTTGCGGACACGGATGTCCTTGAATGGGTTCTTGCCTTTGACGTTTGAACCCACGAGCTCGTCACGCAGCTGGTCGAAACCAAGGAAGATTGTACGTGCTTCCGGACCAGTGAGTGGCTTCACGCCCTTGGCATCTTCAAGACGCTTCCAGTCCTGAACCGGAATTGGGTACGCCATGTGAACGTTGCCGGAGATCAAGGCAGCCACGCGCGTTGCGTCGTTGGAGATCGGTGTGAACTCGACAGTTGTGACGTTGGTTGGTGCTTTGCCCCAATAGTCTTTGTGGCGCTCAAGCACGGTCTTCACGCCGGATTGGCGTGACTTCAGCTTGAATGGACCAGTCCCGTTGGCGTTGAGGTTGGCGAAGTTACCTTCGTCGCCGCCCTTCACGTTGGTTGCAGCTGTGGCCTTGTTCTTTTCGGCCCACTGCTTGTCCATGATATAAAAGATTTCGAGCTGCAGCGGCAGGATCGGGTTCGGTGAAGGTGTCACCAGGTCGATCGTGTAGTCATCGATAATCTTGGCTTCTTTGATGAGGCCGGCAACGACCTTCATGTCGGAGCCTTCGGTGCTCAGGCGTTCAACCGAGAACTTCACGTCATCAGCTTTGAAGTCGCTACCATCGTGGAACTTCACGCCCTTGCGCAGACTGAAGCGCCAGACAGTGGGCTCGGTGTTGGTCCATTTCTCGGCCAACGCGCCAGTCATCTTCATGTCTTTGTCACGGATGACCAGACCTTCGTAGATGTTGCGCTGGAAACCCAGAGTCATGGTTTCGAAAAGACCATGCGGGTCCATCGTCTGAACATCGCCCTGGAACGCGAAGCGAAATGTTTCAGCTTGAGCTGCACTTACCGACAATGAAAGTGCGGCACCTGTGCAGATTGCGAGTGCAGTTTTACCAATTCGGCCCATTGAGTACTCCCTTCCCAGTGAGGCGCGACCAGATTTGTCTTGTTTTACAAATCCTCAACGATGACTATTGGCATGATGATGGTGGTTGCCGCCAGCAAAAAATTTAGTCTGCGCCAGCTAGAAAACTGGGCAGAGCTGATGCTTTTGGCTGGAAATGCATCACTGGCCGGGATCAAGTTGGCCGCTTCTGCGCGATATCACAAATTTGAGATAATGTTGCCCGGAAGCTTGGTTTTCAGCACTTCGTCTCACGAACCAGATGACGGTAGCGGCATCGCTGTTTCGGCGAGCTTGACCCAATAGGAACACCCGATGGGAATGATGTCGTCGTTAAAGTCGTACTCTGGATGATGTAGTCCGGCGCTGTCGCCCTGCCCTACAAAAATGAACGCACCGGGGCGTTCTTCCAGCATGAAAGCGAAGTCTTCGCCGCCCATTGTCGGGCGCCCATTCTCGTTAACGCTGTCAGGTCCGACAATGTCACGCGCGATGGACGCTGCAAAAGCTGTCTCCTGAGGATGGTTGACGGTGACGGGATACAACCTCTTGTAGTCGAGGCCGATATTGCAACCGTAAACCTGAGCCATGTTTTCGCAAATGGTCGTCATGCGTTGCTGGACAAGGTCACGTGTCTCTGCGGTGAGCGTGCGGACGGTTCCAGCCATCGTGGCGGTTTGTGGGATCACGTTGTTCGCATGACCCATGTGGATCTGAGTGACTGAGACGACGGTACCTTCGAGCGGATGTGCATTGCGCGAGACGATGGTTTGAAACGCCGGAATGAGCTGACTGATCACAATGGCCGGGTCGATGCATTCCTGCGGTCGTGCGGCGTGGCCGCCGCGACCCTCTATGGCGATTGAAAAGAAGTCCACCGACGCAAGCTGGCCGCCTTCTCGAATTGAGAAATGTCCGACGGGCATGCCCGGCATATTGTGCATGCCGAAAACCTGCTGAATTCCGAAGCGGTCCATCATGCCATCTTCAACCATTTCGCGTCCGCCGCCGCCACCCTCTTCGGCGGGCTGGAAAATGACAGCAATCGTGCCATCGAAGTTCCGTGTATCTGCGAGGTACTTGGCAGCGCCGAGCAGCATTGCCGTGTGGCCGTCGTGGCCGCAGGCATGCATCACGCCATCATTCTTGGATTTGTAATCGTGATCCTTGATCTCTTGGATTGGAAGGGCATCCATGTCCGCACGCAGGCCAACCACCTTGTTGCTCGCAGTCTGGCGGCCCTTGATGATACCCACGACACCCGTTCGACCAATACCTTCGACGACCTCGTCGACACCAAACTCTCTTAACTTTTCAGCAACTTTTGCAGCGGTGCGATGGACATCGAACAGGAGCTCCGGGTGCGCATGGAAGTCTTTGCGCCACTCGACGATCTCGGGATGAAATTCAGAAAATCGATTAATAACCGGCAATGTCGTCCCCTTCGCAATTATTAGGTGATTGGCGGGCGCAAGGCGCGCGTGACAATGACTTTTTCCTTGCTAGGATAGGTTGGCGGCGGCCTGTTGCCAAACAGATTTGCTGTTAACCGTGGATGTGACGCGGCCTTGAAGAAAACTCTAGGTTGCCACACCAAAACCCGAATCGAGACTGCATTTAACTTGTCGTTAGTCGAATCGGCGTGAAGTAACCCCTGAAGTCTGGGGGAGGGTTTTTGTCCATGTTGATGAGCGTTGCTGAAATCAGGAACAGTGAAGGTGTGTATCCCGAATTGGCGGGAACACGGGTTCTGATTACCGGGGTTGGCCCCACGTGCGGTGTCGATGTTGCCCGCGCCTTTGCAGAACATAGCTGTCGAATGTTGCTGCAAATTCCGGAGCCTTGTCCCGAAACAGACGCCCTGCTGGCGGTTTTGAGCGAAACGGCGTTGGAAGTCCGCGCTCATCATGATCCGATTGATGCGGCGGACACGGCAACCCGGTTTACGCAGACAGCCGCCAAGATCTATGGCGGTCTGGAGACAGTTATCAACCTCATCCATGTCAGCCGCTATGATCTGAATTCGGCGACGACACTTGAAGAGATCGAGTCACTCTTCGTTAACCGTATGCAGGCGGCAGCCAGAACGACGGGTGTTGCAGCCGGTCGTATGGGGCTGACCTGGGCGAACGGTTCGATATTGAATGTTCTGCGCTTGCCGGCTCCTTCGAAGCCGTCGGAAGCGGCTCTGGCGGGAATTGCACGGACTGCACTCGCTGCCATGGTGCGCACCGAAGCTGAAAAGTGGTCGGATCAGGGGATCCGGGTCAACGGAATTGCGCCCCGCACAATCATGGGCGAAGCCTACGATCCGAGCGACGACTGTATTAGTTGTGAACCTGATATTGCTGCCGTTGCGCTTTATCTGGCGTCGGTTCAAGGCAGCGAGCTCTCAGGCCATGTCTTGGATTACGATCACCGCTCGCCGCAGTTTCACTAGAGCAACGCGGCTCTTGACCTAGATGAGAGGGACGTCGCGCAAGACAAGCGGGTGATCCTGCCTTGAGCTGCGAGCCTCTGCTTGCATCGATTGGGTCTGGTTATGGATCCGGAACATAATCTGCGCGGCAAAAATTAGTGCCGTCTGGTTCTGGTTGGGAGTTTCAATGAGCGTTGGATGTCTGCATCCACGACTGAAGTGTCTGAGCAAGCATGCGGGCCGGCTCGTGCATCATCATGCTTGTATGATCAGCCGATGCATCGGCCACATCCAACCGGCCTGAGAAAACATTGGACCAGGCTTCGGCATTGGTGCGCGCCGTTGGATCGGTTGAGCGCACGAATAAGCCTCTTTTGAGCGGCAATGGTGCCGGCTTATATGACAGCCACGGTACTAGATGGGCCTCTTCCAAATCATCTGTTTCGCCATTTGATGTGGCCGACGCATACATCTTTCCCAGATTCCAGAGGCGAGATACGTTTCCGGTCTTCGCTGCCTTGAGTGCTCGTCGGGACCATCGCCAACTATCATTCCAAACAGCGTGCGGATCGAGCAAGATCAACGGTGGCGATGTTCCATCTCGCTCTGAGAGAATCCGAGCCATTTCGACCGCGATCGGTCCGCCGTAACTGAAGCCGACGAGGTTTGTGCTTGTTTTGTCTTGCTGCTGCCTCGTGAACCAAAACTCTAGACATGCCTTGAAGTCAGTCAGGAACAGATGGCATGATCAAAGTATCGATCCATTGGCGTAAGTTTGTATTATTTACCAATTTTTGAAAAATGACAGACGAGTTCAAAGTTTGGCTGGAGCAAATTGGGCTCGGTGAATTCTACGGCGTTCTCGCCCGTAATGGTATTGATTTTGATGTGCTTGATGATCTCACCGAGACAGATCTCCAAGGTCTTGGTTTAGGTGTTGGTTACAGAAAGCGACTGCTTCGCGCCGTCAGAGCTCTCAAGGGCAAGTCTGAGAGGCAAAATGATCTGGAACCGCCTCTCATTCAGCCTAACCCCATTCAAGAGTACGAACCACGCGATACTAGCGTTGTAGAACTCCCCAAATCTGTGCCGGTTATCCCTAAGAGTGTGCCCTCTAGCAATGGGATGCTTGTCGAGCAGCTTACGTCTGGAGGGGAAAGGCGACAGGTATCGATCCTCTTCGCCGATCTCACTGGCTATACGACCCTGTCAGCAGAGCTTGACCCAGAAGAATTGCAAGATGTTATGACGGACTTTTTTCGGGTCACAGATGCTGCAATAGAGGCGAATGGCGGTACGGTTGACAAGCATCTGGGCGATGGCGTGATGGCACTCTTTGGTGCTCCCGTCTCCTACGGTGATGATACCTCTCGAGCAGTGCGTTCTGCTTCGGACATTCATGCAGGTCTGCGAGACGTCAGCTCCAAACTTGGCCGAGAACTATCCTCGCATATTGGTATTGCTTCGGGAGAAGTTTTGGCGGGAGCTGGAACAAACCAGTACACAGTAATCGGAGACGCTGTAAACTTAGCTTCTCGTTTAAGCGACATGGCCAAGGCGCATGAGACGTATTTGTCGAACGAGGTCTACTCCGAAGTCTCCCATGAGACTGTTTGTGAGCAGCACACAAAAGTTGCAATAAAGGGCCTGGAAGATGTGGTAACGGTATGGAAGGTTGTCGGCGAGCGTGACCAACCGATAGAGCGAAATGCTCTACCATTCGTAGGCCGAATGGCTGAACGTAATCAGTTTCAAGCAACCATCGAGGAGATACCTCGCCGCGGTAGCGGCGCGGCATTCATATTCCGAGGAGAGCCGGGGATTGGTAAGACTAGGCTTGCCACCGAATGCCTAGCTGTCGCCACATCACAAGGTTTTGCCTCTCACCATGTTCTAGTTCTGGATTTTGGAGGGGCAACGGGAACTGACCCTTTAAGGTCACTTTTTCGAAGCCTGCTTTCAGTCAATGGCGGGGCGACCCCAGTAACTAGAGAGGACGCTGCCAGGAAGCTGATTCAACAACCAGGTTTCGAGGCTGATGATGAAGCATTCATTTACGACTTGCTCGGCTTGGAAATGTCTGAACAGGCTGAAATTTTCTACCGCGCAATTGAGAACACCGCACGCAACCGTCGCAAGGCGGATTTGTTGGGACGAGCACTTCATTGGTATGCCAATGATAAGCCACAGATCCTATTGATTGAAGACCTTCACTGGGCTGACCCGGTAACAAGAGATTTGTGTGCTTCTCTGGTTGCTCGGTGTGTAGACTTTCCGGCCGTCGTCCTAATGACATCGCGCATCGAGGGTGATCCTTTCGATCAGGTATGGCGCGCAGGAACCGGCAGTACGCCAATCTATACAGTCGACCTTCGACCGCTGACGTCCCATGAAACAATGGAACTCGCGGCAATGACTGGCGCAGATCAGGCAGAGGTTTTGACTGCTGAAATGGAAAAGGCTGGAGGCAATCCCTTATTCTTGGAAATGATGATCCGCAGTTCGGCCGATAGTCAAACGGAAGCTCTGTCTGGCAATCTGCGAAGTATGGTTCAAGCTAGAATTGATCGGCTTGATCCCGATGATCGCAGAGCCATACAGGCGGCCTCCATTGCAGGGCAGCGGTTTGATCTGGAACTAGTTCGGCATTTGATTGATGATCCAGAATATCAACTTACAGGACTACTCGAGCGCTCACTTGTGCATCCGATGGGGGAGCAGTTTCTCTTTGCGCATGCCTTAGTCCAGGAAGGCATTTACGCTTCAGTCACTAAGCGGAATGTGCAGGCTATGCATCTGAAAGCAGCTGAGTGGTATAGTGCTCAAGATCTCATACTTCATGCTGAGCACCTGGCCAAAGCGGAAGATGAACGTGCGGCGCGCGCTTACTTCTCGGCTGCCAATGCACTTGTTGGTTCGATGAGGTTCGAGACAGCAAAGGAATTGCTCTCGAAAGGACTAGAGTTTTCAACTGACAAGTCGGATAGCTTCGATATTTGTATTTTGCTGGGTAAAGCTGCGATCCAAACAGCCGATCAGGATGCAGCTACTGAGGCATATCAAAAAGCTAAGCAGTTTGCTTCCAACGATCAACAACGTTGTGAGGCCCGGCTTGGGGTTGCACTGAGTTACCGTGACCGACCGCATATTCCCGATGAGGATGTACGGGAAGAACTTGATGAGGCGGAACGTCTTGCAGTTGAGATCGGTTCCGCAAATGGTCAGATTGAGAGCTTGTATCTTCGCAGTTACAGGTACGGACTGCAGTCGAAGCTTGCCGAATGCTACAAGTGTGCGGAGAAGGCAGTACAACTCGCCCGTCCTTTGGAAGCAACGGGGGTAAAACTCAAGGCTTACGAGGTTTATGGAGCTGGCAACTACCAGCTTGGCCGCATGCGAAGTGCGATCCCCGTTTCTTCTCAATTACTAGAGCTTGCAAGGGAGGTTGGGTCGAAGGAAGCCGAATTGGTTGCACATTACCAGCTCTGCGGGCTCTATTACTACAGCAACCAGTTTGAGAAGGCCGTAGAGTTTGGCCAGCTCCCAATTGACCAAGCAGAGCGGTTTGGCTTCATCCGGGCCGCCATCCTTGGAAACGAGTTTGCTAGTCGGTCTTTTGTCGCCCTTGGATTGTTTGAAGAAGCTCGCCGGTGCGCAGAGAATTCACTTCGTATTGCAGAGGCAGCTTCAATGCGTGCTCGGGTTTCGCTTGCGCTTGTCAGATTGTCTGAGATTGATCGTCTTGAAGAAAAGATCGCATCCTTCGACACCGCCCAACGAGCAGTAGATTTGGCGGACAGTGCCTACATGCGACCTTGGGCGATTGCCTCAGCAGCGATTGCGTGCTCAGTTGAGGCAGAGCGAAAAGAGTTATTCGCTGCAGCAGACGACCTGCTAGATAACCAAGTTTGTACAGGTCATAATCACTTTCATGTTCGGGAAATACAGATTGAGGATGCTCGGCTTCGCCATGATTGGGGCGCAGTAGAAGTTGCAGCCGATAAGCTAGAAACATTTACAGGGCCAGAACCTCTGCCATGGACGGAATTTCAGATAGGCCGGGCACGTGTCATAGCCAAATGGGGTAGGGAACAGCAAGATGATGCCTTTGACTTAAAACTTGCGGAGCTACGCAACGTGCGCAGAAGCACTGGTATGAAAATTTGGTTGCCAGGAGACTGACAACAGACGGCATTGCTCCTTAGCTTCAATTACAACTGCTTGAGACCGGCCTTTTGAAGCCAGCCAATAAGGTCAGAGAGTATTGCTGAATGCAGGCTGCAAAGTTGCTGTTCAAGTGTTTCAGTGGAAAGCGCTGGGTAAGCCTTTGCTGCCTGATCCAACTCAGCCTTTGCAGCGCTTAAGCAAGGCTCGAAGCCAAGAGAGTTTATTGTTCCAATGGGTCGAGCCATTCAGAATTTCGCTGGCAGTGATTGACTGCCGCGCAGTCGCGCAGAGGCTCGCTTAGAGAGGGCCCGCGGCCTGAAGCGTCTACGAATTTGAAACTCAATGACTGGCTGGCTGTTTCTTTTTTTCCGGGAACAAGGCTTCGATCGGCGCCAGGACGGCTTCGACAATTGGTATCAGGATTGAACCAAGTATGATGCCGATAATGGCATCGATCAGAGCGGTCACTAACCAATTGAGGCCTGGTGCGTCTTCTCCGGCAATTGCTTTCGCTGTTTGTTTGATCGTCTCGTAAGGCAGCGAGACGTGCATCTCGTGCAGTGCGTGGACAATAATGCTGCCGCCAACCCAGAGCATGGCCGCCGTACCGATCACGGAAATCAGCCAAAGGACGTTCGGCATAGCTGCGACCAGGCCACTGCCAATGGAACGGGTTATTTCCCATCGCCCGGTTTGTCGCATGCGAATGCCAACATCATCGATTTTGACCAGTAGAGCGACCGCGCCGTAGACAACCACCGTGATAAGGACGGCGACAATTGCCAGAACGATGGCGCTCTTCCACATCGTGTCGGTCTCGATCGTCGCCAGAGCGATCGTCATGATTTCGGCGGATAGAATGAAGTCTGTTTTGATCGCGCCGGCGACCCGCTGTTCTTCCAGGTGGGCCGCGTCGAGCGTCTCTGCCTGCTGCGGTCCTGGATCTTTATGATGTGACAGCGCATGCCAGATTTTCTCCGCGCCTTCAAAGCAGAGATAGCAACCGCCTATGATGAGCAGTCCGGGGATGATCCAGGGCGCAAACGCCTGCAGCAAGAGCAGGACCGGTAGCAGGATCACCAGCTTGTTGAATAGAGAACCGCGGGCAATCTTAGCGACGATCGGCAGCTCGCGCGCGGCCGGTAGCCCGGTAACATATTTGGGTGTTACGGCCGCGTCATCGATGATGATGCCAGCCGATTTTGCCCCTGCCTTTGCAGCCTGAGCCGCGATGTCATCGACTTGGGCCGCCGCCAGTTTCGCAATTGCTGCGATATCGTCCAGCAGTGCAAGAATTCCGCTCATAAGGCCGTCCCCCGTGATGACGTTGATTGGACCATTGATCCTGCAACTGCCCTAGCTGCTTGGCTCCTGCTCGATCAAACGCTCCAGTCGCCGACTGAGATACCAGGAAAGCGCAACGAATACGATCAGCATTGCGATGCCAAGGCCTGATGAGGCGTTGTTCAGCGCTTTCTCGGAGAACTGGCCGAAGCCATAGCCTAGCGAAACAATGATGACGGCCCACAGACCCGACGCAACCAGATTGATCGGAAGAAAGGTTGCCCACGGGAGATTGGACATGCCGTAGGCGAAGCCGGCGACGCTACGAATGCCATGCGGATAGCGATGGGCCAGGATCATCCAAAGATAATGGTTGTCGACGAGACGGGATATGACCTTTACCTGCCGCTCCAGTCTAGGGAAGCGGCGAACCAATGCGTTGCCGTAGCGGCGTCCAATCCAGAACCGGACGACGTCACCCAGAAAGCTGGCGATCCAGCAGAGCGTGATCAGCGATCCAAAAGAAAGTGCACCGGCGTGTGCTGCGAAGCCTGCGAACAATGTAATCAGCAGGCTATGCGAGGCGGCGTAGGCAAACACGATCGAGTAGACCATATCGCCGTGCTGGCGAATGATATCGAGAAACGATGTGAGGTCAGTTGGAATAGGCACGATTGAGAACCCAGTCGTGTGAGGTGAGCCAAAGTGAGGTGCGAACTGTTTCGCATAAGTTACTACTTTAGATAAAGTCGTTCAGACTAGTGCCAGCGTCGCATCGAAGTTGTCGGATGGGGCAGCGCGGTTTCTGACTGAGCCATATCGCTCGTCAGTCGATCTTCGTTCACAGCATTTGTTGTACAGGTCAATCCGCAGGTCTGGCGGTGCGTCAGTCACTCATCGCGGCTTGGAGCAACTGTGCGTTGGAACTGCTCTTTTTTGCGCAAATTTGAAGTAATTGCTGGCATCACATTCAATCGATAATTCAAGCGACTGCGATATCACTAGAGAACGGTCAAGTTCCGCGGGGTGGCGGAATGCTGACCAGCCATCGGGTTATGAGCGGTGTATCCGCGGCCTGATTGCTTCTGTTGAGTTCTGTGGTCGGGGTGAGTGATGAAGCGTTTGGTGGTTTTGGTTGCAGGGGCGATGATCGCATCGACTGCGTCTGCCAGTGGGCTGACAGATAGCCAGAAGACTGGGATGTACCGACACGGAAATTGGATGTGGAGCATCGCGAAATGCTCCGGCGTCAAGCGCAACAAGCGCTATTGGTTCTTTCTCAAGGAAGGCGGGAAATTCGATAATTTCAGCCAGATTTCGGCCCTGACTCACGGTCCCCACTTCAATCAGGGTTGGGACTATATGCAGAAAAAGGCCATCACGATCGGGCATCATGAGGCATGTGACTATGCGATGAAGACCTGGCCGGCGATGCTATGGCGTGGCAGAATTCAGTAACTCGTCTGATTATACATATACAACTTGATTGTCGGTTTTGCGCTCCTATATGCAGCGGGCGCCCAGAAGCTGTCTCGCGAGCTCCCTCCCGACGCGGCTATGCCCATCTAGGTAACGTTCCCTTAACCATCCGAACTTAAGAAATTTTTCGCCGGTGCCTTGACATTGAGCAGGCGCAGGATTAAATCCGCGGCAGTCTGTTAGCACTCAACTATCATGAGTGCTAGGAGCTTTTCACCTTATAACATGAACTCAAACCAGCCCACCAAGGAGCAGGACTTCATGAAGTTTCGTCCTCTGCACGACCGCGTGGTCGTTGAGCGCGTCGATAGCGAGACAAAGTCCGCAGGCGGCATCATCATCCCTGATACCGCAGCAGAAAAGCCTCAAGAAGGTAAAGTTGTAGCATGTGGCCCAGGTGCCCGCGGCGACGACAATGAACTTGTGGCACTTGATGTCAAAGCTGGCGACCGTGTGCTTTTCGGCAAATGGTCCGGCACTGAAGTCAAGATTGACGGCAAAGATCTCCTCATCATGAAGGAGAGCGACATCATGGGTGTTGTTGAAGGCTAAGCCCCTTCCAACGCCCTTTTTTGTATCAACTCACACGAACCTTAGGAGATAGGCCACAATGGCTGCCAAGGACGTCAAATTTTCCGGTGATGCCCGCGAACGCATGATGCGCGGCGTTAACACCCTCGCAGACGCTGTCAAAGTTACGCTGGGCCCGAAAGGCCGCAACGTGATCATCGACAAGTCATTCGGTGCACCTCGCACAACGAAGGACGGTGTCACCGTTGCAAAGGAAATCGAACTTGAGGACAAGTTCGAGAACATGGGCGCACAGATGGTGCGTGAAGTTGCTTCCAAGACCAACGACGTTGCTGGTGACGGCACGACCACTGCTACGGTTCTTGCTCAAGCAATCGTTCGTGAGGGCCTCAAGTCGGTCGCAGCCGGCATGAACCCGATGGATCTGAAGCGCGGCATCGACAAAGCAACCCAACAGGTTGTTGCTGAGATCGAAAAGCGCTCCAAGAAGGTCAAGAACTCTGAAGAAATTGCCCAGGTCGGCATGATCTCATCTAACGGCGAGCGTGAAATCGGCGACATGATCGCTGAAGCCATGCAGAAGGTCGGCAACGAAGGCGTTATCACTGTTGAGGAAGCCAAGAGCCTCGACACTGAGCTGGACGTTGTTGAGGGTATGCAGTTCGACCGTGGCTACCTCTCTCCATACTTCATCACCAACCCTGACAAGATGGTTGTTGAGCTCGAAGATCCATACATCCTGATCCACGAGAAGAAGCTCTCTAACCTGCAGGCTATGCTGCCGGTTCTGGAAAAGGTTGTTCAGACAGGTAAGCCTCTGCTGATCATCGCTGAAGATGTCGAAGGCGAAGCTCTTGCAACTTTGGTTGTCAACAAGCTGCGTGGCGGTCTGAAAGTAGCTGCGGTTAAGGCACCTGGCTTCGGCGACCGTCGTAAGGCCATGTTGGAA
>JBCDBQ010000191.1:0-11865 GCA_039183375.1 Pseudomonadota bacterium
CGCCGCCCGCTGATACCGCATGTGCCGCTTCATCTCAGGCCGCGGGCATGTGGTTGCGTAAAAGAAGCTCAGTACGGTCAGCCGATTATTGAAGGTCGGCGCGCCCACGCCGCGCTCCTTCATGTCGAGTTGAAACGCCCGCAACTCCTCCGGTGTCGCGTTGTCGGGCGAATGGCCCAGATACCGCGTGAACTCCCGCATCGCCCGCAAGTACATCGTCTGCGTCTTAGGCTGCAGCCCCTTGATCCGCATATCCTCGAGAAAACGCTGGCGCAGCGCAGGCACATACTGGTCCGTCATTGGAACCTCCTGTCATCAGATTGAGAAGGTCCCAATCGTCAGACAGGCGCGCCGATCCACAAAATCGAAGCGACCGGATCAGCGCGCATCACCCGCGGCAAGCGCCAATACCGCGCGAGCGGTTTCGTCCTTGTCCGCAAAGCCGACTTTCGGACTTACGACTAGTATGCCGCTTTTCAGTTCACTCGTTCAGATCAAAGTCCACATGCACATGGTTTCCGTCCGGGTCGGAGATATGGAACTGGACGAGGCCAGCGCCTTTGACCTCAGCCCTTTTGAACGGATCCCCGTATTCTGTGAGCGTTTTCTCAAACGCAGTGGCATCAGTTGCTGAGAACGCAAAATGCTCCAGCTTCAGGGCGGCTTCCGACCCGGTTCGGATTTGTCCGGTATCCTCCACGAGATGAACGACTGGTGAATCCCCAACGTAGAGCCAGGCTCCACCAAACGGAAAATCTGGCCGGGGCCCGGAACGCAGGCCAAGAACGGCCTCGTACCAGGCAACCATACCGTCCAAATTTGCCGTTACGACGTTCACATGATCCAACTGTCGAATTGCCATATCAGTAACCCTCCAGCACGATCTTGCCCATCGACTTACCGCTTTCAAGCAGTCCGTGAGCCTTCATCAGATTTGCAGCGTTGATGGTGCCAAAGCCTTCCGCAACTGTGGACCTGACCTTGCCCGCGTCGATCAAGGCTGCGACTTCGTTCAAAATGTCTCCTTGCCGTTGAATGTCGGCGGTCTCGAACATCGGGCGTGTAAACATGAACTCCCAATGGACCGAGATGGCCTTGGACTTGAAGGGCATGATATCGAAGGTCTCTGGATCGTCGATAAGGCCGTAGCGGCCCTGAGGCGTCATGATTTCGGCAACGTCTGCAGAATAAAGATGTGAGTGGGTCGTCGAGTAAACGAAATCAACGCTCCCAATGCCAAGTGCCTCAATCTGCGGACCGAGCGGCTCTGCGTGGCTGATGACATGGTGCGCCCCGAGTTCCTCTACCCATGCCTTTGTTTCTTGCCGTGAGGCTGTTGCGATGATGGTCACATCGGACAAAGTACGGGCGAGTTGGATTGTGATGGACCCCACACCGCCCGCGCCGCCAATCACCAACAGCGTCTTCTTTCCGCCAGGCACTGGGTTGTTGATCCGCAACCGGTCAGACAGCATTTCATAGGCAGTGAGGGTGGTCAGTGGCATCGCGGCTGCTGCTGAGGTCGAGATTGATTTCGGAGCCTTTCCAACGATGCGCGCATCGACGAGATGGTATTCAGAGTTGGTCCCAGGTCGGTTTACCGTACCAGCGTAATAGACTCTGTCCCCCACCGAGAAATCGTTGACGGCTTCACCGACGCCAACAACTTCACCGGCGGCATCCCACCCCAAGATATCGGGTGTCCCACCCGATGGAGCACGCCGCTGTCGGATTTTGGTATCCACTGGGTTGACCGAAACTGCTTCGACTTTCACCAACAGGTAATGGCCGCTAGCTTCGGGCACATCTGCCTCAAAATCAATCAACGCATCGGGTCGATCAATCGGTCCCGTTTCGGTATACCCAACAGCTTTCATCGCGTGCTCCTTTGATATGTTGATCAGCCGATGATGCTCATCTCGCTTAATGTGAATTCTTCGACGGCTCCGTCGGTCGCTTCCATGTAAGCGGAAAGGTGAGGGGCGCCCATGTGGGTTTGCCACAATTCGCGGCTTTCCCAATTCTCGTAGAACAGGAAGTGCGCTGGATTATCATTATCTTGGTGCAGGTCGTAGTTGATGCAACCTGCTTCAGCTCGGGTGATGGCGATGAGCTTGAGAAGCTCGGCTTTCACGAGGTCGATCTTGTCGGGGTTGGCTTTGATGTTAGCGACGATGGTCAGCTTGGCCATTGGAATCTTCCTTTGTGTTAACTCTATGTGGGCAATTTACGAGGGCGCAAACGCAGGATAAACTGGCTATAACCGAAAAGATAATCCGGAATTGGCGGCCAATGCTTCTCGACAATATTCGCGTATTCATGATGATTGCCGAGAAAGGCAGCCTTGTCGCAGCAGCTCGTGAAATTGGCATGTCCACAACCACGGTCTCGGAGCGCTTGGCGGCACTCGAAGCACACTACGGCGTTGTGTTGTTCAATCGGACAACACGTTCTATCAGCCTGACCGAGGAAGGCCGAATGCTCTTGGACGGGGCCAAGTCTGTTCTGAGTGAAGTTGCCGAACTCGACACGCGAATACGCCACGGTGCCGAGACGCTTTCTGGGCCGATCCGCATCTCGGCGCCCGTTGATCTTGGGCGTTCTATCATATCGCAAGCCATATCGACGTTCACTGAAGAGAACCCTGCGGTCTCCATCGAGTTGTTATTGTCCGACGGCTACGTTGATCTGGTCGGTCAGGGGTTTGATCTGGCTGTGCGCTTTGGCAACGTGACGGACTCCACACTAAGGGCGCGCAGCCTCGGGACCTTTCAGCGTCTCGTTTGTGCTGCACCTGCTTACATAGAAAGACACGGGGTCCCGAAAACGCCTAACGACCTCAAAGATCACAATTGCCTCGTGATGCGGTTCGGAGAAACCTTGGACAATGTTTGGGAGTTTAAAAGAGGGCCTAAGCGTCACCAGGTAACAGTTCGCGGTAGCCGGGTTGTGAACGACGGTTGGCTCATCCGGTCCTGGGCGTTGGCCGGGCATGGAATTGTCTTAAAATCGGAACTGGATGTGGCTGATGATATCCGCTCCGGAGCACTCGTTTCCCTTTTTGAAGATCATTTGCCTCCCCCTATCCCACTTCAGATGATGTTCCCACCCGGAAGAGCGCAGCCAAGGCGCGTTACCGCATTTGCGGATTATCTTCTCGCTGCTGTTTCTGGCATGGGCATCGCGTCATAGGTATTGATCACGGTCACTGGCACATTGAGTGTCTTCTTAACGAGCCGAAGCAGAACTCAACAAGCCAATGCCGAATGACAGGTGAGTCCGCACCTTACCTGTTGCGCTGCGATCTTCCGAACGGCCTTGATTACCCGGTCCGGCCTTTGGACCGTGTCGCGGCGGATTCAACAAAAGAGCCCATACCTCCCGCATTGGGGTGATGCAGCGAATGGCGGCTTTTGTGTTGCCTTCATCGTGTGCGCAAGAAATTACTTAGCATCTTCTGGGATAAGAGTATCCTTCAGGATCGTTTGAAATCTGGGGCATTCGAGGTGAGAAGGCGCTGTGCATGCCGCTATATGATCCAGCAGGTCCGCAGTTGTTCGCAATTCCTCCGCTTGACTTCGTAGGTTGGTTGCTTGGTTCTGTAATTCTTGACGGCTGAGTTCCAGTCTTCCGCCTTGAGGGCGAAACAAAACACTAATCTCATTGAGGGAAAAGCCTGCCCGGCGGCCAAGAGCTATCAAGGCAAGCCGTGTGAGCACATTGTCATCGTATTCCCTGCGCAACCCGCGCCGACCGTCTGACGCAATCAATCCACGCTTTTCGTAGTAACGTAACGTCGATGGGTTCAACCCGCTGCGTTGAGCGACCTCTGCAATATCGAGCCGGTACATATTGACTTAAACCTCACTTTAAGTTGCAGAAACAGTGCGAAATTCTCTTAGGAAAGGAAAGCACATGAGTTTCGTAGAGTTGCTAGTTTTCGGAGCAGCTGCCGGTCTAGGAGCGACCATTTTTGCAGATGTAATTGCCATTCTGCGTCAAGGTTGGGCCATGACACACGGCTTTTATTGTTTGGTTGGCCGTTGGATTGGGGCGCTCCCGCACAATGGATTTATGCATGACGACATCCGTGCATCCGCACCCATTACTGGTGAAGCGGCATTAGGGTGGAGTGCCCATATTTTATTGGGCGTCATCTACGGGATCAGCTTCGCTGTTTTATTCGGGTCCTTGGCCCTCGATACACCGAAGCTCTGGCAAGGACTGGCCTTTGGGTTTGTGACCGTCCTGGTGCCCTGGCTCATTTTTCAGCCGCTTTTCGGCTGGGGATTTGGTATGTCAAAGGCGCCTGAGCCTTGGAAAATGCGCAAGAAAGGCGTGATAAATCACAGCGTTTTCGGTTTAGGAATTTGGCTTAGCTTAGTGAGTTTGAACGCATTTTTCTAACGTGCGCTAAGCGGAAAAAGCAATACAGTACATAGCTGATGACTTCCGATAGGGAAATGCCATGCTGTATGAGGACATCAACATCATACAAACACTCGGCTGTCAAACCACCCGCGTTGCGCAGCAACTAAGAAGCGCAGACTTGGAGCTATCGGACATAGCAGCAGCATAAACAGTGAGTTCTACCCGCCATCGGTCTGTCGTCCGAAGTGTTTCGTCCCACATTTGCGGGCTCCGAGGAACACCGGAAGAGAACCGACACCACCCTGCAAAGCGCCTTAGTCAGGTTAAGAATGCCAGATAGATACCCATGGCAATCCACACCAAGACAATCTGCGCCACCATGGCAACTATGAGGAATTTCGACTGTTTGAAATCTTCTTTCACATCGATCTTTTTCATTTTTTCATCTCCGACTTTCACGACTGTTCGGTCTGGTACTGCGTTGAACTTGGCCACGTTACACCAATGCGTCCGCTAGATAATTCCACCATTGGCTCGCAAGGTCTGTCCGTTGATCCAGGCACCATCCGGCCCTGACAGGAATGCAACGACGTTCGCGATGTCCGCAGGCGTGCCCAATCGCTCCAGCGGCGGCATCTTCGCCATCCGGTCGACAACGTCCTTCGGTTTTCCGTCAAGGAACAGGTCCGTCGCTGTGGGCCCAGGCGCAACTGCGTTCACGGTAATCGCGCGGCCGCGCAACTCCTTTGCCAAAATCGCGGTCATAGCTTCGATCGCGGCTTTTATGCCCGCATAAACGCCGTAGGTCTCGAGCTTTAGACCAACAACGCTTGAGGAAAAGTTGATGATCGCGCCACTGTCTCTAAGGTGGCTAGCCGCTTCTCGCATCATGTTGAACGAACCCTTCAGGTTTACAGCAACTTGGGTATCGAAGAGTGCGTCGTCACTTTGGGCAATAGAGGCAAGTTTCATGATACCGGCGTTGTTCACAAGAATATCGACACCACCAAACGCGGCTTGAGTTGTCTCGAACAATTGCGTCACTGCGGCTGGATCTGAAACATCGGCCTGGGCTGTGATGGCGCTCCCACCTGCTGCCTCGATTTCGTCAACGACCTTCTGGGAGGCGGTTTGGTTGCCCGCATAGTTGACAACGACATTCAGCCCATCGGCTGCGAGGCGCCGCGCAATGGCAGCGCCGATGCCTCGGGAAGCACCAGTGACAATTGCTGTTCTCTTTGATGAATTCTCCATGTCTGTTTTCCTTATGAGTTGGTGTGCCTCATGCCTCGACACGCACGTGCCATGCCGCTTTGCTACGGGCCGCAAACTCCGCCAAACTGGATGGCCAGCGTCCGGTAACGCGCCAAACGTTCTCTGTGACGCGATCTTCTGAACCGTTGGCAATGTTTGTGTCCATGGCTGCAAGAGTTGTGGCATAGGCTTCTGGCAAGCCTGCCGCCATGTGGCGAGCCGAAAGGTCTGCTTCGCTCAAATTGTGATGCGCGACGGGGTTCTCAGTGACCTCGCTCAGCACATTCGCAACATCGCTATAGCTAAGGGTGGCAGGTCCGGTCAGGATGAGATCGCCGGACGCAAACTCTTTTTGAGATAACGCTTCGACAGCCACGGCGGCGATGTCCTCGGCATCAATAAAGCCGATCCGACCGCTGGAGGTTGCGGTATAGATTGACCCTTGATCGCGGATCTGAGCTAGCAGCTGCCCTTCCGAAAAGTTCTGCATGAACCAAGTCGGGCGTAGAACGATCCATTCTGGTGCGTGGTCGCGTAGCCACGCATGAACAGCACCCATCATAGGCCCGCCTGCTTCCAGCGATGACGCGCTGAGCAAAACAAACCGCTTCACACCCTCGGTAATTGCCAGGTGCATGAAGGGGATCATCGCGGGAAGAGGCTCGGCAACACCGCTTGGTGCGACCAGATATATGCTCGAAACACTCTCCAACGCCGCTGGCCAGGAACTCTCATCGCTCCAATCAAAGCGAACGTCATGTGCGGCTTTAGGGTGACGTGTGGCAACACGATGAATAAGGTGGCGGGCAGCAAGCTGTGCCGATATGCGGCGACCGGTTGTTCCGGTTCCGCCGGTGACTAAGATGGTATTACGCACGGGTAAATCCTTTCCCTTCAGGTTCGGGTACGGCATCGCCGGTAGCGGCAAGCGTGATGCGCGGGTCCCAATAATCGGCGTAGTAGGTGATCTTGCCGTCCAGCGTTTCGATGATGGAGATCCATTGTTGATCGTAAGGCGCGCCGGTGCGGCCCTCTCCGCTGCCGCGAAACTCCAGAACAACTTTGTTTGGGTCCGCCATCTCGCTGACACGTAGATCGAAGAAATCATCTATGCGGACGAGATCTGGCAAAACATCCAAATAGCGTTCCAAAGCATCTCGCCCGTCAATGCGCTTGATGAAACCTGGCGGAGCATATGGTGCCTCAAAAACGCAATTCTCAGCGAACATGTCGAGAAAGCTATCCGTAGCTGGGTAGATCCGATGGCCGAGGCCTTCCCGCAGGATGTCTGTGAGACCTTCAAAACGGGTTTGCACAACAGTCATTGACAAATCTCCTCTTTCGATGGAACGGTATCGTATCGACGATATAGGGGCAAAATGAATGGAACGCAACCGTTCCGACGAAAACTCTGTCGCGGAACCATCTGTGCGGTTGCCAAGCGGCGCGGCCGTGATGCGCAGATCAGTCACGGAAGCGTTGACCCGCGCTTTCTTCGAAGAGTGGGCGCGCACAGGGATTGGCGCGCTTAGTCTTGAACGGGTAGCCAAGCGGGCGGGGGTCGGCAAAGCCGCGCTGTACCGGCGCTGGTCCTCGAAACACGAGATGGCGATTGAGTTGGTCAGCGCAGTTGGCCTGGACCTAACACCCATACCAGACACCGGTTCCTTGCTTGAAGACCTTCGTCTGACCTTGATTTCCCTTTGCCGCGTTCTGAGGCACCCCTTGATCAAGCGCATTCTGCCAGACCTGCATGCTGAAATGGCTCGGACAAGTGCGCTGAGCAAAGAGATTCGTACGACACTCCAATATGGGCGCCGCGCTCGTGGGGCGATGATCGTCGAACGCGCCATCGCACGCGGCGAACTTCCTAAGACTGTGAATGCCGACCTGGCAAATGATGCGCTCGCAAGCATCCTTTATTGGCGGATTATTGTGACTGGCGGGCGTGTGAACCGAGAAGATCTGGACAAGATTGCACGCTTCATTGCTGTTGGACTTGGCGCGCGACCAGTATGAGCCAGCGTGGTGTCGACGGAAAGGCTGCGGCGCACACCGCTGCTTTTCCGATTGGCGTTACGCAGCAAGAGCAACGGCATCACTGCCTGCAGGTACCCGGAATGGACACTTTTCATCCGTTACAGCGCGCCAAACGGCCTGAACTACATCGAAAGGATGCGTCGGTTCTCGCGATGCGTTTTCCATGAATGACGCCATCACCTCATCGATGAAAGCCTGATAGGCACCGGGCGTTTCGTTTGCTTCCGCCATAAGAGCCCGCGCGTTGCTGCCAAAACTGGTACTTGGCGCTTGTCCAGGCAAGACCAACCGCGTTCGGATACCCAACGGCGCAAGCTCTAACGCGAGACACTCAGTGTATGCGTTCACCGCAGCCTTACTCGCGGTATAGGCGGACAACAGGGGGAGCGGTTTCATCGTAACGCTGGAGGAAACGTTCACGATTACGCCGCTGCCTTGGGCGCGCATCAGTGGCAAAACAGCCCGGATCATTTCAAAAGTGCCAAAGACGTTTGTTTTGAAGAGCGAATGAACGATCGCATCTGGTGTGCCTTCAAAGGCACCGAGCCAGCCGATCCCTGCGTTGTTGACCAACGCATCGATTGGTCCGGCGGCTTCAACTGCGTGGGCAATACTGTCGAGATCAGATACGTCCAAAGGCAGAATGCGCAGTTGGTCTGAGGCAGGCAACAGGGTTGGATCGGGTGCGCGCATTGTAGCGGCAACCGACCAGCCTTGATCAAGGAAATGGCGGGCAATCTCAAGTCCGAAGCCTGAAGAGCATCCGGTGATCAATACGGCTTTCAAAGTTTTGTCTCCTTCTGGTTTCTGTTGTGGTGCCCCTTATCTTGTCAAAGCCTGTGAGATTTTCTATAATCATTAATCCAGATCTGATTACTGAAAGTCCGAGATGGCAGATCCCCTCTCCGAAGTGATCTCGCTTCTGCGCCCACAGGCGCTTTCTACAAAACTGGCCCATGCATCCGGTCCGTTTCGCGTTTGCCGGGATGACGTAGACGAAGTGTTTTACTGCATGCTGTTGGCCGGGCAGGCGAAGCTGGTGGTTGATGGCAATGCGCCCGTCATCTTGACTACTGGGAGCTTCGTTCTCATTCCCGCTATCGCCCCGTTTGCTGTGTCCAGTCTGGTTCCCCCACCTCCGGTGGGGCTTGTTAGTAAACCCGTTGCCGGAGCGGACGGGATCACACGGATTGGCGCATTGGACGGACCGGCGGAGGTTGAAATGCTGATTGGACACTGCAGTTTTGGCAGCCCGGATGCCGAGCTTTTGGTGTCGCTATTGCCCGACAAGATCCTGGTGCATGGGGAGGATCGATTGGCAGCGTTGGCCGCAATGGTGCAAAGCGAAACGAGGGCGGATCGACCGGCGCGGGATGCGGTCATAGAGCGTTTGCTACAGATCCTTCTGATAGAAGCCTTCCGGTCCACGGCGCAACCTGATGACACATCTGCCTTGGTAAGTGGCCTCACTGACGCACGGATCGGAGCGGCGCTACGAGCGATCCATGCAGCACCTAACCATCCGTGGACGGTTCCTGAACTTGCACGGGAAGCTGGTCTTTCACGGTCGGCTTTTTTCACTCGGTTTAGTCGGATCGTTGGTATTGCTCCGATGGGATATCTTTTGAATTGGCGGATGACGCTCGCAAAAGACATGCTGCGCATGGGCCATCATGGCATTGCTGAAGTATCAGAGATGATAGGGTATGGGTCCGCAAGTGCGTTCAGCACAGCATTTTCCCGTCATGTTGGCGCTCCGCCAGGGGAATACGCGAGGATGGCCGCCGATAGCTAGAGGCCTGAGCACCCCCTCGAGCTCCCCAGCTCGACAGTGAAGTTTCGCGGGTTTTTATCAGCCTGCAGTCATATTTGGATACTCGAGTGGAGCGCATCGTCTCAAAAGCGGACATTGACGCAGCCTCTGCGAAATGGCGCTTAGTCTAAGTTTTGTGGCTGCTGTCATCGCGAGATGCAGCGGCGACAAATCTGACAAGGAGGAAAGCGCGGGCCGATTTTGGTGCTATGGGGATTGTGCGTTACGGCTGCAGCAGTCGATGCACTGTAGGGCGGGCCGTGCGGCCTTGAGCGGCGTGGACCAGTTGGTGTTCGCTGCTTGATATCGCCAACAGATCTCTCGCCTCGGCCGCGTTTGCCGGTTTGAGCCACGGTTTCGGGGCGCTGGCGGCAATGACTGGTCCGGCGTCTGCGCAACGCGAGGCAGGGTTTGTTCGTTGCGTCATGCTGCCTCCTCCCATGGCGGTGCGCGGGATTTCGGGGTTTGGCCGCGGGTGAAGGTCTCGATGACGCGCATCGCACCGCCGCATTTGGGGTATGTTTGGTGTAGGTCTTGTTCGCGCGCTTCGGCGTGCTCATCGTCGTCGGCAATCTGATCAGGCTCCGGTGCCCGATCGATCCGACGCCTGATCTTTTCGATCCTGTCGCGCCGGATGCCATTGGCGAGGAAGCCCGCGTGGCGGATGCGGTGGAATCTGGAGGGCAGGACATGGATCAGGAACCGGCGAATGAACTCGTCGGTGGGCAGGCGCATGACCTTCATGCGGTCCCCGCGCTTGATGCGATAGTCTTTCCAGAGGAAGACCGCGGTGTCGGCATCGGCGCTGATCAGGCGGTGGTTGGAGATCGCCACCCGGTGCGTATAGCGGCTCAGATATGCCAGCACCGCCTCGGGCCTGCCGAAGGGTGGTTTGGCATACACGACCCAGTCGGTCTTGCGCAGCGGCGCGAGATGAGCCGCGAAGGTAACTGGGTTGTTCAGATGCGCCAGATCGAGGAAGAAGGCGAGTTTCCCCGCCTTGTACAGTCTGGTCAGCCCTTCGAGGAACAGGCGCCGGAACAGCCTCGACAGGACCTTCACCGGTAGGAAGAACCCAGGGCGGCAGGCAATCCATCGTGTGCCATCCGGTGACAGCCCGCCACCCGGTACGATGACATGCACATGCGGGTGGTGCGTCATCGCCGATCCCCATGTGTGCAAGACCGAGGTCATACCGATCCTTGCGCCGAGATGCTTTGGATCGGCAGCGATGGTCAGAAGGGTCTGAGCCGATGCCTTGAACAGAAGGCCGTAGACCGCCGCCTTGTTCTGATACGCGATGTCCGCGACCTGCGACGGTAGGGTGAAGACCAGGTGGAAGTATTCGACCGGCAACAGATCCTCGATGCGCGCCTGCATCCAGTCCCGCGACGCAGCCCCTTGGCACTTCGGGCAATGTCGGTTGCGGCAG
Source organism: Pseudomonadota bacterium (assembly GCA_039183375.1). Taxonomy (GTDB): domain Bacteria; phylum Pseudomonadota; class Alphaproteobacteria; order Rhizobiales; family Hyphomicrobiaceae; genus Tectiglobus. The sequence goes on from JBCDBQ010000191.1 coordinate 10,911, forward strand.
GAATTATAAGCGATGTGCTCGTGGCCACACTTGGTGCAGGCCGCAACATGACCGCCGAGCGCGGCGGTCCGGCAGGTCTCGATGGCGGACATCACCTTCAATTGGAGGAGGTTCAGATGTCCTGCGTGTTGCTGTCGATACGCAGCACCATGGGCGCGGAATATATCCGCGACTTCCAGCTTTGGCCGGGACATGGGCCGGGATCAGCGGGGGGCTGCCTCCCGTCGCACCAACAGATCGAGCGGGCTGGTCACATCCTGGATCGTTTTGGTCGCCACCTTGGTATAGACCGTCGTGGTCTCCAGCTTGGCGTGACCCAGCAGGACCTGCCTTCTCATCGATACTGCGTATCGACTGCCGGGTAACAGATCACGCGGATGTCGGTCCCGCCCTCCAAGAGATGCGTCGCGAAGCTATGCCGCAGCGTATGGGGCGACACGTTCTTCTTGATCCCCGCGAAGTCGCAAGCCACCCCGAAGGCGCGATTGAACTGCCGCGTCGAGATCGGATCAACCCGGTTACGGCCCGGGAACAGCCAGCCGGCCGGGCGCGCCTCGCGATAATAGTCACGCAGCAGGTCCAGAAGCGACGGCGACAGCATCACATGGCGGTCCTTGCGGCCCTTGCCCTGGTCGACCCGGATCAGCATCCGGTCGCTGTCGATGTCGCCGACCTTGAGGTGCGTGACCTCGCTGGCCCTGAGACCGCCGCCATAGGCGACACTGAAGGCGGCCCTGTATCTCAGCCCGGGCCCGGGTGCCGCTTCAAGAATGCGCGCAACCTCCTCGGCGCTCAGCACGACCGGGATCTTCTTCGCCGCCCGCTGATACCGCATGTGCCGCTTCATCTCAGGCCGCGGGCATGTGGTTGCGTAAAAGAAGCTCAGTACGGTCAGCCGATTATTGAAGGTCGGCGCGCCCACGCCGCGCTCCTTCATGTCGAGTTGAAACGCCCG
>JBCDBQ010000192.1:0-11832 GCA_039183375.1 Pseudomonadota bacterium
CGGGTGGAACTGGACGAACTCCATGTCCTGCAGCGGCAGGCCGGCCCGCAGCACCATGGCATTGCCATCGCCTGTGCAGGTGTGCGCTGACGTTGCCGAGAAATAGGCACGTCCATATCCGCCTGTCGCGAGAACCGTCTTTTTGGCGCGAAAGCGATGGATCGTTCCATCTTCCAGGCAGAGTGCAACAACGCCCCGACAAGCACCATCCTGATCCATAATCAGATCAATCGCGAAGTACTCGACGAAAAACTCTGCTGAATGCCGTAGAGACTGTCCATAAAGCGTATGCAGCATCGCGTGGCCGGTTCGGTCAGCTGCAGCACATGTGCGTTGCGCAGGCGGGCCCTCACCATAGTCAGTTGTCATACCGCCGAAAGGACGTTGATAGATCTTGCCGTCCTCGGTTCGCGAAAACGGAACACCGTAATGCTCAAGTTCATAAACAGCTTCCGGAGCATTGCGGCATAGATATTCGATCGAGTCCTGGTCGCCAAGCCAGTCTGCACCCTTGACGGTGTCAAACATGTGCCAGCGCCAGTCATCCTGCCCCATGTTACCCAGCGAGGCAGCAATCCCGCCCTGCGCCGCAACAGTGTGCGAGCGGGTTGGAAACACCTTGGTGATGCAGGCCGTCGAGAGACCAGCTTCTGCCGCACCCAACGTTGCACGTAAACCGGCGCCGCCGGCACCGACAACAACCACGTCATAGGTGTGGTCAACGGTCGAGTAAGCTTTGCCGTTCACACCGGGTGCTCCAGCACCATTGCTGCTTCCTGCCATGATCTGATCAAGCCCCAAAGTTGATTTTCAGGATTGCAAAGACGCAGGCCAGGCCCACCGCAATTGCAAAGAATGTGTTTAACATCAGAAGGACAATCTTACTGCCTTCGCCCGTGATGTAGTCCTCGATGATAACCTGCATGCCCAGGCGCATGTGAACGACACCGGATAAAATCAGCAGCAACAGACCGATTGCCACGATCGGATTAGCGAGAGACGCTTTAACATCGGCATGGCCCTGACCGGCCAATCCGGCAATCATCCATACCAACCCAATAGCCAGCACCACGTTGGCCACGGCCGTCACACGCTGCATCCAGAAGTGATCGGTTCCTTCCTTCGCTGACCCGAGACGTCTGACATTCTTCAGAGGTGTTCGCATATTCATTGTCTAGAACACTCCTTCGAATCCACCAGCCATCACCCAAATAACTACGGTTAGACCGAGTGAAGCGATCAGTGATAGCCAGCAAAGAAAATCCACGGTGCCGAGCTCAAAACCACGGCCTGTATCCCAAATGAAGTGCCGAATTCCGCCGAACATGTGATGCAGCAGCGCCCACGTGTATCCGAGCAGGATCAGTCTTCCGATTATGGAGCCAAAAAAACTGCTTGCCAGTTCGAAGTGCTCCGGACCTGTAGCAGCTGCAATCAGCCACCATGCCAGCAACAATGTTCCAAAATAGAGGGCCGCCCCGGTAATACGATGTACAATAGACATCACCATATTGATCTGGGGGGAATAAACTTGCAGATGCGGGGAGAGCGGACGTCCGCTGCCTCCACCGCTTGCTCCGGCATTAGCCATCGTTTCGCGGTCTCCGTTTCTTGCGGGTAGCAATTAGCGCGGTTTTAGCGCGCTGCAGCATATCGGGCAATGCACCGAACGGTAGTGTTGCCAACTATCACATGCACTTGACGCCGATCGCGACGAAAAGTCAGTCCAAAAAGGAGAAATAGTTGTCGCAGCTATCGGTGCAATGTGTGCGCTACGATCACTTCAGAGCATCAACAACGGCTTTGCCGAGTTGCGTACCGCTCTCAAAGGCGTGCTCAGCGAGGCGTCCCAGGCACCAGTCGCCTGCTACACCGACCATCTCGGCAGACGAAAACAGATATGTCTCACCCAATGAAGAGTCGACCAGGCCATTTTGCCAAAGATGGGCCTGCGTCTGAACCGGCTGTACCGGCGATAAGCCAAGAAGATGGCACACTTCTAACCACATCTCTTCGGCAATAACCTCGGCGTCAACATCCTCAGTCTCCCGGCTCCATGCCTGGCTGGCATGGATCACGAGGTTCTCGCCCTTACCCTTACGACCCGGTTTGCCGTTGTTCCGGCCAATCCAACGGATCGATTGGGACATGTCAGAATAAACATCAAACTCCGGCAGCACCTGTTGGTCAAATCTCATCATCAGCGACCAGCATGGTGCCATTCTCACCCGCTCCAGCGGCGCGGACAGGTCTTCGATATGACCGAGAATGAGCTTGGCTTCTGGGGCCGGAACAGCGACGACGACTGCCGAAAACGGCCCTTCCTTAGTTTGGTCATCAAACCAAATGTACCAAGAACGGTCTTCACGCTTGATTGTATGCACACGCCGCTCAAAGTGTATTCTCACACTCTCGGCGAGCGGTCGGACGACCGCTGACATACCCGGTAACCCAACATACCAATTCTGCAGCTTGGTTCCGCCTTCATCGCCGAATGCAATATTCGGTTCCCAAATGCTGGCGTAGCCCGAGCCTTCCAGTTCCTTAATGTAAGTGCGGAACTTATCCGATCGCGCGCTCAGATACTGGGCACCGTGATCAAAAGGAACAATCCCAATGCGCGTTGTCGCCATACGACCGGCGATTGCCTTGGATTGTTCGAACACTTCGACATAGCAACCTGCGCGGCGCATGACGCGCGCACATGCGAGCCCCGCCAAGCCCGCTCCGATTACTGCCGTCCGATGCGTCACGTCGATCCGCCTTTTGGGTTGTATAGAGTGAAAAGGCCAGAGACCCATCACGCCTTACCCTATTAAAAGACGACAACATTGGAGAACTGGTTAACCTAGCTGGATAACCGTGCCACTGCCCCCATTATCGTTGGTGAACTCTCAATCACCGTCCTATTTTGGCAAGACCACCCAATAATCCAGATCGAGAATAACACCGTCTAGATAAGCCCCATTTCCATCTTTATGCGGAAAATCAGCACAGGGTAAATCTCGCGTCGCAACCGTTCTTAATCTGAGCGCGCCAAGACCGGTATCCGGCAGAGCTGCCGCTTCGAGCACCTCAGACCAGGCGAAGACCGTTCCGCCGGCAAACATCGGCGCCACATGCTGACCCGCATTGATGGCCGCCACATGAAAAGCGTTCGCTAGACCATTGAACGATAACGCCCGCGCTAACGAAATCACCACACCGCCGTAAACGAGCCGGGCACCAAAGCGGCCTTTCGATTGCTCGAAGTTATTGAAATGGACCTTGGCGGTGTTTTGGTAGAGGCGCGTTGCGATTTGATGCTCGGCATCTTCCAACGTCATGGCATCGACGTGATCAATCTTCTCACCCACGCTGTAGTTGCCAAAGCGGTGAGGAGCACCTGCCAAGGAAAAGCTATACTGCTCTTCATCAAGTTGAGGCAGTCCAGCAGCCAACTGGGTTGGATCAACGCGGTCGCTGAGTTCGGGTATGAGAGTGTCCGGCGCAGATGATGCCGGGTCCTTCTTGCGCACCATCACCCAGCGCACATACGTGAGAACAGCGTCACCGCTCTGATTGAAGCCCGTCGAGCGCACATAGACAACGCCTGTCTTGCCGTTCGAATTCTCTTTGAGGCCGATGACCTCTGAAGCGGCCGACAGCGTGTCTCCGACGTAAACCGGCTTCAGAAAGCAACATTCCGCATACCCGAGATTGGCGACGGCATTAATCGAGATGTCCGGAACTGTTTTGCCGAACACAACATGAAACACCAGCAGATCGTCTATCGGTGCGTCGGGGTAACCAATCGCCTTGGCAAACTCTGCTGACGACTGGACCGCAAATCGAGATCCATAGAGACCCGTATAAAGAGAGACATCACCGGACGTCACCGTTCGAGGCGTTGCGTGCTGGATGACCTGCCCGACCGTAAAGTCCTCAAAAAAGTTTCCAGGATTGTTCTTGCCGTCTGTCATGAGCTGGTCTCGTGCGTTCACTGTTGCGAGGTTCGGTTGCGGTCAGAAGGTTTAAATTCCTATCGCATCGGCGATTGCGACCGTCCGCCTTGCCATTTCAACATGCAAAAGTTCGACCATTTGGCCGTCAACGTTGATGACACCCTTGCCCTGGTTCTCTGGTTGGTCGAACGCAGCAATGATCTGACGCGCCCATTCCACTTCGTTCACCGCCGGAGAAAAGATCTCGTTGGCGATCGAGATCTGCGAGGGATGAATCAACGTCTTGCCGTCCATACCCAGCATCTGACCGTGCCGACATTCAGCCGTATAGCCGTCCAGATCCTTAAAGTTGTTGTAGACGCCATCCAGAACCTCGATGCCATAGGCGCGCGCAGCAGTGACAATCGCGCTCAACCAATACAACGCCGCAGTCCGATTGGCATCGAGCGTGACACGAGTGTCCTTTACGAGATCGTTCGGCCCGACAATGAAGCATCCAAGCCTCAATCGAAGATCCCGCGACGCCTCGGCAATCTCTTTCAGATTCACGATCGCCAATGGCGTCTCAATCATAGCCCATAGTGCGACGTTCGGCTGGTCTGATGGCACCAGCTCGGCCACAGCATGCAATTGCTCAGCCGTTTCAACTTTGGGAATCAGCAGCGCTGACGGTGCTTTCGCGGCAATCTCGCGAACATCATCAGCGCCCCATTCGCTATCCAAGCCGTTGACGCGGGCCACGAGTTCACGCCGACCATAGGCGCCGCTCTCCAGAGCGGCAGCAACCTGCGTGCGCGCGATCAACTTGGCGTCCGGCGCAACAGAATCTTCGAGATCGAAGATTATGACATCCGCGTCCAAGGACTTAGCTTTCTCAAGCGCCCGCTCGTTGGAGCCCGGCATATAGAGCGCACTGCGCCGCGGATGGTATGTCATTTCTTAAGGGTCTCCCCGAGCCATCATTGAACCAGCCGCAAACAGGCTCAGCCGTAGAATGTCACGAATTGCCGGATCACTATCGACTGCCGATCGAGCACATTCTAAAACGCTGTTGCAACGTCACTGTTCACGCAAACTGCTCGCTTGATAGGCAACCGCAATGCCAAAGGTACTAGCCATCTCGTCGCAGGTTTCCTGTGGTCACGTCGGACTATCCGCGATCGTCCCGGCGTTGCAGGCTTTGCAGCAGCAAATTATTGCTCTGCCAACCATACTATTATCGAACCATCCAGGCCACGCCCACGTCTCAGGCAGCCGCATCGAGCCTACGCTACTCACCAAGATGCTCACCGCCTTAGACAAAAACGGCTGGCTTGAAGATGTCGATACCATTCTCACGGGCTATTGCCCGACAGTCGAGCACGTGCTGTACGCCAGAGAGGCCATCACCCTGACCAAGCTCCGCGCTCCGAACGCGACGGTCATTTGCGATCCAATCATCGGCGATGAGGCAGAGGGTATTTACATCGATCAGGCTGCCGCCGAGGCTATCCAACGGGAACTAGTTCCTGTTGCCGACATTTTATTGCCGAACACGTTCGAACTGGGTTGGCTCAGCGGCAAATCGTTGTCGTCAACGGCAGCGACGGTGGCGGCAGCGAGAGATCTACCAGCCAGCACAACAATCGTGACATCCGTCCCCTGGGCAGACAATCACATCGCCAACCTGCACATCACATCGGAGACGGCAACGGCAGCCGTGTGCGAATTGCTGGAGCACGTCCCAAAAGGCACCGGTGATTTCTTTTCGGCAGTCTTCGCCCATGATCGAGATGTCGGTCTCGCAACAGCGCGCACTCGCACCCTCATAGAACACAGCCTCGGCAGGGATCATCTCAGCATAGCCGCTGCGTCCCAGGATTGGCTGAAAGTGGCACCTGCTGAAACGGTTGCGGTTTAGCGAGATGGTCGACTTTGTCGCCGGAGTAGACGGCTGCCCCGCAGGATGGATCTCAGTCATTCACCCTGTGGGAGCAGCACAAGACGCCGAACTCAAATTCTTCCCGCATTTCGCTGAGATCCTCGATCACCAACCGCAAATACAAATCATTGCGGTTGACATCCCCATTGGCCTTTCGCAGATCGCATCAACCGGCGGACGCACCGCTGACCGCCTCGCCAGAGCCAACCTGGGCGATCGCCAATCGGCCGTGTTCTCAGTTCCTTCGCGTTCTGCTGTCGCTTGTGAACACTACCGCGATGCCTGCGAGGCAGCTCTGCAAACCTCGGATCCACCACGCAAGGTTTCAAAACAAACCTTCAATTTGTTTCCAAAGATCCGCGAGGTCGACAATTTAATGTCGCCCGAACTGCAGAACCGGGTATTTGAATGTCACCCTGAGGTTGCCTTCTGGGCGCTGAACGGCGAAGTCTCCCTCGCCATGGCAAAAAAGGTCAAGTCACGGCCCAACCCTCCCGGACTGCAGTACCGTGTCAGCCTGCTTACAGACGCTGGCTACAGCGATGACCTGCTGACCAGCAATCCTTTTCCAAAGAGCAAAGTCGGCCCTGACGACATACTGGATGCATGCGCCGCGGCATGGAGCGCCGAACGAATTCTGGCAGGAACAGCAAGGTGTTTCCCAGTCCAACCGGAATATGACGCACGCGGATTGAGAATGGAAATCTGGGGCTAAGAGAAAGTCCGCCGGAATGGAAGCACTGGCGATAGTTCGACCCCGAGAACCTCCAATTTCAATAATCAGTCTATCGCTAGGAACGCCACTAATCGTCTTCACGCGTGAGATCGAAAGCGTAGGCCTCGCTCTGGCGCAACGCCTCCAGCTCCCTTGTCAGCAAGAACAACGCGACATCATTTTCCGACGCACCCATCGTCGTCGTTCGCGCCAAATGCCCGAGATATCGGTGCAATTTCTCGGAAACACTCATACGAACAAGGACAGTTTGCTGCTTTTTTGGCGCGCCAGGCATCGAATACTCAGCATTTTTTTGAGGAAAACAGACATTAAAATGCTTGTTCAAACAAGTCGACTCATATTCAACGGGTTGCAGGGGCAGCCTTTGATTCTCCCAGCGGAGACCCAAGAGCTGTCAGTAATCAAAACAACTCAAGGACCCAGCGGTCTCGCGAGCTGTGGCGATCTGAACTGAATTGTGATGTGAAGGTACCCTGGCCGGCGCATCGCGGACGGCCCATCCGCAGGGGATGCGATACCGTAGAACCTGCGATTGGATGGACCTGCCAGCGAACGGTGTGAGCTGATCCAACTCGATGCCCCGAGTTCAGCCCATGCCGACGTTGGTGTGCCCACAATGACCGAGTCGCGAGAATTGTGGAGTCATACTTCTCGGGTTGTAGCGGTTGTGGATCGCTCCTCGAACTCAGCAAGCTGCCCTCCAAATATCAGCCCAAGCCAAACACGTGCGAGACAGATCGCGCCGAACTTTCGTATGGTCGATTGAACCTGCAAAGCGAGGTATGCCGTGGCCGAGCCCCATCAATTCATTCGCGTTTCCGACGTTAACCGTATCCGATGGCTTGAGTTCAATCGTGGCCCGGTCAACGCCTTCAACCGCAAAATGGTCGAAGAGATGCGTGACGCTCTGGCGACCGCTACGACGGACCCTGACGTCCGCGTCATTGTCTTAGCGAGCGCTGTCGAGAAATACTTTAGCGCTGGCGCCGATCTCAATGAGTTTCGCGGAATGAAGTCGGACGGCATGTCGGCATGGGTCACTATGTGCCACGACATCGCCAACCTCCTGCGAAACGCAAATAAACCAATTCTCGCGGCCATTCACGGAACAGCGGTCGGCGGCGGCCTGGAAATGACCTTGCACTGTGATGTGCGGTTCGCAGCGGCTGGCTCCAGATTCGGTCAGCCGGAAATCCAGATTGCCTTCATCCCTCCCATCGCAACGACCCAGGCCTTGGTCCGGCTCATCGGTCGACCGCGCACATTGCGATACCTTTACGATGGCTCTTTAGTCGCCGCGGAAGAGGCTCTCAATTGGGGCTTGATTGACGAGATCGTCGAAGCGGATGCCTTGCGCAGCCATGTCCAAGACTATGCCGAGAACCTAGCCACAAAATCTGCAGCAGCACTTACGGCAATTCGCAAAACAGTCACGACCGGCGGTGGCCTCACCTTTGACGAAGGCATGCAGTTGGAGCACCGCATGGCAGTCGGCTTAGCTGACACACCGGACTTTGCCGAAGGCATCATTGCTTTTCTAGAGAAGCGTTCACCGAAATGGGAAGGCGATCAGAACTAGCAATAGAAAAAGCGCTGCCTCACAGAATGAGACAGCGCTTTGCCAGTCGTCTTTCCCCGCTTTGACGACAATTGTTTCACCGACGGAATCGAGCTTCGCCGGCAAGCAGTCCTAGCGTGTGTTGGCAAGCACGCTTTTGACCAGTGCAACAACACCAGTTTCGATGTTCAGCTTGCGAGCTGCATCGCGCGCGTCGGCAGCAACTGTGCCTTTGGACTCGCGAGTGGCGGCGTACATGTCCAGGTAAGTGGCCATTGGGTAGCTCCTAGATTATCAAGAAGTTGGTGCAGTTCCAAGTCTGCCCGCACCGTTAGTAAGGAACTGGTTTGCTGCGGCATTGATCAGCGATTTAGTGCGTCGAAGCGGTTCGCGCCAGAGAGAAAATTGCAGTTCAGGAATGCAGAAATTGCATTGGTCAGAGACATCCCGGGAGCTTTGACCAACGCAGAAAAGAACGCGTCGCAATTGAACCAATTAAACGATTTGTTAAGGCGATTTCGAACCGCAGTGCCCACAATTATTGACGACGTGTCGCACCCGAATTCGCTGTTGCGATTGCCGGCCTGATCTTCTCTTCCAGATCCTTCGCACTGATCGGCCCGACATGCTTGTAGACGATGCGACCTTGCCCATCGACGACAAACGTTTCCGGCATTCCATAGACTCCCCAGTCGATCGCAACACGACCCCTTGCATCAACGCCAATCGACCCAAAAGGGTTTCCGTATTGCGACAAGAACCTCTGACCGCCAGGTGGTGGATCTTTGTAGTTGATGCCAAACATCTTTGCCTTGCCTTCGCGCTTCAACGCTTCGAGCATTGGATGCTCGTCCCGGCAGGGGCCGCACCACGACGCCCAGAAATTGACAACCTTAGCCCCAGGTGAGCTGAGCTCCTCGGAGCCAAAACCCGGCACGCCCTTGATATCATCAAGCGGCGCAAGTTTGAATTCCGGAACGGGTTTGCCAAGCAATGCGGAAGGCAGCTTCGAAGGGTCACCGGATTGCAATGCAAACATGAACATGACCGCCATCGCTGCGAAGATCATGACAGGAACCATCAGCCAGGACGAACTCTTCTTGCGCGCTTCCGGCCGAGCATCTTGTGCAGGTGTTTCTGTCATCGTCGGCTCAACCTTGCTTCTTGTCAGGGCCGTTACGGTCACCCTCAAGTCTCTTCAGAGCCGTGGCGTACCGGTTCCCATCGCTTACCAGCCACCAAACGAGCGCCGCGATCACGACAATGACCGTTCCGTACGATCCCCAGATGAAAAACGCATGTTTGCCAAAGTCGAACACTCAACACCTCACTCTGCCGGAGACGCTTGTCGCGACTGGACCCGAGCTACCTCGGACAAAGTCTTCGCCTTCAACCGCCGCCGCAATATTTCATTGCGCATGGCTTTCAAGTGCATCGCAAGGAACAAAAGCGTAAATCCAGCGGCATTGACCAGAAGCGGGCCGAGGATTGATGAGTGGATTGTCGGCCCATCAGTTCTCAGGACGCTGGACGGCTGATGCAGTGTGTTCCAGCTCGGCAGTTCGATCCCCAGCCAGGGAATGCTCAGGCCCTCAACCGAGATCCTGATAAACGGCAATATAACAACACCAACGATTGCCAGCACCGCTGTCTGCTTCGCCGCCAACGCCTCATCGTCAATCGACGTCCGGAGCGCGATCAGGCCGAGATACAGAAAGAAAAGAATGAGGACGGACGTGAGCCGCGCATCCCAGACCCAGTAGGTCCCCCACATCGGCTTGCCCCAGAGCGATCCTGTCACAAGTGCCAGGAATGTAAACGCCGCCCCAATCGGTGCCGCGGCCTTGGCTGAAACGTCCGCGAGCGGGTGCCGGAAAACCAGATATCCAAAGCTCGACAGCGCGATCATTGCGTACCCCATCATGCCCAGCCAGGCGCTGGGGACGTGCACGAACATGATCTTCACAGTATGACCCTGCTGGTAGTCGACCGGCGCCACAAAGAACGCCAGATACAAGCCAACAAGTATTGTCAGAGCAGCCAAACCCGACAGAACTGGCAACAACCAGCTGGACAGCGCCATGAAGCGCGTCGGATTTGCGTATTTTTGCGTAATGCTCTGCATGTCACTCCGTGGTCTATCGCTCTCTCAACAGCCAGCATTGGCCTCAATCAAATCGCGTTTCCATCTTGCCAATCTCCAAGTCATTGCAGCTGGTGTCTCAGAGCCAAGGCCGCCGCCCAGGGTCCCAGAACCAGGCTTGCCAACGAAATCGCACTGAGCAGGAGAAATGATGGCACCGGACTGCCCGGCGGCGTCAATGTAATCGCGATTGTAGTCACACCGTAAATAAGCGTCGGCACATAGAGTGGCAACACCATCACCGCGACCAGAACGCCGCTGCGCCGCGAACGTAGGGTCAGCGCGGCCGCAATGCTGCCGAGAAAACTGATGGCAACGGTGCCAACCAGCATTGTCGCAGTAATAATCGGGATCGCGGCAATATCGAGATTAAGCAGCAGCCCGACAAACGGCGTCATCAACACCATCGGAACACCGGTGACCAGCCAATGGGCCAACGCCTTGGCAACCACGATCAGTTCGAGCGGCAATGGGCTCAGCGCCATAACCTCGAGAGATCCATCCTCGAAATCGGATTCGAATATCCGACCAAGTGACAGCAGCGATGACAACAACAGCCCGATCCAAAGCGCACCAGGCGCGATCTTGCCAAGTAACTTGAGGTCCGGCCCGATAGCCAGAGGAATGAGGGCGACAACTATGAAATAGAAGCCCAGGGCCGTGCCAATAGAGCTGCCCTCGCGCAAAGCAAGGCGAATATCGCGGACTATGAGAGTTCCAAATGCCTTCATGTGTCGGGTCCGCCAGCACCCAATTGCAACTCTTGAAACGTGTCAAAGGTCAAAGGCATATGCGTTGCAGCAATCAGCAATCCGCCGGCAGCCAAATGACTATTGCAGACACGGATGAAGGCTGCCTGGCTGGAGGAGTCCAGCGCCGTTGTCGGTTCATCGAGGAGCCAAATCGGTCGCTCTGCCACCAAAACCCGAGCCAAGCCGAGACGTCGGCGTTGGCCGGCCGAGAGGTAGCTCGCCGGGATGTGTGCGAGAGCGGAAAGATCAAAGGCATCGAGCGCCTGTTCTATACGCGGCGACTCCCCTCCGTTCAGATCGCACCAGAACATCAAATTCTCGAACACCGACATCGCGGGTTTGTTGGCACTGAGATGTCCGACATAGTGCGACTGGCCGCCGATCTCGCTCTCACCATCGCCACCCTCAACCTCCATCGCACCACCTGCCAGAGGCAAAAAACCAGCAATGCCGCGCAGCAGGGTGGTCTTGCCAGCACCGTTAGCGCCCTTCAGCACAAGCGCTGCTCCGCTGCGAACAGAGAACGAAAGCCCGCTCAGGATAAGCCGCCCTCCGCGCTCAAGCGAGACGTCCTGTGCATGAATTGCAGATACCATGTGCCAGTTGGACTCCCTGAAATGCTCACTATGCGCATAATGCGTCGAAATCACGCGATTGCGATGTGGTTTTGCCATAAAGCGTAGTAGTGCATGCGAAGCCAAGCAGCTATAACGTCACCGCAGCACCGCGCTGGGGCGCCTCGGGCGCCGTTCGCATGGCGGAAGCAAGGTTTAGGTCC
>JBCDBQ010000193.1:0-11803 GCA_039183375.1 Pseudomonadota bacterium
AGCGCCAGCGTTCCATACTTGGCATTGTAGTAGCGGTAACGATTGGCCAGAACGCGCGGCAAGAAATAAGGCAGGATATAGTGCCCGTCGAGCGGTCCGAGCGGGATGAGATTAAATACCATCAGCACCAGATTGACGACAACCAACAGAACGAACACTTGCCGAACACCCGGGTCAAGAAACGTGCTCCAACCCGCCTGCACGCCATAGAGGTAAAGGTTGTAGACGACCACCGCGATCAACAAATTGGCCAGCGGACCGGCCGCGGCAACAACCAACTGTGCCCAGAACGAATTGAAATTTCGCGGATCAACAGGCACAGGCCGGGCATATCCAAACCCCACTAAAATCACCATCAGCAATCCAAACGGATCAATGTGTGCGACGGGATTGAGGGTCAGCCGCCCCTGGCGTTCAGCGGTATCGTCGCCATATCTTTTGGCCGCATAGGCATGGCCGAATTCGTGAAACGTCAACGACAGGATCAACGCGCCCAGCAAGGCGCCAAAAAGAAAATAGTTTCCTTGGACAAGTAAGCTTGTCACGCGCAGTCTCCTGATTGAATGACCCTACTTTGATATATGCAAGTCCCGGTGAGATTGCCAGGAAAGAGCCACCTTCGGCTGCTATGCCGCCCTCCTCGCAAGCGTGGAGTAACAGGCGAAGCACCCCGAAAGAGCGCCTGATCCATCGCCCTGAGTTGCTGATAGCACACCTCGGTGCAAGCTGGATTGCCTTGCCAGCGAATGCGCTGAGGCTCTAAGCTACAGCAATATATCCATGGAGGTTGATATGCGATTTCTAGCTATATCCATTGCCCTCGGAGCGCTGACCCTTGGCGACTTTGCCCTTTCCAGCAGTGCACTCGCTGGGCCTCCCGGTTGGCGTTGTGAGTTTGCGCGAACCGTCTATGGCCGTAAGCGCGGTGGAGGACGGGAATTCACCTATAGCTGTTTCGGCCAGAGCTTGCGCGCCACGCGACGACTGGCGCGCATCGCTTGCGCCCAGCTATCAAATTGCCAACGCGGAGCCTGTGTTCCAGTGTACTTCCGGCCCCGCCTCCATTGCGATCGAACGCCATAAGGCGTAGCGCTAGCTGCACGGGCTTAGAAACAAATCCGATCAACGTCTGCCGGTTCCTGAAACTTGAATAGGGACCTTGGCAGAGCGTGATGCAGACAGACGCGGCTTGATCGCGAACGGAGCCTCGCGCCTTTAGCTTACATCGTGGGCTGCTTGAGGAGTGACTCCTCCGGCTCAGCAGGGAACCTTTGCGAGTTCTTCCAATAGACCAGTCATCTCCGCATACGGTGATCGCTACCATTGCGATGGTACAAGGGCGGACATAGTCCAAGTTAAACTTTCTAATTTAGCACGGCGGCATACCGCCAATTCTGCTCAGCCACGCATGCTTATTAGTTTGAGCTGCAAGACCTCGATCAGTGTTTCCGACTTCCTTTTGAGGTCTTTAATGCTTTTCGCTACGCGCGCATACGACCATAACCCTTGCGCAGAGACAGCCAGGAAACCAGCCAGCTCGACTATATCGGCGTCGGTTGAAGAGCGATCTACTTCGTTCGCCAAGGCGCAGGCGAAGCCTTCGGTCAGCCGGTCATAGTGCGCGCGCACCGCGCTCGCGATCTCGGCATCGTGCGCGCCAAGCTCGGTCAGCGTATTTCCCATCAGGCAACCCGGGGCAGGCAGTCCCATCTCCTTGATTGCGGAAACCCCCGTGTTCAAAAACGTCTTGATGGCTGTCAGGTCCGCGCCGTCCGCCTCAACAATTGCGAAGGCGGGTGTCACTGCGGTCCCTTGATAGTGAGCGAGACAGGCGAGGAAGAGATCTCGTTTACCGCCAAACTCTGAATAGATCGCACCGCGCCCGACGCCTGTGACGCGGACGAGGTCCTCCATCGAGGTGGCTTCATACCCGTGCACCCAGAAATGCTGCATGGCGTTCTCGACGAGTGTGTCCCGTGATTGTGATCTTGGTCGTGGCATTTCATTCTTGTAATGGAACGATCATTCCATTACAAGAATGATCGTTCCAAAACTAGCAGTTTGTGGCCTGACCGGACACTCGTCCATGCCCAACAAACATCGAGAGGACAAACTTAATGACCAAACACACCGCACCAAGTCGCTACGAAAAATCTCGCAAGACCGTTCACGGCAAACAGATGGCATATGTGGATTTGGGTTCCGGTGATCCGATCGTATTCCTGCACGGCAATCCAACGTCGTCCTACCTCTGGCGGAATGTCATGCCACATCTGGAGGATCGAGGACGCCTTATCGCGCCAGATCTGATTGGCATGGGGGACAGCGAAAAGCTCCAGGATAGTGGGCCGGGAAGCTACAGCTTTCCTGAACATCGCAAGTATTTGTTCGCGCTGCTCGAAGAGCTCGGCGTCAACCAAAATGTAACGCTTGTTATCCATGACTGGGGCTCTGGCCTCGGTTTCCACTGGGCTCACCAAAATCCGGATGCTGTCAAAGGCATTGCGTTCATGGAAGCTTTCGTTGCGCCGATACCGAGTTGGGACGCCTTCCCTGAAGAAGAGCGTGAAACAATTCAAGCGCTGCGCTCGCCGGCTGGCGAGGAGTTAGTCCTAGAAAACAATACAGTCCTAGAAGGCCTTCTACAGGGAACCATCTTACGCAAACTCTCTGATGCGGAGATGGCCGAGTATCAGCGGCCGTTCTTGAATGCGGGCGAAGACCGACGCCCCACACTAGCTTGGACGCGCCAAATCCCGATCGGCGGCGAGCCCGCCGATGTTCACACGATCATGTCGGAGTACAGCGCATGGATGGCGCAGAATGGCATCCCCAAACTGTTCGTCAATGCGGAGCCTGGTGCGCTCATCAAGGGGCCTGCGCGTGATTTCGTTCGAACTTGGCCGAACATAACCGAGGTCACGGTGCAAGGCATCCACTTCATTCAAGAGGACGCACCGGATGAGATCGGCCGCGCGATCGCCGACTGGTTGCCGTAGTCAGATTAGGTCGGTTTATCTCCCACATGTCCCAGAACAGAAGCGATATCACCCATGATCGAACTCTATACAGCAGCAACACCAAACGGCTGGAAAGCCTCAATTTGTCTTGAGGAACTGGAACTCCCCTACAACACCACGCAGATCGATCTGCATCAGAATGAGCAAAAACAAGATTGGTATCTGGAAATTAATCCCAATGGTCGCATTCCAGCAATCGTCGACAGAGAGAACGACAACTTCGGAGTGTTTGAGACTGGGGCAATACTGATCTATCTAGCCGATAAATCTGGGAGACTGTTATCGACCAACAAAGAGAAACGTTCAGTCGCTTTGCAGTGGCTGATGTTTCAGATGAGCGGAGTAGGACCAATGCAGGGCCAAGCGCTCGTGTTCATCAGAAACGTTCCAGAGAAAATGCCATATGTCATCGACCGATATGTGAATGAGACTAAACGTCTGTATCGAGTTCTTGATCGGCGCTTAGCTACCGAGGAGTATCTGGCTGGCGAGTACAGCATTGCTGACATTGCTACATGGCCATGGGTGTATTGTGCGGAATGGACCGGTATTGATCTACAGGAAACGCCAAACTTGTCCCGATGGTTTGAAGCCCTTTCTTCTCGCCCCGCTATAAGACAGGGACTAAACGTTCCCGAACGCCTAGACTTGAACGAAATCATGAAAAATGAGGATAAAACCAAGGACGTCGAGAACAAATGGAGCAAACTGCTCGGTGGAGATTAGCTCCGAGACGAGCGAACACTTGACGTCCGCAGTTGGCAGATCTGATATCGACCAGCTTCCACCCGATAGCCAATCAGCTTCAGCTGCGTCAGCGAAAATCTCTTACAATTTCACTTGACCTCAAGTTGCTTCAGGTCGGTAAGCAACTGGGCAATAGAGGTGAAGCGATCATGAAGATATCCGAAGTCGCCGAGCGCGCAGGGCTCAGCGTGTCTACCATTCGCTACTATGAGAGCTCCGGGTTATGCCCGGCAATCGAGCGTGGCCCGGATGGCAAACGCCGGTTCTCGGCAATAGATGCCGATTGGTTCTTGTTGCTCGCCTCGTTGCGTGAGACCGGCATGCCCTTGTCCGAGATGCGCGCGTTTGCAGCTCTCTACGCATCCGGCGATGAAACCGTTCCACAACGGAAAGCTGCCTTGCTGGCGCATCGGAAAAGCCTCGACGAGAAGCAAGCCAAGTTGGACCGCTGCCGAGCCATCCTGGACCGAAAGCTTCTGAAGTACGACGAGATACTGGAGGACGGACAATGAGGATCGTGGTGGTCGGAGCGTCCGGCGACATTGGACAGGCGGTGTGTAAAGAACTCGGTGAGCGCCACGATATCATAACTGTCGGTCGCTCAGGCGGAACCCATCAGGTCGATGTCTCCGATCTGGGTGCAGTGACCGCGCTCTACCAGAAAGTGGGGACCGTTGATGCGGTTGTGTCTTGTGCCGGAGATGCGACCTTCGCACCGCTGACAGATTTCGATCAGGAAACATTCATGGTTGGCCTGCGCCAGAAGGTAATGGGCCAGATCAACCTCGTGCTTGCAGGTCTGAACAAAATTGTCGATGGCGGATCATTCACACTGACGAGCGGCGTTCTTGATCGCGACCCAATCAGAATGGGAACCAACGCTGCAACGGCAAACGGTGCACTGGCGGGATTTGTAAAGAGCGCCGCAATCGAGATGCCGCGTGGCCTCCGGGTCAATGTTGTCAGCCCTGGTTTGCTTGACGTCTCTGCTCCGCGATATGGCCAATGGTTTCGTGGACACAAGCCGGTCTCATCACAGCATGTCGGGCTTGCCTATGCGAAGTGCGTTGAAGGCGCTTTGACGGGCCAGGTCGTGATCGTCGAATGAAGCAAAACAACTTGCTCACCACTAAATCTGCTAAACTTCACCCGAACAGTCGCACCACCTCGCGCAGTTCGCGCTCACGCATCCGGCAACGCCCGAGGCGCGGTCGTTCCCGCGTCATTCGTTTTACGTGTTACTCATGCTCAGCTATCAGCCTGCCATAGCCGGAGGTAGGTTCCGGCTCAGCGTGGAACCTATATACCAATCGTGAGCAAGGGCAGCCGGCACCATCCTGGCGAGAAATCTATTTGCCAGATTTTTTTCCAGAACCAAAAATGTGGTTCCACCCAGCCCGGTACTCCGGTGTCGAGACACTTGAGAAATAACTGATAGACTCTTGGGATTTGGACTTAGCGGCTGGCTCGGATTTCTTGGCTGAGCTCTCTGCAGTTGCCGTGTCGGATTTACCGGCATCAGGTTTGGCCGCTTCGGCTTTGCTGGACGCAGATTTGGCCGTTTCGGCCTTTTTGCTTGAATTCTTTGCTTTTTTAGTCGCTTTAGCGTCGCTCATGTTCAAGGCCGCTTACTCTATTGGACATTAACCGAAACTCCTCAAGTAGGAGATCGAAGACTCATTTAGTTTTGTGAAATTCAGTTGTCAATGCTGATAGGTGGCCTTCGACGGCATCGCCTTGGAAGTCGCTCGCCTGACCAAATATGCGAGAGCGACCGGCGCGACGATGTCAATCAAACCGACTTTGAGATTCGATGGCCGCCCTCTAAAACCGCTATTGCCTAAGTCTACGCGTTGAAGTCAATTTGAGAACGCATGATGGTAAATGCTGCGACCAGCTCTAACTCTCATAACTGTTGTCAGCTTTGCACTCGCAGTGCCACGTCCAGTGTGCTTCAGTTACTGATGTCCAAGACCTCGATCCCATCCAGATGGCTACCGTCGACATGACCACGATCTATTCTGCCCGTAAAATCATAACGATGAATCCCAACCGCCCGGTCGCGAGCCACGTCGCGGTGCGCGATGGTCGGATTTTGGGGGCAGGCACGGTTGAGGAATTGGCCGGTTGGGGCGACTACACTCTCGATGATCGCTTTGCCGAACTCGTACTGATGCCGGGCCTCGTCGAAGGTCACAGCCACACCATGGAAGGCACGTTCTGGCGATACGTCTATTGCGGCTACTTTGACCGGCGCGATCCTGATGGCAAAGTCTGGTCCGGCGCCAAATCCATTGACGATGTCATAGCGCGCTTGCAGGAAGCGCAAGAGAAACTGCAGGACGATAGCGCGCCACTTGCGGGATGGTCGCTCGATGCCATTTACTATGGCAATCGCCGCGTCAGCCGGCACGATCTGGATCGCGTATCCAAGGATCGCCCCATCGGAGTGCTCAACGCCTCGGGTCATATTCTCAATGTCAATTCCAAAGCGCTCGAGCTGGCGGATCTCCTGAAGCCGGGGATCAATCACCCCGGTGTGCCGCTCGGCGGTGACGGGCTGCCAACCGGTGAACTGAAGGGTCCTGACGCCATGACCCCGGTTGGCATCCACGTCGGCTTCGATCGCGATCTCCTGGCGTGTGACGAATTGGGCTTGCGCGAGTTCGCCCGACTTTGTGTGCGAACCGGCGTAACCACAGCTGCGGATCTCGCCAATCTGCTGCCGCAGGATGCCGTGGAGATGATGCTGCGCGTAACACGAGAGGACAGGTTTCCGGCTCGCATTGTTTCTCTTCGCCGGCTACAGAACATGTCGGTGCCGGATATTGTAGCCCGTGCGATTGAGCTCGGCGCAATGAGTACCGAGAAACTGCGGCTCGGCATCATCAAGGTTGTTGCTGATGGATCAATCCAGGGCTTTTCGGCACGGATCAGATGGCCGGGATATTTCAACGGCGCACCAAACGGCTTGTGGTACGTGCCGCCGGAACAGTTGCGTGAGATCTATCAGCTGGCCCTGAAGAATGGCGTCCAGGTTCACACGCACACCAATGGCGATGAAGCGACAGCCCTGGTCATGGACTGTGTCGAAGATGCACTCCGCCTGCATCCATCGCCGGATCATCGCTTTACATTGCAACATTGCCAATTGGCGGATGCTGCACAGTTCCGCCGGATGAAGGCGTTGGGCATGTGCGTCAATCTCTTTCCCAATCACCATTTCTACTGGGGTGATCAGCACTACGAGATGACCGTAGGCCCGGAACGCGCGGAACGCATGAATGCTTGCGCGACAGCTTTGGCCAACGATGTACCAATGGCGATCCATTCTGATGCTCCCGTCACGCCCCTTGGTCCATTGTTCACTGCCTGGTGCGCTTGCAACCGCAAGACTGCCTCAGGGCGAATTCTGGGTGAGCGAGAACGAATTGATGTCGCAACAGCACTGCGCACGATCACGCTCGGCGCAGCCTATACCTTCAAAATGGACGGCGAAATCGGCTCCATCGAAACCGGCAAGCATGCGGACTTCGCGGTCCTGCACGATGATCCGACAGAGGTGAGCGCAGAGGCACTCAAGGACGTTGGCGTCTGGGGCACGGTTCTCGGTGGACGAGTTTTCCCGGCTGCGGATATATGAGTGTCATGAGCCAGCTCGATACGTCCACACTGCACGTCACCGTCATTGGCGGGTACCTCGGTGCTGGCAAGACCACTTTGGTCAATCACCTGCTGCGCCATGCGCAAGGGCTTCGCATTGCCGTACTGGTCAATGAGTTTGGAGCACTGCCGATAGATGCCGACCTAATCGAGGCCCAGGATGAGAATATCATCTCGATCGCTGGCGGATGCGTATGCTGCAGCTACGGTAATGACCTCATTCTAGCGATGCTTGATCTAGCGAAGTTGACACCAGCACCGCAGCACGTCTTGCTCGAAGCCAGCGGTGTCGCCATTCCCGGTGCGATCGCTAGCAGCGTCGGGTTATTGGCAGGCTATACGCTCGACGGTGTTGTAGTCCTGGCTGACGCGGAAACGCTGCGTCAACGCGCGGACGACAAGTATATGGGAGATACCGTTCGACAACAGTTGCAGGACGCCGATATTTTGGTGCTCAACAAAACAGACTTGGTTGAAGCGCAACTGTTGGGCGAAACCAACGATTGGCTCGCATCTGAATTCAGCGAAGCCAAAGTCATTGCAACCGAGCACGCGCGCTTGCCGCTTGATGTCGTGCTGGGACAGGCACGATCCGGACGACCTCTGCCGGCACAATCCGAGTTGCATCATGGCAACCTGTTTGAATCGCAGAGTTACACCCTGGACGGGCCTGTCGACGTCACACGCTTGGCCCAGGCACTTGTGCAAGATGAACTTGGCGTTATCAGAGCCAAGGGCTTCGCCATAGCCGGTGATGGCACACCCCATGAATTACAGGTCGTCGGGCGTCGCTGGACAATGACAGCCGTCACGGAGGTTCCTTACACCGGCATTGTTTGCATCGGACCGGCGAGCCAACTGCGAGCCGACCTGATTGGCACGATCGTGTCTGAGGTCACTCAGTGAGCTAGGCACCGCGAAAAGCATTCTGAAATTGCTTCGGCATTGCCGTTCGCGCCCGAGCACACTAGCCTGTTGCCCAAAGCATTGCCTCAGCAGTCAGGGGATCCGCATGTCATTTGCGCCAAAGGATGAGCGCGGCCAGATCGTCAATCCGTTTGCCGGGCGTGATGTCAACTGGTTGGTCAAGCATCGAGCCGAGACGCGGGGCGATCATACGTTTCTCATCTGGGAACCGTTCATCGGCGATCGTCAGACTTGGACCTACGCCGAGTTCCACAACAAAGTTGAGCGCGTCGCTGCTGGCCTGCATGCGCGCGGCATCAATGCCGGCGATACTATTCTGGTGCATCTCGACAATTCACCAGAAATGGAATTCCTTTGGTTTGCCTGCCAACGCATTGGCGCCATTGTTGTCACAACTAACACGCGCTCGTCAGACGATGAATTGGCTTACTTTGCAGATAATTGCGGAGCCGTGGCAGCCATTACGCAACCCGAGCTTGCTGAGTCCGTTGCCCGCAGCGCTAAGAACATCAAGTGGCTCACTGTGACAAGCCATTTGGTCGACGGAGGCGAGCCCGCGGCCAACCTCATGCCGGACCGTGAGGCGTCGTTTTCGCAACTTGATGGTGATCCGGCCAACCTGCCTGAGCTTCCAGCAGATCCATGGCGCCCAGGGTCAGTACAATTTACTTCCGGCACGACGTCACGACCGAAAGGCGTCTTGTGGACCCAGGGCAATGCACTGTGGGGCGCCAGAACTTCCGCGGTCCATGAAAACCTGAACCAAAGCGACACTCATCTTGTCATGATGCCATCGTTTCACACCAACGCGCGGACGTACTCGATCCTGCCGACAATGTGGACCGGCGGCAGTGTCGTTCTGATGCCGCGGTTTTCAGCATCGCGGTTCTGGGACATCGCGGTCCGCAACGGATGCACCTGGGCGTCAATGCTGCCGTTCTTCTGCAAGGCTGTGATGCAACAACCGACACCCGCAACGCACAATTTCCGGATGTTCGGAATGAACGCGAATGAACTGCCTTTCGACGACCACTTCAACGTACGTTCGATTGGCTGGTGGGGCATGACGGAAACCATCAGCCATGGCATCATCGGTGAAGCACGCATGCGCAATCGCTCGATGACGACAGGCCGGCCGGCCAGTGGCTATGATATTCGCGTGCTGCGCGATGATCGCGTGACACCGGTTGGGCCCGGCGAGGTCGGCCACCTGGAGTGCCGCGGCTGGCGAGGCATTCAGATGTTCTATGAGTACCTCGGCAACGCAACCGCCATGCGGGAAAGCTTCACCGACGATGGTTGGTTCAACACAGGCGACAGGGTTCGTCTCGAGGAAGACGGCCAACTGACATTTGCGGACCGCGACAAGGACATGCTCAAAGTCGGCGGTGAAAATGTTGCGGCGTCCGAAATCGAACGGATCATCGCCGTCATACCCGGCGTTTACGAAGTCGCGGTCGTAGCCCAGCAGCACAAGATGTTGGACGAAGTTCCGGTTGCTTTCATTATTCCAACAGCAGACATCAATGTGGACCAACCTGGTGATCTCGCCAACCGGGTGCTGGCCGCTTGCAAAGACAAACTGGCCGATTTCAAAGTTCCGCGCGACGTATTTGTGGTTTCGGAAATGCCGCGATCGACACTGGAAAAGATTCACAAGGCCGAACTGCGCAAGCGTTTGCCCGTAGCCGGCTGATGGCCCCATTCAATGGAGATGAGAACCGTGATTGGATCAAATCAAAGAAGATTCATCCTTGGCGTGGCGGAAAACGTACCAACGATTGTTTTTCTCGCACTGCTACAGACGACCGGAGACTTACGCACTGCCGGTTGGGTCGGTGCAATTGCAGCCGGCGCCACGCTCACGACATTTGCTTGTTACCGCCTTCCGAGCCATCCGATTTTGCTGGCGATCAACATCTACATCCTTCTGATAACGCCGACAATCGAGGCTCTCTACTGGCTTGGGTTCAAGTCTCAAGGCGACTTCTTGATCGCGCACACTCAGGTTGGCGTACTGCTCTCCGTGTTTGTCGTCGGCTGCCTGTTGACCCTGTTTACCGAGAAGAAATTCATAGGGGTGAAGTGCAACCCGGCCTCAGTTACGTGGCGCCTTTCGCTCTACATGCTCATCGCGTCAGTTGGTACAGTGATTTGGTCTATGGCCTACGAAGGCAATCGCATCATGGCCATAGCCCTGCCCTTGGCATGTTTGTTTGGCCTAAGGCAGTTCCTGGTTGCCGGTCTGAAAGACCGCGGTACAAACCCGGATCTCTTGGCTTCCGGCGCCATCGCGTCAGCGGGGTTCGGCGCGGCGAGTACTTTGAATGGCAGTGAGACGCTTGCTTAGACCCAACCACTGACCCAGCTGCTCTCATATCAGGATTATGAGAAATTCGTGGTACCGAGTTCACGGCCAGTCCAGGTATCATGACTACCCAAGCAGTCCGGAACAGCCCTCCCGAAGAGAAGTTTCGTTTTGTCGACACCTCCTCACAGTCGATCACTGCGGACTTGTCAAAGCGAGGAACTAGTGAGAACCAATTGATGCAACGTGACAGCCTCTTCAAACCAAGCCAGCCATTTCAATGAAGATAATAACTCAAGTCTTGATCGTGATCTGCGCTCTGCTCTTTACGAACTTGGCGAGCGCTCAGAGCCCCACGGCAGACCAAGGTACCCAGCCAACAAAGCAGGACGCCATTAAGATCCTCTTTATCGGCAATTCCCATTTGCTGGTGAAGAACGTTCCGGTTCAGGTGCGCGGGATATTGTTGAAGACGCATCGCGGCATCAGTATTCGCAGCATGGCAGTCGGCGGTGCGCGCCTCTCACACTTTGCTGGTCGTTCAGATGTCGCCGCAGCACTCAAGACAACCAAGTGGGATGTCGTCGTTCTACAAGAAGCGTCTGTGTCGTTTCTGACAGCGCAGGGCCGAAGCACCTTTCACAAGTCGGTCAATTGGTTCATCCGCCAATTGCGACCCGAAACACGCGTTGTTCTCTACCAGACCTGGCCTTGGCGCACTGGAAGCGGCTTCTATGGCGCGCGCCAATTCAACGAAAAGACGATGTGGGCTGCAATGCGCAACGAGTATCAGAAGATTGCGCAGCGCAAGCGACTTGTCATCGCGCCGGTCGGCAGGTGTTGGGTGCAATCCCCGCGCAAAGCGGCCT
Source organism: Pseudomonadota bacterium (assembly GCA_039183375.1). Taxonomy (GTDB): domain Bacteria; phylum Pseudomonadota; class Alphaproteobacteria; order Rhizobiales; family Hyphomicrobiaceae; genus Tectiglobus. The sequence goes on from JBCDBQ010000193.1 coordinate 11,535, forward strand.
ACTACTCGTCAGATGGCAATCATGCATCAAGCGCAGGCGCCCGGTTTGCCGCCAGGGTTCTTGCCAAGTCGATCGCCAAGATAATCGCGGATGGGCAGCAGGTAGACTGCTGATGTCTATCAAGCTAAGCGGGCCAATTGCTCAGCGAATTGCACCCAGGCCAGACCACACAAGACAACAAGTCCGGCACCAGTGTAGATCTCCAGCATGGCAAAGGACATTGGAATCCGAATGTCTGAGAACTCGGTTGTCTCGTCGAAGTTGGCGAC
>JBCDBQ010000194.1:0-11747 GCA_039183375.1 Pseudomonadota bacterium
AGGACAGGCGCCGGATCCGGTAGAGATCACGCTGCCAAAAGGTGAAACACCGGCCTTTGCGTTGGGTATGGAAGAGCGTGGTGTTGATTGGGCCAAGGTCGGGATCATCAAGGACGCTGGTGACGATCCCGATGTGACGCACGGCGCGATGGTCATTTCGAAGGTGCGTTTTGCCGAGGCAGGTGACGGTGTGCTGTTCCGTGCTGGCAAGGGCGTTGGCGTAATTACCAAAGCGGGTTTGCCGCTGCCGCCGGGTGAGCCGGCCATCAATCCGGTGCCGCGGCAGATGATGGTCCGTGTTATTCAGGAGGAGGCTGCCCGTCTCGCCGTCTCTGCTGATGTTGAAATTGAGATCAGCGTACCGACGGGGGAAGCGCTTGCCGCCAAAACCTGGAACCCGCGCCTCGGCATCGTTGGTGGCCTCTCCATCCTCGGCACGACAGGTGTTGTGCACCCCTTCTCCTGCGCGGCCTGGATCCATTCCATTCATCGCGGCATTGACGTCGCGCGCGCCAATGGTTTCGAACGCGTCGCCGGTTCGACAGGTTCGACTTCGGAAGCAGCGGCGCAAGCGTTCTACCAGCTGTCTGACATCGCGATGATCGACATGGGAGATTTCGCCGGCGGTATGCTCAAGTACTTGCGCAATCATCCCGTTCCCAAGGTGGTCGTTGCCGGCGGTTTCGCTAAACTCTGCAAGTTGGCGCAGGGGTTTCTTGATCTTCACTCCGGTCGCAGTCAGGTCGACTTTGACTGGTTGGCTTCGCGCGTGATCGGACTTGGCGGAATGCCGGAGCTGAGTGAGCGCGTCAGGAATGCGAATACGGCGGCTGAGGTGCTGCAGTTGTGTCTCGCCGCGAATGTCGCCATTGCAGAGGAGGTAGCCGCGCTGTCTCGTGAGACGGCGCTGGGTGTACTGCGCGGCGCGCCTATCGAAGTTGAAACCATGATAGTTGACCGCGGGGGCAACATTATTGCGCGAGCAGGTCATGCCGATGGTGAGTGAGGTCCAAGCAACCCGGCTGCTGCTACTCGGTGGAACGCGAGAGGCGCGGGAGCTGGCTGAAAAATTGGCGAATGATCGGCGTTGGGCGGTCATCTCATCCCTCGCCGGTCGAACGCGCGAACCCGAAGCATTGACGGGTCAGGTTCGCGTTGGTGGCTTCGGCGGTGTGGCCGGACTTGAGACTTATCTTGCGCAACAAGATATTGGTATCGTGGTTGACGCAACGCATCCGTTTGCCCAAGCCATTTCGCTGAATGCGCGGACGGCGGCTGAAAAGATGGAACTGCCTTACCTGCGGCTTTGCCGCCCGCCTTGGCAACCCGGAGAAAGTGATCGCTGGCTTAATGCGGCTAACTTGGAACAGGCCGCTGAAATGGTTGCGCCTGGTTGCAAGGTGTTGCTGACGATTGGTCGGCAGGAGCTTGGACCATTTTTGCAGCGTTCTGACATTCGTATCGTCGCCCGAATGATTGAGGAGCCGCAAAAACCGGTTCCCTCCAACGCGGAGCTCATTCTGGCGCGGCCTCCCTTTCGTGTCTCTGACGAGCTGGCATTGCTGCGCGACAAAGAGATCGATGTGCTGGTGACCAAGAATGCCGGTGGTTCTTCGGTGGAAGCCAAGTTGGAAGCGGCGCGGGAACTCGGCGTCGACGTTATCATGATCGCACGTCCTGGCGATGCGCCTGCTGTTGACGCCCAGTCCGTCGACGAGCTTATGCAGTTGCTCCAACGGCATCACGCCACCTGAGCCGTCTTGCGATTGCGCAGGATGTGCTGGTGAGCTGCATCGTAAAGGGCCGAGTCGCGGAAATTCTGAGTTTCCGCGAGGACAGGGCCAACCAGCACAAGCGCTGTTCGCGTGATTTTCGCGGCTCGGACTTTGCCTGCGATGTCGGCAAGCGTGCCGCGAATGATCTGTTCGTCGGGCCACGTGGCACGATAGACAACGACCACTGGACAGTCGGCACCGTAGAAGGGTGTCAACTCACGCTCGATGTTTTTCAAGTTGCGGATCGATAAGTGAATGGCAAGAGTTGCTCCGGAGCGCCCAAGCGTTGCCAGGTCTTCGCCTTCCGGCATCGCGGAAGCTTTCATGGTTGTGCGGGTGACGATAACGGTCTGAGCTATTTCAGGCAAAGTCAGTTCTGACTTGAGGCTGGCAGCCGCCGCAGCAAAGGCTGGCACGCCGGGCGTCACGTCATACTCGATGCCGAGTGAATCGAGGCGGCGCATCTGTTCGGCAATGGCACCGTAGATCGACGGGTCGCCGGAGTGCACTCTGGCAACATCCTTGCCGGCATCGGTGGCGACTTTGATCTCTGAGATGATCTGATCAAGTGTCATCGGCGCGGTGTCGATGACGCAGGCATCTTTCGGTGCCGCGGCGACGACTTCGGCAGGGACAAGCGAACCGGCATAGAGACAGACCGGACACTTCTCGATCAGTCGCAATCCGCGCACTGTAATCAGATCCGGGGCTCCCGGACCTGCACCAATGAAATGGACAGTCATTCTGCGGCCTCCGCCGTGCGTTTGGCGGCATAGCCGCGTGGTGTGAAAACATGAGTTTGTCCGTCGCCGGTGGCAAACGAACGCGTCGTGCTGGCGCCGACGACAACAATCGACAGCATGTCGACCTGTTCCGGGTCGAATAGGTCAAGTGGGACAATTGAATGTGTTTCGGCAGGCCGGCCGAGATTGGACGCGATAATGACCGGTGTATCCGCGGGGCGCGACTTCTGTAGAATTGCAATGGCCTTGTCGAGTTGTTCGCGACGACGCATCGAGCGGGGGTTATAGAAGGCAACCACAAAGTCACCGTGTGCGGCTGCTTCGATGCGCTTCTCGATAACCGGCCATGGTGTCAACAAATCAGATAGTGAGATGAGGCAGAAGTCATGACCGATGGGGGCGCCGGCCCTTGCAGCCGCGGCCTGTATTGCAGAGATTCCCGGGGCGACCGTGACGGCGACGCGTCGAGCATCCTCATCCATACCACCTGCGGACGGTTCGAGGGCGAGCACTTCAAAGACGAGTGCTGCCATGGCATAGATCCCGGCATCACCTGAACAGATGAGTGCAACATTGCGTCCCTTACCTGCCAGTTCCAGCGCGTGCCTGACGCGTAGCTCCTCGGCGCCAAGGTCGAAGCGATGTTCCAGCTGTGCCCCTCTCAGGTCGGCGACAAGATCAAGGTAGAGGCCATAACCAACCCAGTCGTTTGCCTCGCGCAGAAGTCTTTCGGCTTCTCCACTGCGCCATTCTTTTTGGCCGGGGCCAATGCCGATGACCGACAGGTGACCTCGTGGGAGACCGACCGTGTCTGGGTCGATGATACCCGGCGAGATCGCGATTGCGCAGGTGCAGCGCGCGGACTTTATTTTTTCCACATGCAGGGTTTTCGCACCGCTGGCGGCTAAAGCAGCTCCTTCGGCGACACCAGGCACACCCACTTCACGCATCACCACGTCGGAAGGGTTGGGAATGCGATCTGCGATCGTATTGATTGCGTCGGCATGCAGGAAGCGCACTGGTGCTCCCAGATGATCAGCAAGAGCGTGCATCGCCGTCTCATCGGCCTTGCGATCAAGCGACACGATGCAGGCGACGGCCTCGGCAGCGATGTGTGTTGTTTGCAATTGATCGGAAACCAGCCTGATCAAGTCGCCTGGTGGGCAGCCGCGGTCTGAGCCAACACCAATCACGACTTTGCGGGGATGGTAGAGCAATTCTCCCGGCTGCGGTTGGCGGGCATCGAGGGTTGCGGTGAGCTTCAATTCGGCATCGGTTGAAAGATTGAGGGCTGACCGGTCAATCCAGTCGAGATCCTCATCGATTGCGACGGCTTCTCCTAATAGCAGTCGTGCGGTGATGTCCTTGGCATCCTGCGGATTGACCAGTGTCCAGCCTGTTGGTGGAGCATCGAGTGCGATCCCGAGACGGACATCTCCGGCAGTGGTGAGCGCAGCGTGGCCGGTTAGTGTGTCGGCCAATCGTAGGGCAAGTTCGTTTGCGCCGTGATGTCCGCCAAGCAACGGAACGACGGATGAGCCATCCTCCGCGACAGCCAGGACCGGTGGTTCCTCCCGCTTGTCTTGCAGTGCTGGCGCGACAGCACGGATCAGAATTCCGCTGGCGCAAACCCCAATGATGGTGTGACCGTTCTCAAAGCACGAACGAATGTGCGCCGTTGGTTCGTCAAACAGGACATCGGCGTTTTGCACCCGTTTGGAGTAGCCATGGAGTACGCAACCTTCGATCTCATCGGCGATCTTGTGTGCGATGTCCAACCCCGATGCTCCCAGCACAAGTACAATTGGATGCGTGTTGGTCATTGGTCACCCTCCCTGCCGACGAGGATCATTGCGAAATACTCGCCAGACTCCGGGTCGACGTCTGATAGTTGCTTGACGACCTGTTCATCGGCTGTGGCGTTGGAGATGAGCATTGCATTTTTGGCGAGGCCCAACTCGTGCAGCACGTCTGAGACTTTCTTGAAATGCCGCCCCAGTTTTATAATGGCGGCGCGATCGAATGACTGGAGTTCTTTTCTCAGCTCTTCAGCTGAAAGCGGTGCCGGCAGAACCTTCAGAATTTCGTTGCGAACAACCAGTGGCTCGCCACTGGCGGCGGCGCTGGCCGTTAGCGATGTGACGCCTGGCACGACCTGTGTGTCGTAACCGGCTGCCAGCCGGCGATGAATGTGTGTGCCACTGCCATAAAGAAACGGATCGCCTTCACAAAGTAAAGCGACCGTTCGACCAGCGTCGAGATGAGTGCGCATCTGATTGGCGACTTCGTCGTAGGCAGCCTGAGCCGGTGCCGGATCAACGGACATTGGCAATGTGTAAGCGATCGTCTTGTGATGCTGGGTTATGAATTCGGCCGAGATGCGACGCGCCCGAGACTGTCCACTCTCTGTCACCGGATAAGCAATCACGTCGGCCATGCCAATCAATCGCACGGCCTTGAGGGTCATCAGGTCGGGATCGCCAGGGCCGACGCCGATGATGTAGAGCTTGCCGGTTGTGCGCACGCTGCTCATGGCTTCACCGCCCGCCATTGCATGACCGCCATACCGGGTTGCATGCCGCGAAACCGTCCGACTGCGATTGCGCGCGATATTTCGATCCGTACGAGTTCCCCCCCATGTGTTTTTTGACGCTCCGCCAGCGCGGTTTCACCTTCCAAGGTGACGGCGTTGGCGACGATCCGGCCACCAGACGGGAGTGCACTCCAGCAGTGCTCAAAAACATCTTGATTGGCTAAGGCGCCGCCGTAAAAAATGGCGTCGGGTGGTGCTTGGCCCGTGAGGCTCTCCGGCAACGTTCCTTCGACAACAGAGAGGTGCGGTACGCCTAAACGAAGCGCGTTGTGCTCGATCATGCCGATTCGTTCGTCATCGCGCTCGAAGGCGACCGCTGAACTGCGTGGCGCCGCGCGCAACCACTCGATGGCGACCGAACCACAACCGGCACCGACATCCCAAAGACGCTCGCCAGGGGCAGGCGCCAGCGCTGCCAATGTCATTGCACGCACTTCGCGCTTCGTCATTTGTCCATCATGCAGGAAGGCACCGTCTGGAAGTCCCGGTATAAGCGGCAGGTGTTGGACGTCTTCTTCGGCAATGCATTGAACAGCCATGACATTGAGAGCGGCGAAACTGTCGAAGCTATGCTCTTCGGCAAGCAGCTGGTGAGACGTCTCGTCCTCTCCACCGAGATTTTCGAGAACGGTCACCTGGCTCGGACCATAACCGGCCTGCAGCAACAGGCTCATGATCTGACTTGGAGCTTCACCATCACTCGTGAGTACGAGGAGCCGGGCGTCGGGCTGAAGGGCCGCAAACAACGTTTCCAATGGCCGACCGTGCAAGGAGATGCAGTGCACGTCCTGGAGCGCCCAGCCAAGGCGAGAGGCGGCAAGGCTGAATGCTGACGGGGCAGGTATGATGACCATTTCTTCGATTGAAATGCGCTCCGCCAGAGATGCGCCGACGCCATAGTGCATCGGATCCCCGGTGGCGAGAATGGCAACCGGTCTGCCGCGCTGGGCCACGACGTGCGCCAACCCTTCACTGAACGGCGATGGCCAGACATAGCGCCTCTCAGGTGCAACGGATGTGGCTTCAAGCAGGCGACTTGATCCTGCTACCAGTTCTGCCGTAGCCAACGCATCACGGGCACGCTGGCTCAGGCCGTCGAGACCGTCCAGACCAACACCGATGACTGTCAACCAAGGTGTCATTGATCGCGTGCTCCGATCAATGTTGCGTTGAAGGCAGCAGCTGCAATCGCACTTCCGCCGCGGCGACCTGTAAGAGTTACAAAGTTCAAACCGCGATGGTCGGAGAGCAGCTCATCTTTCGATTCGACCGCGCCGACAAATCCGACGGGGAAAGCGAAGAGCGCGGCTGGTTTCGGACCACCGGTATCTATCATTTCCAGCAGTGCAAAAAGAGCAGTAGGAGCGTTGCCGATGACCACCACTGCGCCATCGAGATCGTCCTGCCACAAGCTGACCGCTGCTGCTGAGCGTGTCGTCGTCAGTTGTTTGGCGAGATCCGGAGTGCGTTCGTCATTGAGGCGGCAGATCACGTTTGACCCGTCTGGCAGATGCCGGGTCATGATGGCGGATCGCACCATCTCAACATCGGTCAGCACGGCCTTGCCATTCGCAAGCGCGTTTCGGGTGGCTGCCGCGACATCTCCGCGAAACGTTAGGCTGGCGACGACATCCGTCATGCCGCAGGCGTGCATGACACGCGTTGCGATCGCGGCCTCGTCGTTCGACAACCCAGCGAGATCGGTCTCGTTCCGGATCGTCGCAAACGATTGACGGTAGATTGCAGCAGGATCTCGCAGATAGTCGAGCGCCATGGTTAGCCGTCGCTCTCCTTCAGCACGCTCTTCGGTCCCAGCGGATGATCTGCGTGGGGATAGGGATGATGATGATGGTCGTGATCGTGGTGATCATGACTATGGTCATGCGCGTGGGCATGATCGTGCCCATGATCGTGCCCATGACTATGATCGTGACTATGCGAATGGTCGTGATGATGATGACCGTGGTTGGTGGCAACAACTCTGCACTTGCCAGTGCAGAAGGTATCACAGAGAGCGCAGTCTTCGACTTGCGAGCCTGGAGCCGATGCGCCCATGCCCTCGACGTGATGATGATGACTTTCCTGTGGTGCACCAACCTCATCCTCGAAGCCGAGGACCTGAGCGCGGTACTTGCAAAGCGCGCAGTTCATCTGGTTCTGGCCACCGAGTATTTCAGTGACGCGTTCTGCGAACGTTGCAATGACCTGCGGATGATCGTTGAGGTATCCGGCCTTGATGAACTGAATGTCTGGATGGCGCTCAGCCACGACGTCGGTAAAGCCATAGATCCGGTCGATGAGAATGCCGGTGAAGAGGAAATAGGGAAATACGACAATGCGTTTATAGCCAAGGCGCGTGACATGTTCGAGGCAAGGTTCAACAAGAGGGAAGGTGACACCGGAGTAGCCAACCTCGCACCAACCGAAACCGAAACCTTCCCAAAGCATGCGTGCGATCTTCGAGACGTTGGAATTGGCATCAGGATCTGATGCGCCGCGACCAATCACGACCAGACAAACGTCATGGTTTTCCAATTCGCCATGTTCGGAATTGGCTCTATCTAATGCCTCCTGGATGCGATCTGCGGCGGCGCGGATCATCTTGGGGTCGACTGCAAGTTCGCGACCGTAATTGACCTTGACGCCGGTTTCGGCCTGGTAGCTGTTGAGGACGGATGGAATATCATTCTTTGCGTGAGCTGCGGCAAATAACATTCCTGGAACAGCCAGGATGTGGTCAACGCCTTCATCGCGGAGCTTGTCGAGGCCCGAACGTATCACCGGATTGGCAAATTCGAGATAGCCGTACTCCACAGGCCACTCAGGGAAATGTTCTCTGAGTTTTTCCGCGACGACGGAGAATTCGTCGACGGCTGCCTGTGAGCGCGAGCCATGCCCGCATACCATCACTCCGATTTTTTCAGACATTGATTTCTCGTAGTGTTTTGCAAAATGATTGATCGACAGCGCTGCTCTCAGGGAACTTGCGATCCGGCGGCTTAAGAAACTTTTCCTACTCGTCCTTGCATCCAACTTTGACGTCGTTCCAGCGGAGGCGGAAATCCAGACACTTATCTCTCGGGGTGCCGAGCATCTGATCGCCTGGATCCCCCCCTCCCCTTCGTGGAGATGACGATCTGTCCAGCCTGTTCGGACCTACCGTGACTTCAAATAGCGGTGCGTGATCCACGCGATGCCGGCAATTGAAACGATGGCTGCAATGACAGCTACTGCCTCTAGCAGGTGACTATGGCCGTTAACGACGACTGGGCCATGTCCGGAGTGTGCCCAGGCACTTGAAGCTGCGAAGCTGGTGGCGGCTGCCACACAAATTGTTCTGATCATTTCTACCCTCATGGACCGTTGCGACATGCATCCCGGTCGGCTTGCGACGCCTTGGCGCCAATTCGGATGTTCCAGCGGTTGGCCTGATCCCCTCTAGGGTCGATCAAGATCACCGTGGCATGGACTTCCCTGGCTACTGGGAATTCACGGAAACTACCATGCAGATACGCCCGCGAATAGCCAGGAATCGACATTGTTTTCAATGCCGCAGCAAAATATCTTGGCAGTTTGTCGATAGTTGTGCGACGAGCAATTCATGAAGCACGGCGGTGACATATCTCGGGCGATGGCCGAGTTCGGTGACGGACCTGGGAAGGCGTGGCTTGATCTATCCACAGGGATTGCGCCGGAGCCCTATCCTTTGCCGGATATTCCGAGTGCTGTTTGGCAGCAACTGCCGCAGGCAGGCGATTACGCGCGACTTCTGGAGGCTGCAAAGTCAGCCTATGGCGCTTCTGATACCTGTCCGATTGTTGCAGCGCCGGGAACGCAGTTGTTGATTCAACTTTTGCCGCTGCTCCGACCGGATGCTGACGTTCGCGTGCTTGGCCCGACCTATTCGGAGCATGCCATCAGTTGGCAACGCACAGCGCGGCAGGTCTCGGTCGTGGTGAGCATTGAGGCATTGTCCGGGGCCGATGTTGCGATCGTCACCAACCCCAACAATCCGGACGGACGGATTATTGCTCCGGAGGGGCTGCACGCGTTAGCCGCGCAGCTGGCTGATCGCGGTGGCCTATTGATTGTAGATGAGGCTTTCGCCGATGTGGATCCGACGATTTCAGCTGTGCCGAATGCAGGCCAGCCAGGGCTGGTGATCTTGCGGTCCTTTGGCAAGTTTTTTGGTCTCGCGGGTGTTCGACTTGGATTTGCGCTGGGCGACAGCAAGGAGATCTCTGCGCTCGAACAGTTGTTGGGGCCGTGGGCTGTGCCGGGTCCAGCACTCGTGATTGGGGTGCAGGCTCTGGGTGATAGCAATTGGTCAGCTGTCGCGCGTCGACGCTACCAGGAGCAATCCCAAAAACTAGACACGCTACTCTCCAGCTTCGGCCTTGAGCTTGTCGGTGGGACGTCACTCTTTCGATTGTTTGCGCATAAGCATGCCGCCACGGTTCATCGTCAACTGGCGCGCGCCGGTATTCTGACAAGAGTCTTCGAGAATGAACCAACGCGGATGCGGTTCGGGCTACCTGGCAGTGCTGAGAACTTTAGGCGATTAGAACAGTGCTTGCAGTCAGCGCTTCGACCGACTGCTGCCAAGTGATGTTGGATCTTCAGACGACAGCCGGGCTCTTGCTGATCGCGCTGGTCGTTGATGCGATCTTGGGTGATCCCGATTGGCTATGGCGACGGTTCCCACATCCGGTCACGTTGATGGGTCGGCTGATTGATCTACTAGACGGTGCTTTGAACAGAGATTCTGGGCGACGCCTGAAAGGCGTACTTGCGCTTCTTGTCATGCTTGTCGTTGCAATTCTGATCGGCGTTGCAGTCCGGCTCGTTGTGGACGTCGCACCCTTTGCCTTGGTGCTCGAGGTTGGCATTGTCGCCATCATGCTCGCGCAACGCAGTCTCTATGAACACGTTGCCCGCGTTCGCCAGGCGTTTTCTGATGGCGGCTTGGCGGCAGCGCGTCAGGCTGTTTCGATGATCGTCGGTCGCGATCCTGAGACGTTGGACGAGGCCGCCGTCAGTCGCGCTGCAATTGAGAGCGCTGCTGAGAACTTTTCTGATGGCATTGTTGCACCAGCGTTTTGGTATCTGGTTGCTGGACTGCCCGGATTGCTCGCTTACAAGATGGTCAATACAGCCGACAGCATGATTGGTCATCGCAACGAGAAGTATGAGGAATTTGGTTGGGCATCAGCGCGCCTGGATGATGTTCTCAATCTTGTGCCGGCGCGCTTGTCCGCTGTCTTCGTTGCGATCGCGGCGGGTGTTTGTGGAGGCTCGTTCGTCAGAGCATGGCGTGCAGTCTGGAATGATGCGCACCGCCATCGTTCGCCGAATGCAGGATGGCCAGAAGCTGCCATGGCCGGCGGACTTGATCTCGCGCTGGCCGGTCCTCGCGTCTATGGCGACACTATCGTTGATGATCCTTGGATGAACGGCGAGGGTCGCCGACAGGCGCGGCCCGATGACATCTCGCGCGCATTGACGTTGCTGGTCGCAGCGTGTGGCGTGCAAGCCATCGTGGTTATTCTGGTTTTCGGCCTATCATCTACATGAACGCTATTCGTCTTACGCTCGTGCAGTCTCTTCCACGCGTTCGATATCTAGGCACTGCTCAAGATGGTCGGCGAAGGCATTGAGTGTGTGCTCAACCGTTGTCTCATAATTGACTTCGCTCGCAACCCCTTCTCGGATTGTGCCGAGGAAGGCGCGCCGGAACCCATCTTCACCGAAGATCCCGTGTACGTAGGTGCCTATGATCCGGCCGTTGGCTGACGCAGCACCGGTATTACGATCTTCAATCTTGAATACGGGACGACTGCAATCCGGGCCGTCTGTGCGGCCAATATGGATTTCGTAACCGGTGACCGGCTCATTGCTGGCCAGATGACGGCCCGTCACCGGCCGGACGACTTTGTCGGGCAGCAGATTGGTCGTGACGTCGAGGTGACCGAGCCCATCATAGCAGCCGGGGTGGCCCTCGATGCCGTCTGGATCATCCACCGTTTTGCCGAGGATCTGGTAGCCACCACAAAGACCGAGAACATGTCCGCCCTTGCGGATGTGGGCAGCAATATCGATGTCCCAACCCTCTTCTCGGAGAGCGATGAGATCGCCAATCGTACTCTTGGAGCCCGGAAGGATTATCAGGTCTGCATCGAGTGGCAATGGTTGACCACGATGAGCTAGCACCAGGTCGACGCCAGGTTCCAGCTTGAGCGGATCGAGATCATCATAGTTGGCGATGCGTCCCATCACAGGCACGACGATCTTGATTGTCCTGTCGGGATCAGCGGGGCTCGGTTCGTGGCCGGTCCGGTCCAGATCCAGAATGTCTTCTGCTGGCAGCAATCGAGCATCATTGAAGTAGGGCACGACGCCGAGTGGTAACCAACCGGTGTGATCGGCGATGGCCTTCATCCCACCATCGAACAGTGAAACGTCACCGCGGAATTTATTGACGATGAAAGCTTTGATTCGGTCTCGATCAAGTGGCGGTAACACTGCGTGTGTGCCGACGAGATTGGCAATTACGCCGCCGCGTTCGATATCGCCGGCAATAATGACCGGTAGATCGGCTGCCTCGGCAAAGCCCATGTTGGCAATATCACCTGCCCG
>JBCDBQ010000195.1:0-11736 GCA_039183375.1 Pseudomonadota bacterium
CGTGCCATAACCTTAATCCCCTTGCTTTTGAGGATTTTGGTCAGGCGGTCGAGCGTTTCGCTCACCGAAAACTTGCTTTCAATGGTCTTGAAGTTGCCCGCTGCCCATGACGGGGCAACGCTGGACAGAAGAAGAAGACACACAATCAGACCAATACGCATTATCAAAGTTCCTTCGATTGAATTCTCGCCGTTCAGCTCTAGCAGCTTGCCATCACAAAATTACAGCGCTCTCAACCTACTCTGCCGCAACTTTCTGTGATGACCCGTCCTTGTTCGCAGCCTGCTTGTCTTTCCAAATGAAATGAATGTTGCGCGCATAAATCAGCAGTCCGGTACCCTGCCCCATGATGAAAACCGGATCGACGCGGTAGATCGCGTATGCAAACAGCATGGTTCCGCCGGCGAAGCTGAAGTACCAGAAGACCTCAGGTACAATTGACTGCTTGGCCCGTTCACTTGCGATCCATTGCAGGATGAACCGCATCGAGAACATCAACTGGGCCGTGAACCCAATCGTCAGCCAGACCATCTCGGTTGTCGAGGTTCCGGCCCACCAGGCGGCCAACTTGGCAACAAAAGCGTCCATATAGGCTTTCTCAGACTCGGGCTCTGGCCCGTTGCTATCGACGGCTGCGACCGTTATCGGTTTGAAGACCAAGCCGGACCTCAGCTATGACTTCCCCCGCGAAACCCGGATCGACTTCCGAGGGATCAGTCACTGACCAGGTCCTCGACGACATTGGGTTTTCGCGATCGCCGCCTCAGCCAGCTCACCCCCATGAGATCATACAGCCCAACCAGGGCGCGGACCAGATTTGAATATTTGGACTGTCCGGTCAGCCGCTCGCGATCGTTAACCGGTAGATAAGCGACTTCATAGCCATAGGTTTGGAAAAGCGCCGGCAAATAACGATGAATGCTGGTGAAAAACGGCAGCAGCAGAAACGCTTCGCGCCAGTAGACCTTGATGCCGCAGCCTGTGTCAGGACAGTTGTCCCGCAGGACGGCATCCCTGATCCAGTTCGCTGCTTTCGATGCCAGCCGCTTGGAGCTGGCTCCTTTTCTACTGGTGCGCACGCCACCGACCAAGGCCGGCCCGGAGTCGCTTGACGGCGGTGCCAGCAGGCCCAACAGCTTTTCCAGATCGCGCGGATCGTTCTGACCGTCACCATCCATCTGCGCAATAATCGCCGATTTTGCAGCCAGAATGCCCGTCCGCAACGCTACGCTCTGACCACTGCGGTTTTCATGTCGCAGGTAGCGCAGGCCCACATATTTGCCGGAACTTATGAGCGATTTGATTTCATCGGCGGTCGAATCGTCGCTCCCGTCGTCGACAACGATCACCTCCAGCAGCTGTTCCGCCGGGACAACCGCGTAGGTCTCCTCCACCAGGCGCCCTATATTGCCGGCTTCATTCATGGCTGGAAGGACAACAGAGGCGCGCATTGGCTCGACAGATTGCTCGTTGCAGTGTGAATGTGATGGCACGGAGCCGTTGACAATTTCTTGCCGGGGTTTGCCTCTGAACAACAAGCGGTTAAATCAGCGCAGAGACGGTAGATCATTTCGCAAGTGTCACGACGGAACAGATTAAAGCAACCACAATGAAGCTTACTTTTCCAGATTTTGAGGCTAACGCTAGCACGAAAACGTGGATGATGCGCTTGTTCGCGGTGTTGGCGCTTTTGTTAATATTTCGACTGATCACTCTATACTTCAACCGGACGGATCTATTCTTCGACGAAGCGCAATATTGGTCTTGGAGTGAAAATCCAGCCTTTGGCTACTATTCCAAGCCACCTATGATTGCTTGGCTCATCTCGCTGACAACGGGCGCTTGCGGCATCGAAGAATACTGCATCCGGCTGTCCTCACCGCTCTTACACACCGGCACTGCGCTGGTTGTGTTTGCAATCGCAACGAAGATCTATGACGCCCGCGTCGGATTTCTCAGCGGGCTGGTCTTTGCCACACTCCCTGGCGTGTCGCTCTCGGCCGGTATTATTTCAACCGATGTGCCTCTGCTCTTCTTTTGGGCGTTAGCACTTCTTGCTTTCATTCATTTGCTCGACGGCAAGAATGGGTGGATCAGTGCTATTGCACTTGGTATTGCGCTCGGCTTGGGCTTGAATGCCAAATACGCAATGGCCTACTTCGTTCTGTGCGCCATCCTATACTTTGCGATGACACCAAGTCGCCGTGCGTTCTTATATGACTTGCGATGGTGGACGAGTATCGTCATTGCATTGCTTCTGATCCTGCCCAACCTCAACTGGAACTACGAGAACAGCTTCGCGACGTTCGCTCACACCGCTGACAATGCGAAGTGGGGCGGTGCGCTGTTCAATCCTAGTAAAGCGCTTGAGTTTTTTGGGTCGCAGTTTGGCGTGTTCGGGCCGATTCTTTTTGGTGGCCTGTTGGTGATTATCAAACGTGCCTACTATGGAGAGATCGAAGGAAAAGATCGGCTTCTACTCGCGTTTGCATTGCCGATCATCGCCATTGTCACCGTACAAGCCTTTCTCTCACGTGCCCACGCGAACTGGGCTGCCGTCAGCTATGTTTCAGCAACCATCCTCGTGACAGCGACCATGGTTCGGGAGCTCTCCTGGGGCTGGCTGCGGTCATCATTGGCGATCCACATCGCAGTCCTGTTGCTGCTTGGCGCTTTGGTCACTCAGGCTGGGAGTTTCCGCCTACCAAACGGACAGGACCCATTTGCCCGGACGCTCGGGTGGGAGAACATCGCCCGCGCGACAGCCAAACAGTTGAAGGCGGCGAAAGAACTGGAGAAGCCGTTCGGCAGTGTGCTCACACTCGAACGGGATGTTACCGCGGAATTGCTCTACTATCTTCGTGGTGAAGAAACGCCGATACGTATCTGGCCGCCGGCCGGTCGGCCACGAGATCATTATCAATTGAGGCGCCCCTACCGCGGCAGCCTGCCGGATCCCATCTTACTGGTTGTGATTGGCGACATTCCGGTGTCCGTGGCAGATAGGTTTCGCGACGTCGACTACCTTGAAGTTAAGAACATTGCGGCTGGAGCGGGTCCACCACGCCGCGTGACTTTTGCAAAACTGGCGGGCTACAAGCGTTAATCGGGGATAGAGCCTCGAATCGCGGCTCGCGCACGATCGGAGCAATATATGAAACTGCAGGACAGAGTTGCCATCGTGACCGGTTCGACCTCCGGTATTGGCCTGGGCATTGCCAAAGCCTTTGCCGTGGCTGGAGCAAAGGTCGTGCTGAACGGGCTTGGTAGCGCTGAAGACAACGCCGAAGCGATCAATCAGGTCCGGGAGTCCTGCAGCGAGGCGGATTTCAGTTCGGCAAACATGCTTGAACCGTCGCAAATTTCGCAAATGGTCAAGGATGCAGAGGCGAAGTTCGGCAAGGTTGATATTCTGGTCAACAATGCAGGCATTCAGCATGTTGCGCCGATCGACGAGTTTCCAGCAGCAAAATGGGATGCCATTCTCGCGATCAACTTGTCGTCCAGCTTTCATTCCATGCAGGCAGTGATGCCGGGTATGAAGGCGCGCAACTGGGGCCGCATCATTAACGTCTGCTCGGCGCATTCGCTGCGCGCTTCGCCGAACAAGGCTGCCTACGTGGCAGCCAAGCACGGCCTTGCCGGGCTGACCAAGGTGGCGGCGTTGGAGCTCGCGACGACCGGCATTACTTGCAACGCTATCTCGCCAGGTTTTGTGGCGACACCTTTGGTGGAAGCGCAGATCCCGGATGTTGCGGCGGCACAAGGCCTGACGCACGAGGAAGCCAAAGCCTGGATCCTGGCGAAGCAGCCGAGCGGCAGGTTTGCATCGACCGAACAGGTCGGCGCCCTGGCGACCTTCCTCGCCAGTGATGAATCAGCCTCGATCACCGGCTCGAACTATTCCATCGATGGTGGCTGGACGGCCCAGTAATGTCGCAAGGAGAGGCTGATCACGCGCACGATCATCTAAGGACAAATGGCCACTGGCATTGGCCCCATGATCCGCAGATCAAAAGGGTCAACGTTGCGCTTCAGGGCGGAGGATCTCATGGTGCGTTCACCTGGGGTGTGCTTGATCAGCTGCTCGCCGATGGCCGGCTTGCCATAGAGGCGGTATCGGGAACAAGCGCCGGCGCCGCCAACGCTATCGTCATGGCTGAAGGGCTTATGCGCGGTGGCCCGGACTTCGCACGCGAACGCCTCAAGCAGTTCTGGAAAACGGTTAGTCGCGAGGCGGCTGCCAGCCCACTGCAACGCACGGCTCTCGATGTGTTCTTCCAGAACTGGGGGCTAGATGCCAATCCGGCCCTGACAGCGTTCGAGATGATGTCTCGTGTGGTCTCGCCCTATCAGTTCAATCCACTCAATATCAATCCGTTAGAGGACCTGCTCAACCGTGAGATCGACTTCGCGGAAGTGCAATCCTGTGACTGTGTAAAGCTGTTTATCTCTGCAACAGATGTCCACAGCGGCCGGGTCAAAGTCTTCACGGGATCCGAAGTGACGGCCAAGGCTGTGATGGCCTCCGCGTGCCTTCCCTATCTCTTCCAGGCTGTTGAGATTGACGGTGTGCCCTACTGGGACGGCGGCTTCATGGGGAACCCGGTTCTGTTCCCGTTCTTTGACTGTTGCTCGGCACCGGATGTGTTGATTGTTCAGGTCAATCCGATCTCACGCCCATCAACGCCCAAGACTGCTCGCGAGATCATGGATCGGGTCAACGAGATTTCGTTCAATGCGCCATTGATTAAAGAGATGCGTCACGTCGACTTCGTTAACAGATGCCTGCGGCGCGGCGAACTCAGTGGGTTGGGATATCGCGAAGTCTTGCTCCACCGTGTGGGTGGCGAAGAGATCGTGCAGTTTCCAGCTTCGACGAAACTGAATGCGGAGTGGGCGTTTCTGAAGCACTTGCGGGACATCGGTCGGGCCTCTGCCACGTCCTGGCTGGATCAAAATTTCGATCAGATTGGTGTCGAATCGACGATCGAAATGGCGGCGTTTCACGAGGCTGCGGCGCCATCGTCACCATTCATCGGCCGCTGAGGCCCGTCGATCCACGCAACGCGAGTTTGGCGGCCCGCGTTAAATCTCACCCAATATCGAGCCACCGATTGCAATCACGGCCGAAAGCGTGAGCAAAACAGCCAACACGATCTCTCTAGGCTTAAGCTTTGTCCGTCTGCGCATTTTTGACAGCCGCTTCTTTCCAAACTGAAGGGTTAGGATGCAATGCGCGGGTTTGCCGATCCATTTCGAAGAGTGCCGCGCGTCAGATGGGCACAGAATTTTTGCCAACTGCGCTCAAATGCGCAGATCACCAGTTGCCGCGCGGTTCCTCTCAGGAGCTGATGCTCAAGCTTGGTAGAAGGGGATGAGATAGGGCCCTTCCGGGATCACGGCGATTTGGTCCTCACCATGAAGCGCCATGGACGCTGCAATCTCCCTCGTCAGATCTTTGACTTGGTCAACCCCCGTCGCAGCGTGATCGTCATCGCTCAGATGAGGGGCATAGAGTGCGATCCGGCCCACACGCATCGGTTTAAGCTGCATTTCTGTTTGCCACTCGTCGATGTCAGCCAGCGACTTTTCAAGCAGCGTATTGAGAAATGCTTCCGGTCCGAGTGCAACGAGACGTTCCTGGGCAAGGCGGAATTCTGGTGAACCCAGGCCTTCCGAACAGTCGGAGACGATGATCAAGTCGCCTCCAGGTTCGAGGATATCGACCGGCGTCACCATCCCCTTCACTGTCTGATAGTAGGTCTTGTCGAGCGGATATCCCGCGGCCGAAGTCACGACTGTCTTAAAGCGGCGGCCAACCGGTATTGCCGTTGCCGTTTTGACGAACTCGACGGCTGCCGCGTGGCTCGCGATAATTTCGCCGTAGGACGCAAATACGAGATTGCGTTCTTCATCAATCACTGTGTTGAGCGCGTATATCTCCCCGCCGATCATGCGGACAATTTCAAGTTGTTCTACATGCAATGGGTTGTTGAGCAGATTGCAGGAGGTCGCAGCCGGGTCTTCCATGAAACGTGCAGAATGGAACGTCCGGATGGTTGTATGATGGGCGACGCCCGGAGCGATAACTTTACGGCCACCAGACCAACCGGCCATGAAGTGTGGTTCAACGAGGCCTGTTGCGATTTTGACATCGGCTTCGACGAAGCTGCGATCCAGCAAGACGGGCGTCTGGCGCGTTTCCGTCACGCCGAAATCGACATGTGCAGCATCATCGCGGGCATCATGATTGAGGATGCGAATATTCTCCAAGACCCAGGGGTCGCCAATCAGTTCAGCAAGTTCATCACCGAGGTTCGGCCGGTGTAATCCTGTGGCGACGAGGATTGTGATTTTGTCTTGCGCAATGCCACCGGCCATCAACCGGTCAATGAGCTTGCGCAGGAACAAGCCATTCGGAACTGGTCTCGTGATATCGCAAATGAGGATGCAGGCGCTCTTGCCGCGCTCCGCAACCTTCTCCAGTCCTTCCGCTTCGATCGGCTGATCCAACGCGGCATCTATGACAGCGCCTGGATCAGCAGGGATCGGCATGGCTGGTTTGCGTATAATTTCCGGACGGGCTTTCTCCGGAAGCTCAACTTCCAGGCCTGTACGACCATAGGCTAACTCTATTTTGCTCATGAGCTGGTCCTCGAGAAAAGGCTTGGCAATGCTTGACCTGATTTTGTGCGAAGCCGCCACAACTGCCAACCCCACAATGGTCATTTCGTAACCGGCTGAAAGTCGCGGTCGCGGAAGGAAAGTTGTCCGCCCCCACAGATATGCTACTTTACCAGTTCACTTCGACTCATTGAAAGCCTGTCCGTGCTGATCAGCGTTGCTGTCGGCCCCGGCGTTCAGGCTCGTATTGCCAGTCAGAAAGGCAACTCAGATGCAGGACCGTGTCGCCCAGGACAGTGCACCAGACGCAACTGCGGAAGATCAACCCGTCCTCATTGAAAAGGACGGAGCTATCGCCCTGCTGACGCTCAACCGTCCGAAGCCACGGAACGCTTTGTCGCTGTCAATGATCGCCGCCCTCACCGATGCGGTCGCAAAAGTGTCGGAAGACCGCTCCATTTCTGCTGTCATTCTGGCAGCTAATGGTCCAGGCTTTTGTGCCGGTCATGATCTCAAGGAAATGACTGCCCGGCGTACGGACGGGGACCGCGGTCGTGCATTCTTTGAGGAGACAATGCATGCCTGCGCGACGATGATGCAATCGATCGTCCGTTCACCAAAGCCATTCATTGCGGCGGTCCATGGCATCGCGACTGCAGCGGGTTGTCAGCTGGTCGCGACGTGTGATCTGGCTGTGGCGTCGACGGAAGCACAGTTCGCCACACCGGGTGTGAACATCGGATTGTTTTGCTCGACACCAATGATCGCGCTGTCTCGTAATGTTTCGCGCAAGCAGGCGATGGAGATGCTTTTACTCGGCGACATGCTCTCGGCTGAAGACGCCAAGACACATGGCCTGGTCAATCGCGTGACTGCACCCGCTGACCTGATGAGCGAAGCCAGAAACCTTGCTGATCAGATTGCCAGCAAGTCGCCCCTTACTGTCGCTATTGGCAAAGAGGCATTCTACAACCAGCTTGAGATGCCATTGTCTGAAGCCTACGACTACGCCGCCGGCGTGATGGTCAAAAACATGCTCGCCCGTGATGCCGAGGAAGGCATCGGCGCCTTTATCGAGAAGCGCACACCGGTTTGGACCGGGGAGTAAGAAATGCTGCCGCAAAGACTGACGATGGTCACGCTTGGCGTGCGCGATTTGGCACGCTCTGACACCTTCTATAGAAAGCTCGGATTTCGACCAGCCGACTTTGAAAGCGAGGGCGTTCGCTTCTTCGACATGAACGGCATTGTGCTCGGCCTCTACGGTCACGATGAATTGGCCGAAGATGCGACAGTCGATGCTGCCGGCCAGGGCTTTCGCGGCGTCGCGCTGGCGCTTAATCTAGAGAGCGAGCAAGCAGTTGATGCCGCATTGGCATTTGCCGCTGAATGTGGTGCTGAGATCAAAAAGCCTGCCGAGAAGGTTTTCTGGGGTGGTTACTCTGGCTACTTTGCCGATCCCGACGGACATCTCTGGGAAGTTGCGTTCAACCCCCACTCGCCACTTGATGAAAATGGAAGGATGACGCTGCCGCCGCCGGTTGCCGATTAAGACGCTTATGGATCACGATCAATACAGCGATCACTACATCACAAGTATTCTAACCTCTGTCCGCAGCATCGCCATGGTCGGTGCCAGCGCCAACACGAACCGGCCAAGCTATTTCGCGCTGAAATATCTGCTCGGCAAGGACTATGTCGTTCACCCTGTCAATCCGACAATGGCGGGCTCCGTCCTACTTGGACAGACCGTCTATGGCAGCCTGGATGACGTACCCGGTCCGGTCGAGATGGTCGATATATTTCGCGGGGCGGAAGCTGCACTTGAGATTACCAAAGACGCCATCCGACTAAAGGATGAGCTGGGTATCAAGGTCGTTTGGATGCAGCTGAGCGTCAGGAACGACGAAGCCGCCCGGCTGGCAGAGGATGCCGGCCTGACAGTCGTGATGAACCGATGCCCGAAAATCGAATACGGCCGGTTGTCCGGTGAAATTGGTTGGGTTGGCGTTGACTATGGCGTGATCACGAGCGCACGCCCTCGTCTCGCCAAGACGGGGTATCAGAATTTGTTGTTGTCTGCGCGTAGGGCGTAGGAGTGCACTTGGATAGCTTAAGCAACGCATGTGATCACGCGACAAACACCTCGATGGGCTAAGAGTCTCGCCGCAGTTCTTTGCGTCGGAATTGTTTGTGTCTTGGCTGCGGCCCGATCTTCCGGCCAGTCGCCAACTCCATCTGAGGTGCCTGCGCCAGCTGAGATCTGGAAGACCATCTTTGCCAGGCCAGGCACTATCCCAGCGCCAAAGGGCAATCCCATCACACCAGCCAAAATTGCACTGGGTCGGGAACTGTTCTTTGATAAACAGGTTTCGGGAGACGGCCAAAGATCGTGTGCGAGTTGCCATGATCCGGCTCTGGGATTTTCTGATGGACGGTCGACGGCCCTCGGACGCAACGGCCAGCCTCTCCGGCGCAATACCATGTCTCTTTGGAATCTCGCTTGGAGCAAAGCGCTCTATTGGGATGGCCGGAAGCCGACGCTGGAAGCTCAGGCCCAGGTTCCGATCGAGCATCCCAACGAAATGGCGGGGGCGCTATCAACCATCGCCGAGGCTTTGATGCGCGATGCGAAATACAGGGAGCGTTTCCAGAAGGCTTTCCCGCCGACCGGCGAAATCAGCCCTTCATCGATCCTGCAGGCCATCGCAACTTTCGAGCGCACACTTGTTTCGCCTGAGACGCGATTTGACAGATGGATTGCCGGCGACCGTTCCGCGATCTCGCTCTCTGCGTACCGTGGCTTTGAGTTATTCGTCGGCAGGGCCGGTTGCCTGTCCTGCCATGGCGGCTGGCGGTTTGGAGATGAGCGCTTTCACGACATTGGCCTGAAGACATCTGACCTCGGGCGCGGTGCTCTTCCAGAAGCGGGAGGCCCTAAAGCGCCACTCTTCAAAACACCGGGCCTGCGCGAGCTCAAATACTCGGCTCCCTACATGCACAACGGATCAATGTCGTCGCTTGATCAGGTGGTCTCGCATTACGCTGGCGGATTTGAAAAGCGCCCATCGCTTGCAGCTAACATCGTGCGGGACCTTCAACTGAGCGGCCAGGAGCGTGACGACCTGATCGCTTTCCTCGGCACGTTGTCCTCTGACGCTCCACCCGAATTCACTAGCTCGCAACGCGCCGAATGACACCGAGGATCAAGCCGAGAATGCCGCCACCGGCCGCTCCGGAAAGCAGATTGGCAAAGATTGTTGCGAGATCAAAACCGTTTGCCGATGCACCGATAACTGGCCCCAACTCCGGACCAATCAGAAACTGCCCGATGATGCCGCCGACTAGTCCGACCAATGATCCAGTGCCAAGCCCGACTTGACCACCGCCAATCAGGCGAGCGAGTATGTTGCCGCCGAACAATCCTCCAATGGCGCCCATCAAGGCTGGGAAAAGCGTTTCCATATCGACTCCCGGTTTGTTCTTGTATCCGCCTCGCAGCACGATCGTTCGTTGTTCCACTGCGGTCCGGTTTGCTGCAATTCGCCTCGTCGTTTCGCGCACGGAGAGTGCCGGCAACTCCTTTGCTCACGACGGACCATACTAAAGCATAAAATTCCTGCAATGCGCGGAGACTCGTAGATTTTCTCCTATTCGCAGACTTCACGCGCGCTGTGAATTGGCGATCAATCATTGACTTAGTCGAAATATTGCCCCTGAAGATATGGTTAGAAAACGCCGAACAATGAGGAGACGCACCATGTCGGATGGCACAAACGAAGTACAACCCAAGTTTGATACGCTCGCGGTTCATGCGGGCGCTGCTCCAGACCCGGCCACGGGTGCGCGGGCGACACCTATTTATCAGACAACGTCGTTTGTGTTTAATGATGCTGATCATGCCGCGTCGTTGTTCGGCCTCGAAGCATTCGGCAACATCTACACGCGGATCATGAACCCGACGCAGTCGGTGCTTGAAGCACGTGTTTCTGCGTTGGAGGGTGGTACTGCGGCCCTCGCTGTCGCTTCCGGCCACGCCGCACAGTTTATGACGTTCCACTCGTTGCTGGAGCAGGGCGACGAGTTCATCTGCGGCCGTCAGCTTTATGGTGGTTCCGTCAACCAGTTCAATCACGCCTACAAGAAGTTCGGCTGGAATGTCGTCTGGGCCGACGCGACCGACCCATCCACGTTCGAGGCTGCAGTCACCGACAAGACCCGCGCTATTTTCATCGAGAGCATTGCCAACCCGGGTGGCGTGATTGTCGACATCGAAGCAATCTCCGCGGTCGCCAAGAAGGCGGGTGTGCCGCTGATCGTCGATAATACAATGGCGACGCCTTACCTATGCCGCCCGATTGATTTCGGCGCTGACATCGTCCTGCATTCCTTGACCAAGTTCATTGGCGGCCACGGTAACTCAATTGGCGGCATCATCGTCGATTGCGGCACCTTCGACTGGATGGGCGCCAAGCATCGCTACAAGACCCTGGTCGAGCCCAACGCCTCCTACAACGGCATGAAGCTCGCGGAGACTTTCGGCAATTTCGCCTTTGCAATTGCCTGCCGCGTGATGGGACTTCGGGATCTCGGCCCGGCCATTTCGCCGATGAACTCGTTCCTGATCCTCAATGGTGTTGAAACGCTGGCGCTGCGTATGGCCAAGCACTGCGAGAACACGCTCGCTGTCGCCCAGTATCTCAAGGGCCACGATAAAGTCGGTTGGGTCAGCTATGCGGGTCTTCCAGACAACAAATACCATGAGCTGCACAAAAAAATCTGCCCGAAGGGGGCCGGTGCGGTTTTCACGTTCGGCCTGAAGGGCGGCTATGATGCTGGTGTGCAGTTCGTCGAAAACCTCAACATGTTCAGCCATTTGGCCAACATCGGCGACACGCGCAGCCTGGTCATCCACCCAGCTTCGACGACCCACCGCCAGCTGACCGACGAAGAACGGGTTGCAGCTGGTGCGGGACCAGATGTTGTCCGCCTCTCCGTTGGTATCGAGGACAAAGACGATATCATTGGCGACATTCGCCAGGCATTGGAAGCGGTCACAGCCTGACCCAGGACCTGTGACGTCACATGCAAAAAAAAAGCGGCGCTGCA
>JBCDBQ010000196.1:0-11597 GCA_039183375.1 Pseudomonadota bacterium
GAGAACCGCACGCCCCAGTTCAGCGTATCCGCGTGCACCCATTCCCCAAATGAGCTTGCAGCCGGTTCCCCATCCGGTCTGCCAGTTGAGGACGGCGGCATCTTTCCCCGCAATGCCCGCACCCCCATGTCGTCGTCCTCGCCCCTTCCCTTCAATCAAACTGGCAAGCGATCTGGAAAGCAATCTGGCAGACAACCTGATGCCGGACCGCAATCTGGGCCACGACCACGAGTTGATGCCTGGACACTCGGCCATGCGTCCTTTGATTATCTCGTCGGTCCGCACGGTCTCGAAACCGATGGCGTACATGAGATCAAACCGCACTTTGCTGCCAGCGAGAATGATCAACGCACATCGAATTGGGCTGCCCGTTGGAGCGCTGCGCGTCTGTTTTTACTTGCTTTGCTTAATCGACGGTTTGCAGCGCTTGGAGTTGAGGCCCAACAATCCGGACCCGGTATTTTATGGTGCTGGCCACGTATCATGGCGCAGGAGTTCGGTGAACTTTACGATCCCGGTCTCGATGGTCCTGGTTCTGACGTTCCTGGCATTACCTCAACGTCCATGACAATCGTCGAACCTGCGCGATCCCAGGATGTGCTCTGGGCGATGGAGGAAGGGCTTAAGTCAAACGCTGTAGCCTGTGTGGTCGGTGTGCTCGATGATGTTGATCTGACACCGGCCCGGCGCTTGGCACTGGTGGCTCAGACCAACAATGTTCCCGCCTTGGTTCTGACCAGCCCACGTACACCATCCATGGCAGCGACAGCAACACGCTGGCGGGTAGCGCCGATGCCAAGTGCACAGCACCCTATCGCAGCTAACTTGCCCGGTCGCCCGCGTTTGCAGTTAAATCTTGAACGACGACGCTCCCACTCCATTGCCGGCGCAACATCGGAGGTCGCGATTGAGTGGGATGGAGAGGCAAGAGCGTTTGGTCCGGCACGTGATACGCGGAACAGTTTGCCGGACCATAGCTGGCATTCTGACGATTTGCGGCAGCGAGCGTTATGAGCAGCTCTCTCCATGATGGCGATAAACGCTTTCTCTCCATCTGGCTGCCAACGTTTGCAATCGACCGCCTGCGCCAGTCTACACGCCGTCACGTTGATGGTCGTACTGTATCCGCAGTCCCGGAAACACATCCCTTTGTCCTGGTTCTCTCAGGGCAACGCGGATTGGTGATCACGGCGATGAACGACTGCGCGCGCAGGGAGGGTATCGAGATTGGCCAAACTCTGGCCGATGCCCGTGCAGCCATTCCGCAGCTGCTGACAAAACCAGCAGAGCTGGAACGTGATCGCGCCAGACTGTACGCCATGGCCTATGCCGTCGGGCGTTACGGTCCAGCTCGCAACGTGGAAGGTGATGATGGCCTCTGGGTTGATATCACCGGCGTATCTCACATTTTCGGAAATGAGGCGGTGTTATCATCTGATTGCATCAGACGGTTCAAGAGAGCTGGCTACCAGGCCCGCATTGGCATTGCCAACACGCCAGCAGCCGCTTTTGCTTTGGCGCGATATGGAAATGCATCTGACCCAGCGGACGATCAGACAAGACTTGCAAACCTTCCTGTCGAGGCCTTACGCCTCGAAGCTCAAACAGTCGTCCTTCTGAAACGTCTTGGTTTGCGCCGCATTGGCCAACTTTATGATCTACCGCGGATTGTCCTCGCGCGTCGTTTTCGGGACCTCAAATTCAAAGGTGGAGGCCGTGCGGCTGAGCGTGAAGGTTTGGCACAAGCCGTGTTGCTACGCCTCGATCAAGCCTTGGGGCGACAAGCCGATCTGCGTCAACCCTTGACTGAACCGCCTGTCTTTATCACGCGCCGATCCTATCCAGATATGCTGATTACTTCGGATGGTATTGAGATCGCCTGTCACGAGCTTGCACGTGACCTTTGTGATGCTCTGGCAGCTCACCATAAAGGCGCGCGTCGTCTCAGGTTTTCACTCTATCGCGCTGATGGCAGCGTTGCCGATGCGATGATCGGCACCAGCCAACCCTGTCGCCAGCCAGATCACCTCATTGCTCTCTTTCGCGACAAGCTCAGTACGCTCGATGCCGGCTTTGGTATCGACATGATTGCGCTCGAAGCGCTGCAAGTCGATACACTCGAAGAGACCCAATCCCGTCTTACTCATCAGAGCGGTATCATCGATGGCATACAGGCAAGTGCAAATACCGCTGCTTTGGTCGACCGTCTCACCAACCGTCTCGGCCAAGCTGCGGTATTCCAACTTGACCGCGTACAAAGTCATATCCCGGAACGCGGGCAACGACGCATTTTTCATTTCTCGCAACCAAGAGAGAAATCTCAAACGACTTCCCGAAAGCGTCCGCCTTTTTTACTCGCCGCGCCAGAACTGATCACCGTCATGGCCGAAGTCCCGGAAGGGCCACCTGCGCGCTTCACCTGGCGACGTGTCATGCATCGTATTCTCAAGGCGCAAGGCCCTGAGCGGATTGCACCGGAATGGTGGAAAAGCTTAGGTTCCTATGCTTCACACTTCTGTTCCATACCTCACGTCGAGAACAGCTCTGGTGAAACGAAGCAAAGCTCTGGCTCGCAGTCGCTTCAGGATGAAAGCGATAGAGCGCCTCAGAACACAACGATATTCAAACAGAAATTTCAGACACACCCACGAAATGAGAGCACCGCACAGCGGCTCCCGAGCAAGCCGCTGATCCGGGACTACTACATTCTCGAAGACGATAGCGGTGCCCGTTACTGGGTCTTCCGTTCGGGCCTTTACCAGCGCGAAGCCGAAGACGGTGCACCGGCCTGGTACATGCACGGTTTGTTTGGGTGACATGATGGATGGGAGCAGACGTGGATTATCATCGGGTTATGCTGAACTCCAGGTCACGACCAACTTTTCGTTTCTGCGCGGCGGTTCGCACCCGCATGAGCTGGTTATTGAAGCGGCACGGCACGGTCTTACTGCTATCGGTGTGGCTGACCGTAACACATTGGCCGGCGTCGTTCGTGCGCATCTTGCAGCAAAAGAATTAGGTCTTAAGATCGTTGTAGGCGCACGTTTGGACTTGCAGGATGCACCAAGCTTGCTGTGTTTTCCCACTGACCGCGATGCCTATGGCCGCCTGTCACGTCTTCTCTCACTTGGCCAGGGCCGCGCAGATAAAGGCGCGTGCATTCTCTATCTGGATGATGTCGCGGCCCATGCCGATGGACAGACTTTCATTGCACTCCCACCGGAAGAGTGGGACTGGCGTGAAGCCTTGCATGAAAATGAAATGCAGAACGACGAACTGCAAACAAATGTCATTCCACTTACTCCCCATCACATCTGCCCCCCTCACCCCATAAGTCGATTGAGTGATGGTTTGGCATTGGCGACTCACGGAACGGATCGTGTCGAGCATTTTCAGCGCCAACTAGAGCTTGTACAGACCGCACTTACGTCCGCTCCACTCTATCTCGCGGCCTCGCATTGCTATCGCGGCGATGACCGGACCCGTATTGGTGCGCTTGCAATATTGGCTGAACGTTGTGGCCTGCCACTCATTGCCACCAACGACGTGCTTTATCATGCCCCCGAGCGTCGCCCGCTCCAGGATGTGCTCACGTGCATCCGCGAGAAAACAACCATTCGCGAGGCTGGCTTTCTGTTGGAGGCCAATGCAGAACGCCATATCAAGTCCCCGGCTGAGATCGCGCGTCTGTTTCGTGGTTATGAAGATGCGGTCGCACGCACTGTCGAGATTGCCAACGCGTGCCGGTTTTCACTTGAAGAGCTATGCTATGAATATCCCGAGGAGCCGGTGCCTGCAGGCCATAGTCCTCAGTCCTATCTGCATAGGATCAGCTGGGAAGGTGCGCACTGGCGGTTTCCAAACGGCATCCCGGATAACGTTCAGACAAGCCTTAAAAAGGAACTGGCGCTCATCGAAGAGCTCAAGTACGCGCCCTATTTCCTGACCGTTTATGACATCGTCCACTATGCGCGCTCACAAGGCATTCTCTGCCAAGGCCGCGGCTCGGCTGCCAACTCGGTGGTTTGCTATTGCCTGGCGATCACGGCTGTTAATCCAACTGAAGTTGACCTTCTGTTTGAACGCTTTGTCAGCCCTGAACGTAAGGAGCCACCCGATATCGATGTTGACTTCGAACATGAGCGGCGCGAGGAAGTCATTCAGTATCTTTACAGCCGCTATGGCCGGGATCGGGCCGGTCTTGCGGCCACGGTAATCACCTATCGCTCCCGTTCTGCCGTGCGCGAAGTCGGCAAAGCCATGGGGCTTTCGGAAGACAGCGTTGCGGCACTGGCCGGCATGGTCTGGGGCTCACTGTCGAGCGGCAGCCTGCCGGAAAGGCATGTCCGTGAAGCCGGCTTCGATCCAACTGATCCGCTCGTCGCAGCAGTTATCGCACTGACCGATGAATTGATCGGCTTTCCACGACATCTATCACAACACGTCGGTGGTTTTGTCTTAACCCGTGGACCGCTTGTGGAGGTTGTCCCTGTTGGTAACGCCGCCATGGACGACCGCACCTTCATTGAATGGGATAAAGACGATCTGGAAGCCCTTGGCCTCTTGAAGGTCGATGTTCTGGCCCTCGGCATGCTGAGTTGTATCAGGCGTTCGTTTGATCTGCTGCGCGAGCATCATGGCCGCAGCGAGACACTCGCCAGCGTTCCGCGGAAGGACGACAGAGTTTACGACATGTTGTGCAAGGCGGATTCGCTCGGTGTTTTTCAGGTTGAAAGCCGGGCGCAGATGAACATGCTGCCGCGCCTTAAACCACGCACTTATTATGACCTGGTCATCGAGGTGGCGATCGTGCGGCCAGGCCCGATTCAAGGTGATATGGTGCATCCATATTTGCGCCGCCGGGATGGGATTGAACCGGAGACCTATCCTTCACCGCATCCAAGCTATGGTCCCGAAAACGAGCTCCGCCAGATTCTTGGCAAGACCAAAGGCGTACCGTTGTTTCAAGAGCAGGCGATGCGCATTGCCATGGAAGCAGCGAAGTTTTCTGATGCGGAGGTCAATGAACTGCGCAAAGCCATGGCCACCTTCCGGCGCAAAGGCACTATCGGCAAGCTCGAAGAAAAAATGATCCGGCGCATGGTCGCGCGCGGTTATGATGAAGAGTTTGCACAACGCTGCTTCAACCAGATCAAAGGCTTTGGGGAATACGGGTTTCCGGAAAGTCATGCTGCCAGTTTTGCCCATCTGGTTTACATTTCATCCTGGCTCAAGTGTCACTATCCGGCCGTCTTCTGCTGCGCGATTTTAAATTCACAACCGATGGGGTTTTATGCGCCAGCTCAGCTTGTGCGTGATGCTCGCGAACACGGTGTTGAGGTGCGCCCCGTCGACGTCAACTACTCCGACTGGGATTGCACATTGGAGCCAACCGACGATCGGGAACGTCCGGCGATGCGCCTGGGTCTGCGCCAGGTTGACGGTCTGAGAAAGGATGATGCCGAGAAAATTATCGCAGGCCGTGTCAGACAGGCTGTTCATTCCTCGGCATCGACAGACACAGCCGGTTTCAAAGATGCTCATGATGTCATGCGTCATTCCGGTGTGTCGCGCGCGGCCCTTGAGAAGCTTGCTGCCGCGGATGCGTTCCGCTCTACGGGACGTGACCGTCGCCAGGCGCTTTGGGATGTACGCGGCCTTAGTTCGGCTGCACCCTTGCCGTTGTTTCAATGGAGCGACGCGCGGGAGGATGGCGAGGAGCCCGCAGTTCAACTTCCACAGATGCCGCTTAGCGAGCATGTCATTAATGACTACCAGACACTCCGACTTTCCTTGAAAGCGCATCCAATTTCATTTCTGAGAGAGCGTCTTAAAAAACAACGTGTCGTTTCGTGCATAGAGTTGAGGGACTTGCGCGATGGGACCTATATCGCAATTGCTGGCGTCATTCTGGTGCGCCAACGCCCAGGATCCGCCAAAGGTGTGGTGTTCATGACGATCGAAGACGAGACAGGGATTGCCAATTCCGTAGTCTGGCCGAAGACGCTTGAGAAGTATCGTAAAGTGATTATGACAGCGCGGCTGATCTTCATCCGTGGTCGCATCCAGCGTCATGAAGACATCATTCATGTTGTCTGCCATCATCTGGAGGACCGTAGCGACTGGCTGGGAGAGCTGTCAGAGTGGGCCAAAGATATGCCAGCCCCTATCGCCAATGCCGATGAAGTGCGCCGGCCTGATCCAGGCTCAGCGCGCAACAAGTATCATCCGAGATGGGCCGGGCATCCCCGCAATGAGCGCGTCATACCGAAATCGAGAGATTTTCATTAGGAAAACTGGCAAAGCTCTTTTCTGCAACCATCGAAAGCCCCACAATGGGGTGGGAGGCAGCGGAACAATGTCAGATCACTTCAAAGAACTTCGGGCTATGGCAGTCAGACTGTCCTACCTAACCACCATTCTCGTGGTGGTCGCTTTGTCGTCCGCAGCAGCTCAGGATGGACGAAGTGCGCCTGAAGCCGATACGGGCCGCTATGCTAAACAGGCGGCCAAGGCGAAGAGCTTTATGGTCTCAGCTGCCAATCCTCTGGCAGTCGAGGCCGGCGTTCACATATTGCGCAAAGGTGGTTCTGCAATCGATGCCGCCATTGCCGTCCAACTCGTCCTCAACCTGGTGGAACCGCAATCTTCCGGAATTGGCGGCGGAGCCTTTCTTCTGCATTGGGACCAGACAGCCCAGGAACTCAAGACCTATGACGGTCGCGAAAAAGCACCAGCTACCGCGAAACCAGACCGTTTCATGCGAGATGGCCAGCGGCTGCCGTTCTGGAAGGCCGTCAAGTCTGGCTTGAGTATCGGCGTGCCCGGCCTGGTTATGCTCATGGAGTATGCGCATCAACGTCATGGCAAACTGCCATGGACCGAGCTATTCGAACCAGCAATCAAATTGGCTGAGAATGGCTTCAAGGTCTCTCCGCGTCTCAGAAATCTTCTGTGGCTGCAGACATCCCGCCCCTTTTCCAAGGCGGCCCGGAACTATTTCTTCGACATGAGCGGAGATGCAGACAATCCCGAACCATGGCCGGTGGGACATCTGCTCAAGAATCCTGAGTTTGCCAAAACACTGATTGCGATACGAGATGGTGGAGCTGCGGCGTTCTATGACGGACCAGTCGCACAAGCCGTCGTCGACGCGGCAGCAAAGGCACCCAATCTCGCAGGTGATATCACATTGGATGATTTGGCGTCCTATGATGTCAAAGAACGCCCGCCTGTCTGTAGCCTTTACAGGAAACACAATGTCTGCGGCATGGGCCCGCCATCATCCGGTGCGCTGACCGTTGCTCAAGTTCTCAAACTGGTTGAGCGCTGGCCGCTTGGCAACGAGCCCAGAGCCGCCCTTAACCCCCGTGCAATGCACCTGCTCGCAGAAGCCGGCAAGCTTGCATTTGCCGATCGCAATCGCTACATGGCCGATCCAGACTTTGTCTCTGTGCCCCAAGGTTTGCTCGATGATAGTTACGTCGGCAGTCGCGCGAAAGCGATCAATCCTGATGGCGCCATGCAACGGCGGCCCCAACCTGGTCGTCCACCGGGCACGCAGTCCGCCCAGTTCGGCCGCGACGCGACGCGGGAAAGCGTTGGCACCAGCCACATCTCGATTATCGACAAGGCTGGCAATGCCGTCTCTATGACGACAACTATTGAGTCGGCATTCGGCTCAGGCGTCTGGGCGGCAGGGTTTCTACTCAATAACGAACTGACTGACTTTTCGTTCCGGCCAAGTGACCGCAAGGGCCGCCCTATCGCCAATCGCGTTGAGGCGGAAAAGCGCCCGCGCAGCTCGATGGCTCCAACGATCGTCTTTGATGAGACGGGAGAGGTCAAAGCCGTGCTTGGCTCTCCGGGAGGCAGCCGGATCATACTATATGTCATCAAGGCGGTTGTAGGTATCGTTGATTGGAAGCTCGATGCACAGGCCGCAGCGAGTTTGCGCAATTTTGGCAGTCGCGGCACCGGCTTCGAACTGGAGTTCGGCGAGGCTTTGACACTCACGTCACCGCTTCAAATCCTGCGCCATGCGCCATCGGTCTGGCATGGCATTCGGATGCGTCCCTTCGGGCACCGTCTACGCCCAAGTTTGATGACCTCCGGTTTGCATATCGTAACGCGGGAGGATGGTATGCTCATGGGCGGAGCCGATCCGCGCCGCGAGGGGGTCGCGCGTGGAGATTGAACGTGCTAGCGCATCGGTTTCTGTCGCATTAAAGGATCACAACGCTGACTGTGACTGAACAAGTGAAACGCATCACCATTGTCGGCGCCGGCATTTTTGGATTGTGGCAGGCCTATCTGCTGGCGCGCTCCGGACATCGTGTCCGTGTCATCGACCAATCAGTAGAGCCGTTTGCAGATGCCGCCAGTCAGTATGCCGGCGCCATGATTGCGCCGTTCTGTGAGGCAGAGTCCGCTGAACCTGTCGTGCGGGATTTGGGGTTCGAGGCAGCCGCGCTCTGGCGCGAACACTATGGCGGTCTGATCGGCAATGGATCGCTCGTCGTTGCTGGCGCCCGTGACCAAGGCGAACTGAAACGGTTTGCGCGCTTAACACAGGGTCACGAAACAATCGACGCCCAACAAATCGCAGAGCTGGAACCTGACCTTGCCGATCGTTTTCAGACGGCGCTCTTCTACCCTGATGAAGGCCATATGATTACGCCGCAAGCGCTGATCGACTTCAAGGAGATGGCAGAGGCGGCGGGTGCCTCCTTCACGTTCGGATCGCAATGGTCGGCGGATGCGGTCGATGACAAGACTGATATCGTCATCGACTGTCGCGGCCTTGGCGCACGGCACGAACTTGATACTCTGCGCGGAGTGAGAGGTGAACGTGTTCTCATCCGGTCACGTGATGTTACTCTTCATCGACCCATTCGCCTGTTGCACCCCCGACACTCCTTCTACGCTGTGCCATGGGACGACGGTCGTGTGTTGCTGGGTGCAACGCTGATCGAGAGCGAGGATGAGACACCCATGACGGTCCGATCCGCTTTGGAGCTGCTTGGAATGGCTTACGCACTTCATCCCGGCTTCGGCGAAGCGGAGATCCTTGAGCTCAGCGCCGGCGTTCGCCCTTCCTTCCCCGACAATATTCCCCGCGTCATCGTGCGTGACGGCGGCAGGGAGGTTTTTGTCAACGGCGCCTTTCGCCATGGATTTTTACTGGCGCCGATGCTCGCTTCCGTGACCCAAGGTGTGATTGCTGGGACGCTTGTCAATCATCCACTCTTGATTATCGATTAGCCGGCGCAGACAATAGCTGATCATCATCCGGAGCCTTGCCGGCTTGCCCCGTCCTCAAAGGAGTACTCATGCCCTTTCTCACGACTGATGACGACGTCAAGTTGCACTACGTGGAAGCCGGTAGTGGCTCACCGGTCATCTTTATCCATGAGTTCGCAGGTGACCATCGCAGCTGGGAGCCGCAAATGCGGTTCTTCTCGCGTCGGCATCGCGCCGTTGCCTATGATGCACGGGGCTGGCTTCCCTCCGAGGTGCCAGAAGATCAAGACAAGTATTCGCAAGCCCGCGCCTGCGACGACATTCGTGCTGTCATGGATGCGTTGAGCATCGACAAGGCCCATATCGTCGGACTGTCGATGGGTGGCTTTGCGACCTTGCACTTCGGCTTCACATATCCCGACCGTGCCTTATCCCTCACCGTGGCGGGCTGTGGGTACGGTGCTGAAAAAGGTGAGCGCGAAAAGTTTCGCAAAGAAAACGAAGTGAGCGCGCGCGTTCTTGAAGAAGACGGCATGGTGGCCTTTGCCGAGGCTTACGCTTACGGCCCGACCCGTGTGCAATTCGAAAACAAGGATCCCCGAGGTTTTCTTGAGTTCAAGGAGCAATTGGCAGAACACTCCAATATTGGCTCTGCGAGGACGCAACTTGGCGTTCAGCGCGAGCGCCCGTCGCTTTATGACCTCGAGGAGAAGATGCGAGCGTTGGCAGTACCAACGCTTGTTGTCAGTGGCGACGAAGACTGGCCGTGCCTGCTGCCCGGCATCTATATGAAACAGTGCATCAAGACCGCCGGCTTGCTGATTGTACCAAACACCGGACACACGATTAATCTGGAAGAACCTGCTGCCTTCAATCAGGGGATTGCCGACTTCATTGCCCAGGTTGAAGCCGGCCGCTGGCCGGAGCGCGACCCTCGCGCGGTTAGCGCCAGCATCACCGGCATGACGAAGTGATGGATGAGATACACTTTCGGCAAGCAACGATTGACGACCTGTGGGCGATCATCGCCTTGCTTGCCGACGACGATCTCGGTCGCGAGCGAGAGCAAATCGGCCCTCCGCCGCATCCAAACTATCGCACTGCCTTCGAAGCTATCAATGCTGATAAGAACCAGTTTCTCGTTGTAGCCGAGCACGCCGGCGAAGTTGTCGGCTGCTTGCAATTGTCTTTCATTCCCGGGCTTTCACGTGTTGGTCTTTGGCGCGGTCAAATTGAAAGCGTTCGCGTTTCAAGCCGAATGCGCGGAGGTGGCGTAGGCCGTAAGCTCTTTACGTGGGCTATCGATGAATGCCGCCGAAAGGGTTGCGGCCTGGTTCAATTGACAACAGACAAAACTAGACCTGATGCTTTGCGGTTCTATGAGGATCTTGGCTTCAAGGCATCGCACGAGGGTCTGAAGCTGACACTCTGATCGTGCTGTCAGCTACAAACGATGAATTGCCTCAACGCAGAGCGTTCAAATGGTATCACCGGCAGACGAGCTGCCGGTGACTGATTTTGCCTGGAATGAGACAAGGCGCTTGAGACGCGCCTTGCCATGTGTTGCCTTATCAACGCTTAACGCAACGACCGTTTGCTGCACGGAATGTTTTTGGCGGGCAGCCTCTTGTCGTCGGCCGACGGGGAGGAACAACACGGCGGCATTTTGGATACCGGCCAACCGTGCCCTTCGGGCAGGGGCGTACGACACGACGGCAGTTCGGATACTTGCCCACGGTTCCCTTCGGGCAGGGACGTACGACACGACGGCAGTTCGGATACTTGCCGACTGTATCCTTCGGGCAAGGACGAACAACACGGCGGCAGTTCGGATACTTGCCGACTGTACCCTTCGGGCAAGGACGGACAACACGGCGGCAGTTCGGATACTTACCGACTGTGCCCTTCGGGCAAGGACGAACGACGCGGCGGCAGTTCGGATACTTACCGACTGTGCCCTTCGGGCAAGGACGAACGACACGGCGGCAGTTGGGTGGCTTACCTACCATGCCGCGCGGGCAGGCAGTTGGGACGCAGTAGCCGTTCTTACGAACCTGTCCCTTAGGGCACGGTGTCGGTTGTGGCCGACCGGACGCACACCATAGACGCTTGCTTATCCGGCGCACCTTATAACCGGCGCGTCGCAATCGGTTTGCCACATTCGGACTGGTCACCTTACGCTCACCTTTTCTGCATGATGGTCGAGGGTCCACTACCGGACGCCGGCCACACCACTGACCAGAGTTCAGCTGCGTTACTCGCCAGCCCAGAGAGACAAGCCGCTTGACCTGGCTCGCTGGAACCTTTGACATGCCACGCGGACATGGTTGCACAACGGTCTCACCCGGCTTACC
>JBCDBQ010000197.1:0-11586 GCA_039183375.1 Pseudomonadota bacterium
GGCAATCGAGGAAAACGCTCGTTGAAGAAATGCCGATGCGGTGGCAACAAGAGTTGATTAGTTGATTGAAGAAGAGAATAGTCTACTATGAGATCTGAGAAACAACACACGAGCGGTATCTCTGCCTTGTAATAGGCGGCCCGGCACGCTTTTGGCCATACGTGAGAGATGACACAGTCAGAAGGTTTGATGCCAAGGCCAGAGCTGTTGTCCGCAGCGCGGTTGCTTGATGAGCACCGAGACCGGCTCATTAAGCTTGCGACCGGAATACTAGGCTGTCCGACGCTCGCCGAAGACGTTGTCAACGACGCCTATATCCAGCTCGTCAGACGCCAGGAGAATAGCGATCTTCAGATTTCGCTCGCCTACCTCCTGACCACCGTTAGAAATGTCGCATTGAATGCCAGGAAGAAGCAATTGCGCGAGCGCGCTTTACTCAGACCGATTGATGAAGTCGGAAATGTTGAGACTATAAGGGATCCAGGAATTAACCCCGAAGAAAGCGTATTACAGCGGGATAGTACACGTGCATTTTACTCATCTCTCCATGAGCTTCCCGCGCCCATGCGTCGGGCTATGCGACTCTACTTTGTAGATCAACTAAACATGAGACAAGTTGCTGAGGCTATGGATCTATCAGTTGGAAAAGTTCACAGCTTAATCCGCGATGGACTGGCTCGTTGTGAGAGTGCAACCCGCAATGAATAGAGGATTGGTAATAACGTATTGGCGCTACAGATTCCTATTTGATTCCACTTGGAGGCGGATCACCCTGATGCTTAGTAGCCACGAGAAGTGCATGAGATCCTATTCTTTGCGAGGCTAGACGATTGGGTAACCCGAACAACCAAGCGTACGATGAAGCGATCGATTGGGTCATTGCGCTCAAGGAAGCTCCTGATGATTCTGATGTCGCGGCAGCTTTCTTAAGTTGGCTGGACGAGCGTCCAGAAAATGCTGAGGCGTGGGCTCGGGCTGAACAAGCTCAGCTACACGCTCAAACACCGGAGATCTATATCGAACCGGCCCCCTTCGCGGATACAAACCCAAGCGATCGCAGATCCGAGCCAGCAATGGCATTGCCCCAACCGCTAGCTGCAAAACATCAGTCGCATCGACTTGCGAAGACCTTTCTTAGTGCAGCATTAGCTATAGCTGCATGCTTGGCAGTGGTTGTTACCTGGCCAATGTTTTCGCTCATGCTCCGAGCGGATCACATGACAGCCAATGGCGAATTCAGAGAATTGCGTCTCGATGATGGGAGTGCAGTGAAACTCGGAGGTGGTAGCGCAATTGCCGTTAATTTTTCGAACCAGACTCGTGAAGTTGAGCTATTGCGCGGCGCAGCTTTCTTTCTCGTCCATACAGATGCTGAGCGACCATTTGTTGTGCGAAGTGCGAAAATACTAACGCGCGCTGTTGGCACTGCGTTCGAGGTGCGAAGGACAGCTTCTGGCTCATCCATTGCTGTAGCCGAGGGCATCGTTGAGGTTGCGCAGGATAAGCCGTCTCCAAGTCAGGAAAAGGCAAAACAGATCAGTCTTCGTTTGACAGCGGGACGTCAACTGGCAATCTCAGTAGACGAGGGGGCTGCTACACTCGATGCCCAGAATGTTGACATCAACGAAATCGCTTCCTGGCAAAAAGGACAACTGGCGTTCAACAATTGGCTGGTAGCCGACGTTGTGGATGCACTGCGACGCAACTACCGCGGTTTGATTGTCATCCAGCCAGGTCTTCTGACGAAGGGCCGTATTTCTGGTGTTCATGACCTGCGGAAGCCGATCGCTTCCTTAAGACTCCTGGCAGCAACACAAGGCCTCAGGGTTCGCCAGATTTCACCCTGGTTCACCACGGTTAGCCGCTTCTGAGGCGTTTGCGGACCTAAAAAGATTTATCTCAGCCTGTATCATTACAGCACCATTTGTTGCCTTTGCGTCTGATTTCTGCAGCTTCAGCCTGCCTCTCCGGCTGCGGCTACTCGCGCCAGAACAATTCTAGAATGTCTTTCTCCTCAATCGCTTAGCTGGAGTTAAACTTGCGTTGCAGCAATGACAGGCGATGAATGTTGCTGAATTTCACCCTCTCCAGCAAATCTGCAAATCTGAACACTCCTGGACTTTCAATTGTTTTCCTAATTAGGGCGCCGCGATATGTCGAAATGAGTTTCTCGTCATCACCTGCGCCCTGGAGCTTGCTTGCCTAAGTAAGCTTTTAAGTTTGAGTGGCGTAAGGATTGAGGGACGGGAATGTTGTTTGGTGTTGTCGGTGGGCGCGGAATAAATGCGTGCGTTAGTTCAATAAGGGGCAGGTTAATGATCTCGGGATCGATGATCGCAGCGACCTTGCTCGCAGCCACGCAAGCAGCGCAAGCTCGTCTGCCCGATGCCAATACTCTAGAGACGTCAACAGATTCCAGGCCGATTGTACGATTGGTGCAAAGCTCACCCTTGTTAAGCGTGGAGATTCCAGCAGGCTCTCTCAACAATGCGCTGGTGCAGTTGGGCAAAGAAACCGGTTTGCGAATTACGTTCAACGCCGACCTTGTTGCGGGCTTAACAACGCCAGGTGTGTCAGGCCGCATGACACGCAACGAAGCCCTGAAGAAACTGTTGGCCGATACTGAGTTGCGAGTGAGTCCTATAGCAGACGCCGGGGTTGTAATTGTTCCGCCGCCTTTGCAGACCGCGCAGGTTACGGAACTACAGGGCATTGTCGTCGTCGATGCCGTACTGGAGGGCACACTCACTGATAGCTATGCGGCACCGGACTCGTTCTCCGCAACGCGCACAGACACTGACAACATTAAAACACCACAGTCGAGCCAATCGATAACCCGCAAAGCATTGGAAGATGCAGATGCTCGCACGGTCTCCGATTCCTATGAGTATCTGGCAGGAGTAGTGCGCAATAACAATACCGGTGGCCTCTTCGGTGACTCTTACATCGTAAGAGGCTTTTTCGGCGACAATATCCTGATCAATGGTAACCGTACCGGCAGTCCAACAAACCTCGACACTGCCAATGTGGAACGCGTTGAATTACTGCGCGGTCCCACAGCCACCTTGTTCGGTCGTGCTGATCCAGGTGGGCTAGTGAACATTATAACCAAACAACCGTTGGCAACTGCACATTACCATGCTTCCGTAACAGGCGGCGCTGGTTTTTTCGAGGACGGAGATAGAGCACGAGAATTCCGCGGTACAATCGATGTTGGCGGTCCAATTGGTGCCCAGGACAATGTTCGCTATAGGCTGAACATGGCTGCAGATTTCCGCCGCACCTTCCGACAGGATATCAATGACAGAGTATTCATGGTTGCGCCTGTTGTGGAGATTAGGCTAACCGACCGAACTACAGCCAACATTGAGCTTTCATATCAGCACAAAGAGTTCGCATTCGATCGCGGTGTTACTTTTGTAAACAATGCGTTGCCTCTCGCGAGAGACTTTAGCGTCGGGAGTGGGCAAACACCTACTATCGAGGGCGATTATCTCACCAATACCATTCGTGTGGATCACAGGTTTGGTGAGAGCCTCAAGGGTAGGCTTGGCATCTACTTCAGCAAAAATGCTGTTGAGGGTGAAGGCATACAGTTTGGCCAAGTTGCGGGCACGACTGCAACAGCACAGCGTCGGTTCGTGGATGCGGATGACCAGTTCATAACCGTGCAACCCGAATTGGTTGCTAAGTTCGCAATGGGAGCTACGAAGCATACAGTGCTTATGGGACTGGACGCATCCTGGCAAAAAAATGATGTCTTCCTTCCATTTGCTCGTGAGGGAGCCGGATTCAATATCTTTAATCCAATGTTCCCGGTGAATTCCCCAGCGATTGGAGGATTTGGTACACTGCAGTTTGATCGCAAACTCAAATCACGAGCTATCGGCGCCTATGTTCAAGACCAGATTGACGTCACAGAACAGCTATCTCTTGTTGCGGGCATCCGATTTGATAAAGTTTGGCTAGATGAAGACTTCCAGTTTGGCGTTGAGGGTTTCTCTGCATTTGATGCTAAGCGTGTCAATGAACTGGACGACAGCGCTTGGCTGCCGCGCTTTGGTTTTGTGTATCGCCCTATACCTGAGGTCGGGATCTATGCTTCCTACTCAAAGAGTTATCGACCACCGACAGCTGGCGGATTGACAGATGCGAGCGGCAACACTGTCGATGCTGAAACGGGTACAAATTACGAGGTAGGTGCAAAACTCAGTGCTTACGATGGCAAGCTAAGCGGTACGATTTCGGCATTCCGTGCCGACAAAGAAAATGTTCTTGAGCCGGACACCAATGACCTTCTCAGTGTCCAACAAGTCAACCTCGGCAAAGTGCGCAGCCAAGGTTTTGAGTTTGACTTGTCTGGTGAGGTAACAAGGAATGTCAGCGTTGGTGTGAGCTACGCATACACACACGTCTTCATAAATAGCGACGAAAACGCGAACCTGCCGAGAGGTACTAGGCTGCGAAATGTGCCATGGCAAACTGCATCACTACAGTTAGCTTATAAATTCGATGAGGGCCCTCTTAGCGGGCTACGGTTGTTCGGCGGAGTAGTCTACGAGAGTGAGAAGCTTACCAATACATCAGCAACCATAAAGACGGAATTGCCATCGTATGTGAGGTTCGACGTTGGAGCTTCCTATAAGTTTGAGGATAACTGGGAAGCGCAGGTTCTCATAAAGAACGTCGGTGATGAGGTTTATTACACTTCCGCAGCCGGGCAGAACAATGTTGCCGTCGGTGAACCTTTCCGCGCCACTTTCGGGCTGAAGGCAAGGTTCTGATTGGTGGGACAACCACAGAGTCTGAAGCTCCATTTTTGTTTTCTTGTCCGATTAGGAGGTGCCTGTACCTGGCGAAGTGTGTAGAGCCAAGGCCCTTGGCATGAAGCTGTAGATCGATACTAATCCCAACCAACAGCCTAGCGCGCCAGACTGAGTATCGATCTGTGACACATGCAAGGTATGGGCGTTGTCAGTTTGTGGTAATTGGTACGGTTCCGTTGTGTAGCATCTAATGGACTAGAGATACTAACCTGGTAGTTGGATGACCCCTGCTTGATCTTAGCTGACTTGATGCTCGTTGGCTGAGCTCGTTGCAGTCTGCACACCTGTTCACTGACGTTCGGCGCAATGCCAATGGAGCTTCGTCCACAATTCGGAAGTTTTCTATCTCTCAATCGGTCAAGAGTGATAGGGTATTGGCTGGCACCGGCTTTGCTGTTCTCGAACCATCCATCCACCTACAGCGTTCTGAAATTAGCCACCGCACTCGGTCGCGTTGAGCTGCGAACCATATTCGTAGTAGACACTCCTGTAAGCGGCGCACCGTATTGATAACCGGGCGACGCAATATGGGCTCGAGATGGAAGAGCTTGACACAGGACAATGATGCTCTCACTCGTTCCGCAAGATACACAGGAACTCTTCCGTAAGCACCGGCAAGGCCTTGTGGAACTTGCTGCATTGATCACGCGCAGCAGGTCGCTGGCAGAGGATATTGTCCAAGACGCGTTTCTGCAGTTTAGTAAACAAAATGAGCTTCAGACGATTAATGCACCTTATCCGTATCTCGTAGGAATTGTACGGAAGCTATCAGTTCAAGCGATCCGCTCTCAGGTGCGTGAGCAGAAAGTATTTGACCGGAGTGTCAATGACAAGATGGTCAATAATGTTGAATCTCTGGAAGCGAGTCCCGAGACAACGACGAGTATCAACGAGGAGTACGAAACATTTCTGGCAGCTCTAGATGAACTGCCAGCGCAGACGCGGCGCGCGTTTCTAATGCAATACATCGAAGGCATGCAGGTCAGAGATATTGCGTCTCGCCTCAGTGTGTCAGTCGGCAAGGCGCATTCTTTGATAACTGAAGGCGCATTGCATTGCCAAGAGCGACTGAGGAGGGCAACGCAGTGAAGATTTGCGTATTGGGGATCGCCTACCCGCAGAGTCATAGAGGCGACGGGAATAAATTAGAGACGACGAGCGATGGCTGAGGACAGCAGAAAAAGAGCGGTCCAATGGATGATCGCATTGCAAGAAAAGCCAGACGATGCAGCAACGGTTGACGGCTTCATGGCGTGGCTTATGGCGAGTGAAGCCAATAAGCAGGCCTGGTCAACACTAGAGCGGGGACGTGGTCTTGCATATGCTGCGCGCGATGCTGGTGTCGCGAGCATGATTTCCGATATCGATAACAAACATACCACGAATACCGCGCCGACGGGCGCCGTCGAGAGGCTTCGACAAAAACGGCACGTGGTGTCTGTTTCGTTGGTTGCGCTCGCGGCCGTTCTTTTAGTCTACCTATCTGCGCCAATGATCTGGTTATGGATGGCAGCCGACCATCGGACGCACGAAGGGAAAATGGCAACCATCACACTGCAGGACGGCAGCTCTGTTCAACTCGGAGCGGATAGCGCGATCGCCGTAGACTTCAGCAAAGCGACGCGAAATGTGAGTGTGTTGGTTGGTGAGGCATATTTTGAGGTTAAGAGCGAGGTCGCCCCGCGGCCCTTCGTCGTCACCTCAGGAGCGATGCAGGTCCGTGTTACGGGCACTGCTTTTGAGGTGCGCAGACGCCGAGCTGCATCAAGTGTTTCGGTTAGCGAAGGCGAGATACGAGTGCAATCAGCGACAGGCCCAACCCAAAGGGCAGTGGTTGTTAGCGCTGGTAATACAGTCGTGCAGGGACTTAAGGCTATGCCAACATCGGCCTCGCCTACTGACTCGAAAGAGATTGCGGCTTGGCGGGAGGGGCGCCTCTATGTTGAAGACTGGTCGCTTGCTGATGTGGTTGACGTTCTCAATAGGTATAGCACAAGCCGAATGGTTTTAGCTGTTTGGCAACCATCCAGAATTAGAGTTACGGGTGTTTATAATCTTAAGCGGCCGCTGAACTCGTTGCGACTGATTGCGTTGTCAAATGGTTTGCGCGTGCGCAGTATTGGCTCTGGGCTGCACGTGCTATCGCCTTACTAGTCGTAGTCCGCCGCTGTCTCAACAGTGTGTTTTGACCAGTTTACGATAAAATTCAGCGATCGCTTTTCAATTGCTGCTGACGGCGACGCTGGTGTAGCCATCCTGGATACGGTTTGACCGAATTGGTTAAGGTAAAAACTACAATTTGTGGACTATAAATTTCTACATAACGTTGCATTTTTGGCACAAAGAGCTCGGGCGGCCGAAAAACTTTGTGCCTTCAAGAAGTTCCATAACTGAACAGTCTTGCTCAATTTTTTCGCTTTAGATTCAATAAGTAAAGCCCCTTTTTGCGGCGATAGCATCCACTCAAATCGACCATCTCCATCGTCCGTCGAGAGCAAAACCGCAAGAATTGTCTGAACCAGCATGACGTCGCTGCGACTAGGTCTATAGGGGCCGAGTGCTTCAAAAAATCCAGTGACCCGAGTTGCGTATTGGGGGAGTGTCGTATGCAGTGGGAGAGATTGCCAAGCACGTGCGGGAGCTTTGGCAGAGCGTCGAGAAAGTTCGGTGCAATGGCCGGTGCGAGTTTTGTTGCCTTGTGCGCCGTCGCTGGAATGTTACCGGCTGAAGCACGACTTCCCGACAGCATAGAGAGTAGCTCCTCAATTTCGGGCGCTTATGTTCATCGGATTAGCGGGCATGTCAAAGAACATCAACTAGACATTCCTAGTGGGTCGCTCGCGAAGGCATTGGTTGAACTTGGTAAGCAGACCGGTGTCGAGGTTTCCACTGACGCTACACTTCTTTCCAGATTGAGAACTCCTGGTCTCAGGGGGCGTTACACTGCAAAGGGCGCGCTCAGAATCTTGCTTGGCGGGACGAACTTGCGCGTAAAGCCATTGGCACAGGAGGGCGGCTTGGCAGTTGTCCCTCCTCCGGTGCGCACTGCTCAAGCAACGGAATTGCAGGGCATTATTATAGTAGGGGGTGAAACGGTCGAGCGCGCCAAGCAAGAGTCACCAACGAGTGCTACAATCTACACAG
Organism: Pseudomonadota bacterium; assembly: GCA_039183375.1. Lineage (GTDB taxonomy): Bacteria > Pseudomonadota > Alphaproteobacteria > Rhizobiales > Hyphomicrobiaceae > Tectiglobus. The sequence continues at coordinate 7,971 of JBCDBQ010000197.1, forward strand.
GCGAGGAACTCGATGGCACGACTTCTGCGTCCGACCTCTATGATGTCCTCGATCGGACTCCGAATGCGGGAATCAGTTTCGGTGGTGACGGTTTCAATATCCGCGGTGTAGACATTCGCGGCCCTGGAATAGCAGGCAATGGTTTACTCGTTGGTGTCACCGTTGATGGAGTCTCGCTTGGAAGTGCAATCTCGATCCGATATGGGCCCTACAGCACTTGGGATCTAGAGCAAGTCGAAGTGTTGCGCGGCCCGCAATCGACTCAACAAGGGCGAAATGCACTTGCAGGCCAAATCGTAATTCGCTCAGCTGATCCGATTGATGGGAGAGAGGTTAAGGTTCGCCAGGATTTCGAAACACTGAGCGGTTGGCGCTCAGCATTTGCATACAACGACCAGATCGTGCCCGGATTGCTATCATTCAGAATTGCGGGCGAGCGCTATCACAGCGATGGTGCAGTCGATAATCCGATTCTCGGTATTGATGATGCTGATTCCACCAATCAATGGACCGGACGCGCCAAGGTACGGTTTACACCGACCGAGAACCTCGAGATTATCGCGGGATACACACACAGCGACAATCGCGGACACACCAATCTGATCGACATTTCCAAATTTCCTGGTCGTCGAGAACAGACAAATGACCTGCCAAGTTCTGAGGGGAACGTAAACAAGATTTATAACCTTAGGGCAAAATATAAATTCAACAATGTCTTTCAACTAACGTCTGAAACTTCATATTTTGACCGTGCAAATGAAAGATTTGAAGACGCCGATAGGACGCCCTTCGATGGTGGCTTTTTTGCGCGAGACAATACCGAGAATAGTCTCACACAGGAGACAAAACTAGGTTTCAAGACATCTTGGGTGAACGGTGCAATTGGTGTTTACTACACCGACATAGAGTTTACTGATGAGTTGAGAGCAATAGTTCCGGCATTCAATCTTACGGACAACGGCACCAGCGAGACCAGCACCAAAAACCTGGCATTCTTCGGTGAGGCTGACTTTAAAGTGGTCGATAGATGGACATTGACGGTAGGTGCCCGCTACGACAGAGAAAAGTTCGACAGTGTCAACAGACGCGTACGCACTGTTGGCGGTTTTCCTATCGGCTCAGCCGAACCTGTATTTACTAGAGGCGAGTTTGAGGCCTTCTTACCAAAGGTAGGACTGGCTTATGATTGGACCTCGGACCTGAAAACAGGGTTCGTTGTATCACGAGGATATCGCGCAGGCGGCGCACAAGTTTCAGCTATAACTGGCGAAAGCAGCGAATTTGATCCTGAGTTTACATGGAACTATGAAGGTTTCATAAGATCACTGTGGTTTAATCGTCGACTGACTGCGAACCTCAATGTTTTCTACACGGATTGGCGCGACCAGCAGCTGATACAGGAAGTGACTATCCCTGGGACGACCATTCAGGACCGTATTACGTTGAATGGAGGTCGCTCCAGATCAATCGGTGGCGAGTTGGAATTGAATGCCAAGGTCAGCGATAACCTGAACGTCTTTGCGAGTTTTGGCTTTGTCGATAACAAGTTCACGGATTTCGTTACTGACGCTGGCGATTTTACAGGTAACAAGTTCCCCTCATCGCCAAGGTTTACGAGCTCTTTCGGTGCTATTTACCGGTTCGGTGGTGGATTTGAAGTTCATGCGAGTGGACACTATACCGGTGAACAGGAAGGCGATATTCAGAATGACGAAAACCGCCGTATAGAGGATCGTTTTCTTGTTGATGCGAAGTTCGGCTATGTCGCTGATAGTTGGAGTCTCTTCGTATTCTCACGCAACTTGTTCGATGTCGATTACGTCAACGTGAATCAAGCGCCGTTGGCTTTTGGTGACTTCGACGGCGTTGGTGATCCTCGGATCGTCGGTATAACGATGAAGGCGAAGTTCTGATCACCATCAGGTGGCGCGAACTGGGATAGATTTGGTACGTTCCAATCGCTTCATTTGAGTCGCACACCAACACGCGATCTAGCCAAAGCATTCAGTTGTTAGTCAGTGTCGATGAGCTGCACTTTCAAGTGCCCATCGATTGTATTGCTCGGTGACAAACGAGCCGTCTGGTTTCGGTAATCGCTTGTGCTTGCCCAATGTCCGGTCCTTGATCAAAGCTGCCGTTATCCTGACACCCAATGCTGCGCCTACTAAAGTCCGCTTTGGGGCGTCCGAATTGTTGCTGCGATGCAAGATCGAATGTTGACCGATGACCGAGATGGGTCAACAGCAGCTAAGGCCTGATGGAGCAAATCGCGTCCGCTCTTACCACTGCAAGCTGAAGTGATACGTTAAGGCCGAGTTTTTCGCCTCAGGGCCAACTGCGGACGTGAAGAAACTCAAACCATATTGCTTGAGCGGTGCAGTATCAATCTCACAACCGTTTCTTCTGCATGCACGCGAAGCTGGTTTTGGCCAACTTAATGAACCTGTGCATATCGATGGGTTGTCAGCTCGCTTCACCAAGTGGCCTTGAGTAGAGCAGCTTCTACTTGAATGGTGAGGACAGGCGCGCATCATTCAAGAAGTCTTCGTCAGTCAGAGACTTCAAAAAGGCAATTAGGTCGCTGCGCTCTCTTGAAGAAAGCGAGAACTTTCGAATGAGAGGAGACGTAAGTGGAGAGCGGCTCCCTTGTTGCGCGGACCTTCCACCAGCCTCGTAGTGCAAGATCACCTCGTCCAACGTCGCCACAGACCCATCATGCATATAGGGTGCTGACACTGAGATGTTTCGCAGAGATGGTGTCTTGAACTTACCCATATCAGAAGCCACCCCAGTGTGATCGATAAGCCCTTTCACTCCATCTGGTAGGCCACCTTTGCCATCGACGTTGTATAGCCCGGTGTTGTGGTAGCGCGGCAGAGGAATTGCATCAGTAAAGTGGATACCTTTGTGACACTCGGCGCAGCCTAGTCGAACACTTTTGAAGAGTTGCTCTCCTCGTTTCTCTCCCGCGGATAGAATGCCTTTTTGTCCGCCTAGCTTGTACTGATCATAGCGTGAGTTAGCCGATATCAGAGTTCGCTGAAACGCGGCTAGAGCCTTAGCAATCAGCTGAAAATCTGGTTTCCCGCGTGAGCCTGGAAAGGCTTCAGAAAACAGCTTCTCATAGACTGCATTGCCGGCAATGTGCGAGAGGATCTGATGTTCCAGACCTGATGCACCCATCTCGATAGGCTTAATTCCAAACAATGGCAAAAGAGCCTGTTGTTCAAGCGAGTGAACAGTTGGGTCGCTAAATGTAAGCGCTGACTGATAACCAACGTTAGCGATCTGAGGTGTGTTCAGCGAGTGACTTTCGCCCGTTGATCCGATGGCGCGCTTGCGACCGTCAGTCAGACCACGTTCCAGTTTATGACAACTCGCGCACGACATGTACCCTGGACCAGAGAGGCGGATGTCATAAAACAACCGTCGTCCCAACTCTACCTTTGCTGGGCTCATCGGATTGGAGGCTGGTACTTTGGGCGGCGCTATCCAAGCAGGTATTGGCCACTTAAATTCAGAAGCAGACAGAGAGGAAGCGGTCGCAGCAAAACCAATTACGACAAGAAAACGCTTCCATGTGTTCATGCTCTTGCTACTCAATTAATTGCTGGGA
>JBCDBQ010000198.1:0-11518 GCA_039183375.1 Pseudomonadota bacterium
GAAGGTTGGCAGATTGTCTGCGCCGATATCGATCAAGATGAAAACGAAATCACGGCCGCGGGGACGAACGGTCATGCAGTGGCATGCGATATCGGAAAGCAGTCTGACGTTAATGCGCTCGTGCAAGAGGTGGTCGATAGGTTTGGCCGGTTGGACGGCATAGTCTCCAATGCAGGCATCAACCAGTATAAGCCTCTCGACGAGTGGACGCTTGAGCAGTGGGACCGCATAATTGCGACCAACTTGACAGCAAGCTTCCTTTTGGCAAAGGCCGCCGAGAAGCACCTGCGGCAAGCGAAGGGCTCCATGGTTCTGATGGCCTCGTCGCGAGCTCAGATGTCAGAGCCAGGTACCTTCGCTTATTCTGCAAGCAAGGGCGGTATCGTTGCTCTAACCCATTCTTTAGCGATCTCTTTGCAGCCCGACGTCCGCGTGAACTGCATCCTGCCAGGCTGGATAGACACAGGTAAGCACGGGCCAATCGAGCAAGTCGATCATGATCAGCATCCGGCTGGTCGCGTTGGCCAACCAGAAGATATTGCGGAGATGGTGTCCTTTCTATTATCGGATCAGCGCGCCGGGTTCATCACTGGGCAGGAGTTCGTTGTCGACGGTGGGATGACAAAGAAAATGATCTACGTTTGAGTGTGCCGCAAAACCCTTTCGCTTAACCCTGCCATTTGCGGTTGAAAGCAAAAGGTGCTTTAGGACATATGGACTGCGATTTCATTGAGGGAGGAAACCGATGACTTTCGCAAAATCAGGCTTGGCCATATTGGCTGGCTTTACGATTGCTGCCGTCAGCTCGGCAAATGCTGAGACCCGCGTAACTTTCAAGTCTGCAAAAACGACATCGTCTTACTATCAAATGTCAGTGCAGATTTCGGAGGCGATCAAAAAAGGCTCGGACGGCAAGATCATCGTTACTGTCGAGGAGAGCCAAGGTTCGGTTCAGAACGTTAAGGAAGCAGCAAAGCGTTCGGGCAACTACGTCTTCACAACGCCGCCTGTTCTGGTCAAGCTTGCCCAAAAGGGCATCGCCATGTTCAAAGGCAAAACTGACCCGAAGTATAACGACATTCGCGCGCTGTTCCCTATCCCATCGCTGACAATGCACTTTGTGCTGCGAGCCGACAGTGGTGTAAAGTCCTTCGCAGATCTTGAAGGCAAGACCATTCTGATCGGGAAGGGTTCGTTCGGTGCGCGCGAAGGCGCGAAGTACCTCAAGCTGTTCGGCCTCGAAGGCAAAGTGAAGCTCGCCAATGTGGAGCTTAACGCAGCCGTTGCTGCTTTGAAGAACAAGCAGATCGACGGTTTCGTCACCGCTGGCTCCTACCCGGCACCGAATGTGATCGAAGCTGCGGCGAGCACCGGCGTTACCGTGCTCTCCCTGAGTGACGATCAGATCAAGAAGACCAAACGTACACGCCTCGTTATCCCGGCTGGAACTTACGCCGGCGTTAAGAGTGATGTCGTCACAACATCATTGCCGGTTGTCGCTCACACAACAACTGCGATGGACAACGACACGGCCTATGCATTGACCAAAACGTACTGGTCGCAAAAGACAGATCTCGGCAAGGCTTCTGCGTGGTGGAATGGTGTGTCGGGTGCGATGTTGGCTAACGTTTACGGCAAGCTGCATCCTGGCGCGATCAAGTACTACGATGAAGCCGGTATCAAATTCCCTGATGCACTCCGCTAGCATCGTCTAGATTAGACGGCGCGGTTGGAACTCGCTTCCACCGCGCCGCAATTTTTTGACTTACGGTTTGCCGTTCTTTGAACGCGCAAGACCTCCAAATACGGCCACTGATTCATGGTTCGCACGGTTTGGATTGCGCTCGGCGCGGCCTCGGTCTTATTTCATTTGTGGCTTATCTTCAGTGGATTGGTGCCGAACCTGATCGCTCGGCCTTTGCATATGGCATTAGCGTTGCCATGGATTTTTCTTTTCGCAGCAAAGACGGATTGGGAACGTTGGTCGGGTGCCATCTTCACACTGGTCGGTTTGGCATGCTGTTTCTACATTGTCGCCAATGAAGGCGAGTTATCAGAGCAGTACGGTTCACTCGAGGGGCCACTCCAACAACTAATGGCTGGCGCGATCCTGATCACGGTGCTGGAAATGGCCCGCCGCGCTATCGGTTGGCCACTCCCCGTCATTGCTGCGCTCGCTCTGCTCTATGGCTTCTTCGGAGCGCATCTGCCAGGTGAGTTCGGTCATCCCGGCCTCCCGGTCGATAGCTTTCTTGGAACGATGGTTGTGGCAGAGGGTGGCCTGTGGGGCAGTCTTACGGGGGTTTCTGTTAACATCGTCGCCGTCTTCGTGATCATGGGGGCGGTGCTCAACGCCGGTGAAGCCGGTCAGGGGTTCATGAATCTCGCGGCCGCGGCGGCAGGCCGTCTCAAGGGGGGCGCAGCCAAAGTCTCGGTTGTCTCATCCGCGTTGTTCGGATCGATATCAGGTTCTGCATCAGCCAATGTGGCCTCGACAGGTGCGATCACTCTTCCCGCCATGAGGCGTCTTGGGTACCCGAAATCGCTAGCCGGTGCGGTTGAGGCCGTTGCATCATCCGGAGGCCAGATCATGCCACCGCTCATGGGGGCCGGCGCGTTCGTCATGGTCGAGCTCACAGGCGTTCCCTATACAAGCATTATGGCGGCGGCATTAATTCCAGCGCTCCTTTATTTTGCAGCTGTCTGGATAGGCATCAATGCATTCGCATCCCGCCATGATTTGCGACCTTTGCCTGAGGATGAGCGACCAGCCGCGCGCACCGTGCTGATTACTGCAGCGTTCTTCCTCGTGCCATTCGCGGTGTTAATGGAACGGATGTTTAACGGTGGTTTTACACCACAGTATGCAGCCGCTTGTGCCATTCTTGCAGCCTTCTTGCTTCTTCCTTTTGATGCGGGATTAAAGGTTGACGTTTCTCGCACTTTGGGCCGCCTCGAACGGGTCGTATTAAGTGCAGGTGAGCAGATTGCTGTCATCGCATCGATTATTCTGTGCGCAACGATCATTATTAGTGTGCTCGGTCAAACCGGCCTTGGTGTGAAGATCACCTCACTCATTCTGTCAGCCGGCAATGAGCAGCTTTGGCTTGCACTTTTGTTGACCGCTGCTGCTTGTCTTTTGCTTGGTATGGAAGTGCCAACTACAGCAGCCTACGTTATCTGCATATCTGTGGCCGGACCTGCTCTCGAGAAGTTGGGTCTTGATTTGCTGACGGCCCATCTCTTCGTCTTCTGGTTTGCTCTCTTGTCAACGATAACGCCTCCGGTCTGCGGCGCTGTCTTCATTGCAGCTGGCATGGTTGGTGAAAATTGGCTCAGGGTCGCTTTTACTGCCATGGCGCTGGGCGTCGGCCTTTATATCATCCCACTTGGCATGATCGCCAACCCAGCCATTATCGCATTGGAAGCCAGGCCCTGGTTGGCCATTCTTGCCGGGCTTAAATTGCTTCTTGGCCTCGCTGCTGTCTCATATGGCTTAATCAGCGCTTGGCCCGTCTGGCTGCGAATTACCCTGATTACGCTCGGTCTCGCGGTGATTTTCGGGAGTGTTTCCCTTGCATGATATGCAGAAGTTAAACGGCGCGGTCCGACATCACTGCGCGTAAAAACATCAATATAACAATATCAGTCCAGCTGCTAAGCTCGTTGCAGAATCAAGTGGTCCAGAAGCTAGATGGACCAGACAGTTCGCAGCCGATCAGATTGAGGTATAGAGAGTCGTGAATTCGGGGCAGCCGACAAAGCAGTTCTTCTATGGCTGGATTGTCGTAGCTGTTGCCTTCATCACGATGGCTGTCGCCATTACCGCTCGCACAAGTTTTTCGCTTCTTTACCCTGAGATCCTTGAAGAGTTTCGCTGGTCGCACGCCGTGACAGCGGGATCTTATTCGACAGGTTTCGTTGCATCCATCTTGCTTCTGCCGATCGTCGGATTGCTCATGGAGCGCGTCGGGCCGCGCATAGTCGTGCCACTTGGTGCGCTGCTGGTTGCTGGCGGATTCATGATGATATTGTCGATTGCGGACCCTGTTGGCCTCTACATCGCAATGGGAATTCTGGTCGTCAACGGATCGATGAGCATGAGCTACATCGTGCATTCGATGTTTCTGCCGAACTGGTTTGTGCGCAATCGAGGGTTCGCGGTCGGGCTTGCATTTGCCGGCGTGGGTGTTGGAGCAATCATACTATTGCCGCTCATACAGATCGTCATTGAGACTGAAGGGTGGCGCCGCGCCTGCCTCTACATGGCCATTGCAACCGTTGCTGTGATCGTGCCGCTCAACCTGCTGTTTCAAAGGGGTTCGCCTGCTCAGATGGGCTTGCTGCCCGACGGTGATGAAGAGCAGAACGCCGGTTTGGCCCAGCCACGTAAGAGCCGCGAAGTCATTCGCAACAAGGCATGGGCGAGAACCGAGTGGACCGTGGCGAAAGCAGTGGCCACGGTGCGGTTCTGGGCGATGTTTATTGCAATGTTTTGTGCGCTGTTCGTCTGGTATGGGCTGCAGGCACATCAAACCAAGTTGCTCATCGATCAGGGCTTCAGTGCTCAATTTGCAGCCGCAGCCCTGGGCTTTGTCGCCTTCTTCGGAATTTTCGGTCAGATCGGAATCGGCGCGCTGTCAGATCGCATTGGTCGCGAGTTGGCTTGGACACTTTCACTGGCCGGCTACGGCGCGACATCGATATTTCTGATTATGGTGCTCAAATCGCAAATGATCATCTTTGTCTATCTCGCCGTCGCGGTGCAAGGTCTGCTGGGTAACGGAATGGCAGCACTTTTTGGTGCCATCACAACCGAGTTGTTCGCCGGCAAGCGCGCAGCAAGCATCGTTGCTCTAATGGGAATCGGTGGCAACCTCGGCGCGGGTGCCGGAGCCTGGTTGCTCGGTGCCTTGCACGATCAATCCGGCAGTTACGAAAACGGACTTTGGGTCTGTTGGGGCGTTTCTATTCTGTCGATGCTCTGCATCTGGGTGGCGTCGCCAAGCAGAATTCGTCAAATGGTACGTGTGTCGCCGGCCACTTCGAAAACATCGTAACGCACCGTCTTGCCAGATAGTGTGAATGTGGGTCGTCGCAACTCGTCAGGCAGTGCAGCACGCAGAGGCCACTTGAGTACCACTCGCTTGCGTGCGGTCGCGAGAGCCGTCTCGACCAATGCCATTGAGTCGGGATCTGAGCCGACGATATCGCGCAGTGTTCGCATCTCCTGCTTTACCAATGCACTGGACGTCCTTTCCGGGTGCATGGGGTCGACCATCACAATATCTGCATTGAGGTCAGGCAGCAGGTCTTGAGCATCACCTGACAACAGGGTCATACGATCGACAATCGCGGAAAGCTCGGGGTTTGTCTCGCGAGCTGCTTGCATGGCTTGGCTCAGAATGTCGTAGACACGGGTTGAGCGCTCGATGAGCGTGACTTCGAATCCAAGCGACGCGATCAAGAATGCATCCCGACCAAGACCGGCGGTAGCATCGACGATTGTCAGATCTGGCGATCTAAGAAGCCCCGTTGCCTTAGTCAAAGGATGGCTTTGCGCTGCCCCGCGGCGAAGCCTGTACGCCGTGCTGCCATCGGTGAAATCAATCAGGCCATTTAATTCATCATCATCTGGCATGCAGGCTTCTCGATCTTTCGTCGGCAATAGAGCGCAACAGGCTGATCATCGACGCACTTCGCGCTCGCACAGCTCCCCTTCCGTGCTACAACCATCTCGGAAACGCAAGGAGGTGGCATCACATGCGTGAAGTCATGATCACCGGTATTGGTTCAACGCGGTTTGGAAAGCTGGAAGGGCGCGGCGTTCAAAACATCGCCGTCGAGGCAGCCAATAGTGCCTTAGCCCGCTCCGGAGTAGAGCGCAAAGACATTGGTGCACTTTATCTCGGCAATTTCGCTGCCGGTCCGCTGGCCGGGCAGGAGGTTCTTGCCGGTATCGTTGCCGATGAAATCGGCGTATCCGGAATTCCTTGTACCAAGGTGGAAGGTGCCTGCGCATCTGGTGGGATCGCGTTTCGACATGCCGTACTGGCCGTAGCATCCGGGCAATGCGATGCAGCTGTTGTTGTCGGAACCGAAAAGATGACCCACGCCCGTGGGAGCGACGTGACGGCAGCGCTGAACAACGCAATGGACAATCAATCTGATGGCCCCTCCGGATTGACGTTTCCGGGGTTCTTCGGTCTTGCCTGGCGGGTGCATGCCGAGAAGTACGGGACCACCCGAGATGAGGTTTCATCTGTCATCATCAAGAACAAGGCTAATGGTCTCAGGAATCCGTTGGCGCAGATGGGTGCTGAGTTGACGCCCGACATTATTGAGCAGTCGCAACCGATCGCTGATCCGCTCCAGCTCTACGATTGCTGTCCGGTGAGTGATGGTGCAGCGGCTCTCGTTGTTGTGGCAGCTGACCGTGTATCGGATGCACCAGACCAACCAATCCGCGTCAAGGCCGCTATTCAGACCAGTGGTTCTGCACGTTTGGCTGGGCATGACAGCTTATGTTCGTTCAAGACAACCGAACTGGCAGCGGAACAGGCCTACAGGCAGGCTGGCATTTCGCCCTCCGATTTGGATCTGGCTGAGATACACGACTGCTTCTCGATGGCAGAAGTCATCCACAGTGAGGATCTACAACTCGTACCACGTGGTGAAGGCGCCAAATGGGCAGCCGAAGGCCGGACCAAAGTCGGCGGCGATATCGCAATCAATGCATCTGGCGGACTTCTGTCGAAGGGGCATCCGGTCGGTGCTACCGGTGTCGGCCAGCTCTACGAAGTGGCGACACAGCTCCGCGGTGAGCATCCCAACCAGGTCAGCAATGCTCGCCTGGGCCTGGCACAAAACGTTGGCGGCGCTGGCGTCGCCTGCACCGTTTCCATTCTGGAGCGCACTGATGCCTGAGATGATCTCTGTCCTGGCCTGCCCCAGCTGTGGCCATCTTGATCCGGGGCCACGAGAGAACTGTCCCGCGTGCTTTGCGACAGGGCTCAAACCGTGCGATGTGCAGGGCGTGGGCAATCTGGTGAGTTGGACTATGATCCGTCGCCCACCTACGGCATTCCGCTCCGAAGGTGAATACGCAGTTGCTGTCGTGACATTGGATGCCGGGGTCCAGGTAACGGGTCGACTTGGACTGACCGCTGACGAGGCAAAGCCCGGCGCGCGCGTTGCGGCCTTGGAGCTGCATGCGGACGTTCCGGTATTCTCGCCTTGCGATTAGCCGCTGTTGTTGCGTCGCAACCTGGACACAGCGCCCTGCCTGTGCTGAAAACTTCCAAAAGACAAAAGGTTGGGAGTGAGACGTGCTTCTCGGTTGCATTGCAGATGATCTGACGGGCGCTACGGATCTGGCGCTGACCCTAACCCGGGGCGGAATGCGAACTGTCCAGGTCATGGGGGTACCCGAAGACCCGGATCGTTATGCTGGCTTTGACGCTGTGGTCATCGCATTGAAGTCGCGGACCAATCCCGTCGAGGAGGCCATCGAGTGGTCCCTTCAAAGCTGCGATGTCTTGCTCGGCGCCGGCGCCCAGCAAATCATCTTCAAGTATTGCTCGACTTTTGACTCGACAGACAGAGGCAATATTGGCCCGGTCGCTGAAGCGCTGATGGAAAAGTTAGGGGCGCAGCTGGCGGTTGTTTGTCCTGCGTTCCCAACCAACAAGCGCACGATTTTTCACGGGCATCTATTCGTTGGTGACACGTTGCTGTCAGACAGCCCGATGAAAGATCACCCGCTGACCCCGATGCGGGATGCCAATCTTGTCAACGTCATGCAGCGACAGACGAGGCTGAAGACGGGACTGGTTCCTTACGAAGTCGTTGAGCAAGGTGCTGAAGCTGTCAAAAAATCCTTCGCTGACGCGGTCTCGCGCGACGAGAAATTCGCGGTGATTGACGCCATTAGCGACCGCCACCTGATGGCAATCGGCGAAGCAATCGCCGATCATAAGCTGATCACTGGCGGCTCGGGCATCGCGCTCGGTTTGCCTGAGAATTTTGCCCGCAAAGGACTGCTCCAAAAGAGTGATTCGAGCAAACCGATGCAGGCAAAACCTGGCCGTTCGCTGATATTGTCCGGTAGCTGCTCGGAAGCAACGCGCGGTCAGGTTGCTAAGGCGGTCCTGTCCGGTATGCCGGCGCTTCGCGTTGATGCACTCGACTTGGCAGCGGGCAAAACGTCGTCGCAAGACATGGTCGCCTTCGCCAACAACCAAAGCGGCGAAGGCCCCGTGCTCATTTACTCAAGCGATACTCCAGAGGTCGTCGCAACCGTGCAGGAGCAACTTGGTCGTGAAGCTGCTGGCAGTATCGTCGAGAATGCCCTGTCCGAGACAGCGAAAGAGCTGGTTAAAGGCGGCTTCACCCGCATCATTGTAGCTGGCGGCGAGACTTCGGGCGCCGTCGTCAACGGACTCGGTGTGGATGCTATTGAGATCGGACCCGAGATTGATCCAGGTGTACCATGGACCCGCAGCCTTGATGATGATGGACTGGTTTTGGCGCTAAAGTCTGGCAACTTTGGCGCGGAAGACTTTTTCACGAAAGCCTGGGAAAAGCTCGCATGAGTAATGAGGCCAAGGCACGAGAGCAAATCTGCCAGACGGCGTTATCTCTGTTTGAACGTGGGCTCACGCATGGCTCGACAGGTAATATCTCTGTCCGGCTCGAAGACGGCGGATGGCTGATGACACCAACCGGATCTTCGCTCGGTACGTTGGACCCTGCGAAGATCTCCAAGCTAGATCCAGGCGGCCGTCACATTGGTGGTGACAACCCCACCAAAGAAGCATTCTTACACACAACCATGTACGATCAGCGACCCGCTTCTGGTGCCGTAGTTCACCTGCATTCGACTTACTCAGTTGCGGTGAGTTGCCTCGAGGACATCGACCATCACAACTGCTTACCGCCAATCACGGCTTATTACGCAATGCGTATCGGCAAACTGCCCCTCGTTCCATACTACCTACCAGGCGATGAGACATTGGCGGAGGCCGTTGGCGAGTTAGCAAGCGCGCATCACGCCGTATTGTTGGCAAATCACGGTCCAGTCGTCTCTGGAAACAGCTTGTCAGCAGCAACCGACGCAATCGAGGAACTTGAGGAAACCGCACGCCTCTTCTTGCTGCTGCAAGGGCAGCGACTACGTACGCTGACCGGCGACCAGGTTGAAGAGCTGCAACGACGATTCAAAAACTGAACAAGAAGACAAACACGGCAAACCAGGGGATTTAACAATGGCGAACTCAATTGATATGAGCGGGCGCGTTGCGGTGGTCACAGGTGGAGCGCAAGGTTTTGGCCGCGCAGTTGCCGAACGGTTTGCTGCATCGGGTGCAAAAGTCGACATCTGGGATCGTGACACGGCACTTGCAGCTAAGACGGCCGAAGAAATTGGTGCGGCTGTCCGGGCGGTGGAAGCAGACGTCTCAGAGCTCGCATCTTTGGAAGCGGCGCGTGATGCGACACTGGCGGCCCACGGTAGACTGGACATTTTAGTCAACAATGCCGGCATTGCAGGGGCCAATGCAACAACATGGGATACCGAGGTCGAAGAGTGGCGCAAAGTCATGCGCATTAATCTCGACGGCCCATTCCTGTGTTCGAAGGTCGTCGTGCCGACAATGATCAAGCAAAACTACGGACGCATCGTCAACATAGCGTCGATCGCAGGCAAAGAAGGCAATCCCAATGCAGCGCACTATTCCGCATCCAAGGCCGGAGTAATCGCACTAACGAAGTCACTCGGTAAAGAGCTGGCTGATTACGATATCTCTGTGAACGCCGTTACACCAGCGGCCGCTAAGACGGCGATTTTTGACCAGATCACACAAGAGCATATCGATTTTATGCTTTCGAAGATTCCACGTCAGCGATTTGTGAAAGTCGAAGAACTGGCTTCCATGGTGTCATGGATGGCCTCCGAAGAGTGCGCTTTCACAACCGGGGCTGTCTTCGATATTTCAGGTGGACGAGCGACCTATTGATATAGGCCAACCTGCCTAGAGACCGAACGGCCGGCACGCAGGTCCGCAACTGTCTGCGGAGATGACGTGAACACGCCAATTCGATATGGGACGAGCTGGTCGGCATAGGCCGGCACAGGTGGCAATGCCTGGAAAACTAGGGCGCCCATAATCATGGCAGTCGCGATTGCTTGGGCCCAAAGCCGTTGACCGATCGCAAGCAACAGTACGAACGGAACCATCGCTTTCAGGCAATCAGCCAGCGTCTGGCCAGAAGCCTGGAGATTAGATGCTGACTGTGCAGCTGCGATCCAGGTCTCATAGTTGAAATGAGATCCGACAGAGACATTCAAGAGTGCTGCAATAGCGGCAGTGCACAGAGCTCCAAGTGCTAACGTCATAAAGTCGTTCCCCTCGACTTAGACAGCAAGAAAACCCTCACTCGTCTTGCGTTTCGATTCGTATGAGAACATCTTGTCGCGCTCTGTGCAACATCGACGCGGAGGATTTTTCGCGCCTCGGACTCATTTTTTCAGAGCTCCATTGCGGAGCTCTGCGCACGACTTGTATCCGAATGAATCACAGTCGTTATCATGAAGTCTGAGGTCAAACGTTCAATGCTTTGATTTCTATTGGCCAACAATAATGATGTGCAGGAATCTTGGGCCATGAGCACCGCGCGTATTCTTCGCTTCAATGTCGGCAGTGCCACTTGTGCCTGTTACAAAATTAATGTTCCTCGGTTGAACATTTCCGTTTTCACGAACGATTTTCCAGTAATCTTCCATGTACCGAAGTAGATTTTTTGATTCGACAAGCACGATGTGATGCAACCCTAGAAAATTGAAAAGTGTGGGGCTGTCGGGCTTGGAGGTAAAAACGAGAGTGCCGGTTTCTGCAATGCCATAGTCAGCGACGCCAACCGCGGCCAGCTCATTGGGTGCGATCTGCTCATGGTGCTCGACGTCTGCCCAATTCAAATTGGCCAGTAGTTCTTTTGGCTGCAGCGCAATTCTGAGCGGAATATTATTCTTTTTCAGGTAGTTGTGAACGGTGTCTGTTGCAGCGCTCCAGTCGTCGATTTCATCGACTGTGGCGGTTAATCGTTCAGACGTGGCGCGCTCAACAAACTTTTCGCGAATGGAAAATTCTTCGAAAGCTGGACGAGTGGCGGTTGGATCCGGCAACAGCGCAGCGGCCTCTGCAGCTATGTATGCAGCATCTGCCACTTGGGTTGCGGTCGCCAAACGAATACGGCCAAGCATTTTCGAACGCGCGCTGCTCATCGCCGGCGTCCTTGTCTGTATTGGTCCATGAAGGTGCCTGCCTGCGGTGATGGCAGGTCGCGGTAGCGAGTCCATCCGCCTGCGCCTGGAAGAGATCTTATGAACCCTTTTCGCCCAGCAATGAGTTCCATGATCCGGACACCTGCTCGACTTAGGACCCGATAAAGCCGAGGCCGTTTTGCCAGCATTGCCCACATCCCCAGCGTAAACCTGTAAGGTGTGGCTGTAAGTTTTTCA
>JBCDBQ010000199.1:0-11517 GCA_039183375.1 Pseudomonadota bacterium
CCGGCCTGTGTGTGGGGGTGCGTAAACCGATAGAAACGATGCACCCAACGCGCGAAGGTGCCGCTGTCGGTCAAAATGATCGCGTCATCGCGCACCTGCTCCTGCATCTCGACGACAATGGCTGACAGGTCCACCGGACCAAAAATCTCAAGCGAGCCAGGTTGCGCAAACCGATCGTACTCAGCATGAAAGCTGTCACGCCAGGCCATGCGCTCTGACGATGCTGGTGCTATCGCGTCAGTTAAGGCGGACAAGGTCGGGCCAACGTCGGCTGCGATGGCCAACTCGCAGTTCATGTTCGCAAGTGAGCGCACGTCGGGAAAGATATGCAATAACATTTGCTCCGGCCCGATGAAGCCAAACTCCTGACTGGAGATGCCATCAAGTCGGGCGCCCGCCGCGATAACGAGATCCGCTTCTTCCCAAAGCCGGCGCTGGAATGCGACCCGATTGATTTCAAGATGGCCGACATAGGCGCCATGGTTGTTTGGGAAGGTATCCTGACGTCGGTAAGCCGTCGCGACGGCAGCGCCGGACGCCTCAGCGAACGCGATGAGATCGCTGCTACAGTCTTCGATCGAAATGAGTTCGCCGGCAACGATCAACGGACGTTTCGCTTTGTCAATGAGCGTCGCCGCCTCGGCAACGCTGGCCCGATCGGGAACGGTCCGCGCGCGACGCGGAGGCGAGGGAATTGTCGGCGCACCGGCATCGCCTTCCGTGATATCCTTGGGCATGACGACAATCACCGGCCCCGGGCGCCCGGCCGTTGAAATGTCAATCGCCCGCGCAGTGACGTCGGCGACGTCTTCAGAACTCTCCGGTTCCAGGACCGCTTTCGCGATCTTACCGAACATTTGATGATAGTCGACTTCTTGAAACGCTTCACGTCCCTTCGTTGATGTCGGTACGTGCCCAACGAACAGCAGTAGGGGCGTTGAATCCTGTGCCGCCGTGTGAACACCGATGGACGCATTCGTCGCGCCGGGACCCCGGCTGACGAAGCCAGCCGCGGGGCGACCCGTCAGCTTGCCAAAAGCCTCCGCTGCGAACGTCACGCCAGACTCGTGTCGAGGAGTGATTAGCTTAATCCGATTTGATGCATTCTGAATGGCGTGAAGGATTGGCAGGTAGCTCTCACCCGGCACTGAGAACGCGGTGTCGATGCCATGTTCAATCAAGGTTTGTACAAGCGCGCTGCCGCCGTCCATATTCTGCCTCGTCGGATGCTGTCGGAAGGTTCACGTATCAAGCAGCGCGCAGAATTGCCGGTTCGCAGATGATGTCAACTACACCCATGATGGTTGGCCGGCACGACGCTAGTCAACCGAGCGCGGCAAGGCCAAGGTTAAGTGAGGACGTTGCAATCAGAGCAGGTTCCTCCCGTTGGCAGAGAGCCAGACTTTCCCCTTGCACTGTCACAAGAACCTGTTAGCCCGGACAGCAAAATCTGGCGCGCGTGGGATGTCCAGTACGACCGACACAGTTAGACGAAGAGACCGACATGAAGAAGATCCAGACCCAAGGCGTTCATCACATAACATTGGTCGGAGCGGATCGGCAGACTTCGATCGACTTCTGGCATGGCACGCTCGGGATGCCATTCGTGTTCGAGCAGCCAAACCTCGACGACCCAGAACAAAACCATCTCTACTTTGACCCTGGTGATGGTCGCTTAATCACAGTTTTCACGAACGAGAATTGGCAAGCAGATTCTACACCCAATCCGAATGGTGTCGGTAACCTGCATCACCTCGCATTCATCGTATCGCGTGCGATGTATACGCAGGCGGCCAAGCGGCTCGCTGAGCGCGGCATATCCAACTCGGGTGAGGTTGATCGCGGCTTTATGGACTCGCTTTACTTTCGCGATCCGCTTGGGCAGCTCATGGAGATCGCATGCTATAAGTTTGACCCGCCAGCCAGTCACACGCACGCTGATGTGTTGGCTGCCGCACATCGTATCCGTGTTGCCAGCGGTGCAGGCAACATTGCTGATGAGCATTTGGCTGATGCGATCGAAGAGCTTTCAGCGGGAAAAGGAAACCCGGTTTGAGTGCTTCTCGAGTGCCAACAGAAGCGGTCGCACAATCAGGGCACTGATCGAGACGGGCTGGTGTTCCAGCCCCTTGAAGTCAAGCTAATGAATCGCTGGCTGCCTCGCGCCGTCCCGTCGTCTTACATCGGGAGACGAGAGTCATCCCGGAAGTAGTTCTCGATGGCCGCCGCGATCGAGCCGGAAACCTTGTTCCGCCAGCGCGCTGACTTCAGTTTCTTCGCATCTCGGCGATTGGTGACGTAAGCCAACTCGATCAAGACCGCCGGCATGGTAACTGTCTTTAAAACCTTGAAGGCTGCCGAGCGGTGAGGGCGGCTGCGCATATTGGTTGACTGCCCCATGTGCTTGATCACGGTCTGCGTGAAAGACGCGGTTTGATAGGCCGTTGCCTCAACATCGCGTCGGGCCAAGTCAGCGAGAATGTTCTCAACGGCGCCGATGCCGGATGACGACGACTTGATCGCGCTCATCTCTTTCTTCGTCAGAAGATTGCTGGCGACACGCCGCTTCGCGCCCTTCTTAAGTCTCTTTGCTACGCGCTCGCGCAACGAGTAGATGGTCGCGCCACTAGCGCTCGAACGCTTCGCATAGTCCGCATGTATCGAAACGAACAAGGCGGCGCCATGGCGCTCGGCAAACGCGCGGCGCCCACCCAGAGTGACGAAAACATCTTGATCGCGTGTCATCTTGACGTCAAAGCGTCCCGTCTTGGCGAGCTTCTCGCGGACAAGCTTACCAACTGCTAAAACGGCATTCTTTTCCAAGACACCATTTTTCTTGGCACCTGAGTCATGCCCGCCATGGCCAGGGTCGATCACAATTACCGGTCTGTAGGAACGCGCTTTGCGCTGCCCACGCGTGACCGCCTTGCGTGGCATCGGTGGCTGCAGGCCACGTGCACCTAGGCTTGAGATTTTGCGGGAGAAGTCAGGCTTGCCGCGAGCAGTCTTTGTGGTTTTGCTGGGTGAAATGTCGAGAACCAGTTTCGGATTCGCACCGTCACTGCGTGGCACGACAGCTGCGTTGTCGACAACGCCGGGCGCACCCAGCTGTATGATGATTCGTGTCTGTCCAGGTGAGGCGACGCCAACGCGGACACCTTCAACCAGACTTCCCGAGAGATGCTTGCCAACAGCCGGCAATCCCATCCGCATTTGCGGGAGCTCAAGAATGACCTGATTGGCACGAACCAACGAGAAGACTTCGAACTGCGCCTCGCGCTCGATCTCGAAGACAACGCGCGTGGGTTGGAGTTTCTTGGATTTTGCTTCTGAGCGAGAGTCTGACAAACCGAGCAGGCGCTTGATCTTGCCGCCTACGCTGTCGACTGAGGATGCCTGATACTGCGCATTCGCATGGACAGATCCGGCTGCCACGAGGCAACCAGCAAGCAAAGCAATTCTTACGGTATGCCACGGCCACCCAGCCAACGGCAAAGAACCCGGTACCATGCAGTTGACCCCCGTCTACGCATCACCGACCACTAATAAGTTTGTGACTGTGGCGGTGAAAAGCGGCCAAATCCAGATTGCGCCAAGGCTATGTTATGAAATCGTACCGGTTAACGAAGCGTTAAGGTTACTCGTATTCGTCTGGGCAAGCGCAAATTTGATCGTAAAAAATATTTTATTTTTTAGGATGTTACGTGGCCTCGCTCGCAGTATCAAAAATTGATGAGCGAGACATGGCCAGCTGCCAGGCACTCGTCGAGCAAAGACTTGTACTCCAGAAAGGCCTCGTTCCCAGCCTCTATCTCGCCATATTCAGGGACGGACTCGTCAGAGATCCTGCGGTAAATGATTGGTGAACTCACTGGTGTAATGGCGGCGCCCTGGCGGCTCAGCGTAGTTATCAAGCCGCGCATCGACGAAGTTTGATCCGGCTGCGGAAGCAGGATCATTCGCATTGCCCCCTTGGTCAGCGATACAAAGTGGATGAATGGCGATGACGTTGGCACATGCACGCGGCCACGATGCGAATAAGGGGCATCTGGGCGATTGCACTCTTCAAAGATAAGGCTTGGCCAACTCGCATCCCAGGACACATCTGTCTGAAAGGCAAAGATAACACCGTCCTTGGTGAATGAGGGGCGGATCGTGAGGTACCGGCCAATGAGATGTTCGACGGCTGGCCGCGTATAGCCACCCATGTAGATTGGTGCGATTTCTGTCGTTGCTCCGGGCTGTCCCGGTTCGTCGCGATGAGGCTTTCCAGGCGGTCCAGACCCCGACCACTCAGCCTTAACGTCCTCAAACTCCAAGTCCAGGACCATGCAGACATCGAACAGCGTCTGGTCACGCACCGTGCGCCCCGCCATGAGATTCTGAATGGTCTTTTCGTGGCAGTCAGCCAGATCCGCCAGTCCGGCCTGCGTGATCTTTTTCTCGATCATCGCTTTGCGAATGGAATCCAGGGCGTTGCTGCGAGTTTGGAGCTCGGGCTCGTTTGTCATTCGGTCGGCAACCAAGGGCTCAAGAGGTGCTTTTACCCTACCTGCCCGGTGCTCGATTTGCAAAGTGTGCGCGATTAGCTTTTGCAGCGCCGCTGAACGCAAAGTGGGGCCAAGAGGCCCCACCGCGTAATGCTTTGCATTCAACCAATTGCTGTTAGAGAACCTGTACGCGAACAGGAACCACACCGGCCTTGCGCATCCCGACGATTGTCGCGGCGCGGCGGGACAGGTCGATGATACGGCCACGAATGTAAGGACCACGGTCGTTGATCCGCACCACAACCGAACGGCCGTTGCGCAGGTTAGTGACGCGAACCCGTGTACCGAACGGCAGCGTCTTGTGTGCAGCGGTCAACGCATTTGGATTGAACCAACCACCAGATGCCACTCGTTGCGGCTGCCAATAGTATGATGCGAGGCCGCTCAGGCGACGTCCGCGATTTGCGCTGCGGCGAGCTGCTCTACGGCGCGATGCTGCTGAGCGTCTTGCCGCGCGAGAACGGCGTACTTTCTTGCGTACCTGGCGAGGTCGTGACTTTGCCACCAGTGAGCGTTGCTGTGGCGTTGATGTCCACGTGCCCAGAACCTGCGACTTCCAGTTGGCCTGTGCAGCCGTGCCGCCAAAAATTCCCATTACTGCGATTGCCAAAATGGCGCTCAAGAAGGATCTCATGGGATGCCTCCAATACTGACAACAACGGTGCTCACATCTGGAAGCGCATTGGAATGGTTATGGCCACGCCTCAGTTCGCCAGATGCAACTTTATGAGCGCCAGACATCTCTCACCGTCGTTTGAATGATCAATCGGATAACCCGGTTTCTGGCGGCGCGCGTCTCACCACATGGGCTATCACTTGTCAACATCAGCGCAATTTCGAAAGACTTAGGTAAATGAAGGCGGTGCCGCGACATCTTTACATGTGATGTGCATGAGTAGAACTGTGCGGGGAGGCTGGTAAGCAGGTGCGGCCACTGCAAGTGAAACGGCGCAGAGTGCTGCATCTAGCGGACATTGGCTGCTAAGAATGCATGGTGCAGAATTGCAATCCAGACCGTGAAGCCGGATTGCAAGCTGGGTTCAGTGTGGCCCGAATTGTCGCAATGGTGGTGCCCCAGATGCGTCAACATGTCTTGTGATCACAAGGGCTTAGCCAATCTGGCTCGCTCTGAAGCTCTATAACGTTCCGGGGTAGCTGCCACCGTCCATAACGATGTTCTGGCCCGTAATGTAACCACCGTGGGCAGAGCAGAGGAACGCGGCCATCGCGCCGAACTCTTCTGCAGTCCCAAAGCGCTTAGCCGGCACATCCTGCATCCGCTCTTGATGAACGTCATCGAAGGTGCGCCCGCTGGCTTCTGCAATCTTGGTGCTGGTGCCGCGCAAGCGATCAGTATCAAAGGGACCAGGAAGCAATCCGTTGATCGTGACATTGCGCGCCGAGGATTTTCTCGCCAACGCCGCAATAGCACCAGTCAGTCCGGCGCGTGCACCGTTGGAAAGCTCAAGGGCGGCAATCGGCGCTTTCACAGAGTAACTGGTAATGTTGACGATCCGGCCGAAGCCGCGATCCATCATGCCATAAACAGTAGAGTGGATGAGGGCGATCGGCGTAATCATGTTGCTCTCGACGGCGTTGCGCCAGTCATCCATGGAAAAGTCTTTGAAGTCGCCCGTTGGTGGGCCACCCGCGTTATTGATCAGTATGTCGGGCGTGGGACAAGCTTCCAGTACGGCGCGCCGACCTTCCTCGCTGGTAATGTCCACCGCAAGCGCGTTGACGCTGACGCCTGTCTTGCTGCGGATCTCTTCGGCGGTTTCTTCCAACGGACCGGCCGTTCGCGCGCATATCGTAAGATTGACGCCATCTTCGGCAAGCTTCATTGCGCAGCCCTTGCCGAGACCCTTTGAGGCCGCACATACGATTGCTGATTTACCGTCGATGCCCAAATCCATGACGTTCTCCTGACCTGTAGCTGATTTGCGCGCCCGATGGCTCGGGACGCTGTGTGAATGAGGCTTTGTTCAGATTAGGACGGGACAGCAGGACTGTCGATCAAGAGCAGAATTCAGTCGGTCAAAAATTAAGCAATCTGCTATGCCGCTAGGCTAATTATAGACTGCAATATCAATGTGTTCGTATAGCTCAACAAAATGTCTTGGCAGACGACCGCGAATATGAGAACGTCATGTCAGGTTCAACAATCGAAAGGAGGTGATCCAATGTCAAGTGGGATGAGAAAGCCAGGTAGGCAACCGTTCGCTAGGATGACGTTGGAGCAGCCTCCACGCCAATCTTAGAGGGCCTTCGCGGTATAACTGACGCGAGTGTGTCACTGGCAATTTATCTCACGGGGCCATCCGAAAGGGTGGCCCTTTGTGATTCTGGAGCATGGGCTATTAGACGCCGACCAGCGCTCCAAGACGCCCGACCGGATGCACAGCTGGAAGTCCCATCCGGGCAGATCTTACCGATGTGAATTGAGATGCGAATATTTAGGCTCGGCGCCCGTTCCAGGAACGCGCGCCAGAAAGTGCCGGGATCGAGCCGGCACTAATCGCAAATGAGGTGTCTGCTTAGACCCTAGTTTGCTGGTTCAGCCTGCCCATTCATTGGAGCAACCGGTTGAGCTTGGCCGTTAGCGACACCGTTGGGATCGCTGACAGCAAGATCAGGAACGAGCTCCGCCCTGTCCTTCGGCCGTCGTGAGCGACCTTCAAAGTGGGCGCCCTGTTCCAAAACAAACGACTGGTGGAAGATATCACCTTCCACAACGGCGCTCGATGAGAGCGTGACTTCAACACCTCTGATGGTGCCAAACACTGCGCCGTTGACTTGGACGCGCTCAGCGTTGACGAGTCCAGTGACCTTGCCTGTTGGTCCGACGATAATCTGCGAACCAAGAACATCGCCCTGCACTTCACCGTCCACTTGCAGCGTCTGTTGAGCAACGATCTTCAAGCCGCTGCCAATGATAGCCAAATCGCTACCGATAATTGATGTTGTTGCCGAGCCACCGGACATTGCCACGGAAGGTGCGGCAGGTGCTGCGGCCTGCTGCGGCATTGGTCGACGCGTTGGCAGCGGCTGCGCCTGAGTCGTTGGGACAGGATCTTTATCTGAGTTACGCGAAAACATGACTTCCCTCCAATTGCGGCCCCTCCGCCAATACCACAATCAAACCAGCATGTAATGGAAGAATTATGTCAGAGTCGGCCTATTTCGCCGGCTTTGCGCCAGTTTTTACGGCGCCAGTACACGTTCGCAAAGCCAGTGCTCAAATGCAGCACTACGGCAACTGGGATGACTTTTCAGCATCTTGGGCATAGACAGGCTTGCGTACAAGGCACCAAAAAGCCAGCATGTTAACCAAGTTATTATTTTAGGGGAGTGCGAAAATGCGAGCGCAAATTTTGGCAACGGCCGGTGTGCTGACGCTTTGTGGAACCGGTATGGCTTTATCAGCGGATTGCCCGGGCAACCCCAATGCCATCGGCGTCAGCCGTGTCGTCCAGATTGATACCACCGGAGGGCCTGCATTTGGCTTTGCTCAATATAAAGTCCATGATTTTCTGCAAGACAAAGAAGTAATCCTGACCTTTGACGACGGGCCACAAGCGAAACTGACTGATCAGGTGCTGGCAGCACTCAAACGCCATTGCACGAAGGCAACATTCTTCTCGGTCGGCAAAATGGCACTTGGCTTGCCGGAGATTATTCGACGGGTTCACAAAGCTGGCCACACCGTGGCCAGCCACACCTGGTCTCACAAGAACCTGGGAAGCAAGAAAAACAAAGCGATTGCGATTGATGAAATCGAAAGGGGTGTGAGCGCGGTCAAACGTGCTGTCGGCAAACCGATTGCACCATTTTTCCGTTTCCCGTTCCTGCGTGATTCCAAAGAGGGATTAGAGCATCTCGGCAAACGTAATATCGCAATCTTCTCGATGGACGTGGATTCGTTTGATTTCAGATATCGCAATCCAAAAAAGCTGGCCGATAAGGTCATCTCGAAAATGAAAGCAGCCGGCAAAGGCATATTACTGCTTCACGACATTCAGCCGGTTACTGGGAAAGCCACGGGGCTTATTCTCGATGGACTGCAGAAGGAGGGCTTCAAGGTCGTGCATATGACGGCGGCCTTTCCCGTCAAGAGTCTTCCAAAGTATGACAAGGCAATCGAGAAGAACGTGAAAGGTCTCGGTCGACCAGGAGCGAACAGGCCGACTTCAAGTGTCGTGAAAACAGTCACGCAGTAATTGCTCCAAACTGTAAAAATGGAACTGATAAAAAAGGGCCGCTTCGATGTTCTCGAAGCGGCCCTTCTGTATTCAGATCGGTGCTAGCATCAGCACCAACTTACCGTGGAACTTTTGATCCTAGAGAAGTGCTTCCAGTGTCTTGTTGCCGACGACACCATCAGCCGAAAGACCCTTGGCCTTTTGGAAAGACTTAACGGCAGACTGGGTGCCGCGACCGAAGTCGCCGTCAACTTCAATGTCAGCGCCGTGGTATGTCTTCAGGAGACACTGCAGGGTCTTGACCTGATCGTTGTTGTCGCCGCGACGAAGATTGCTGCGGATTGGCGGGCCATCACAGACTTCAACTGGTCCGCTGCTAGGACGGCAAGGGATCGCGGTGCGTGTGCACTGCCAGCGATTACGGCCCGAGGCGTTTTTGACTTTTTCGCAATTGATGTTCTGCTCTTTCGAACGACGCCAGGCCTGCCAGCCATCGCCATGCTCAGCCTTGACCTTCTTGCGCCATGCGGCCCACGAGCCAGGATAGGCGCCGAGTGTTTTGGAAACATAAAGGTTGCTCGTAGCAGTAACCGCCGCCGGTTTACATTGCTGTGCGTAAGCTGCACCGGCCGTCAGCAACATCACGGCTGCTGCACCGCTGAGCCACTTAAAAATATTCTTGATCACGATTAAACTCCTCCCTCCCGGGTTTGTTTGAGCCGTCCAGCAAGCTGATCTTTCTTTCGCTGGGGCCGCTGAAATGGATTGCATTGGCGATATGTAGGCGTCAAGCGAATGCTAAACCCACTCATTGTTGTGTTGCCGAGAATAAAGGGCGCAACTTTAGCGCAGCAGAGAAATAATTGCGGCCAGTCGCTGAACTATTATTCAGCTTTCCCTCTTCCCGCTCTGAAATAGGCGCCATGATATTGAAGATGACAAGGTGTGCTGATTATCTGTTAGGGCGCAACGCAAACATCAAATTCACACAACCACTGATGAGTTGCGGGCATCTGTGTTGGTCCGCGTGAACTCCAGGCAAAAAACAAAATGCTAGGCCGGGGTCTTACACTGATGTCATCAAGGCGATAATGGCACAGCAAGAACTCACTAGTTTTAATTGAAAGCTAAGAGAGTGATTTTCTGCGCGGGCTGCCCGTGATGTTGAACAAAGCGTTGTGGGCATCAAAGAACACTGCAGAACACGGACGCGGCTGTTCTACCCAAGCGACATCAGGCTTGTCTTGGATGCCATTCCATCGGGTGTTGAGGGGCTAAGGATTCCGCGCAGACATTCGGGCGGTTTGCAACAGTATTGCAAGACGACAACGCGAAGACGAGATCGGGTCGCGAAACATTATCAGTATTGCCGAAAGCGAAAAAATTAGTACAAAAATAATTAAAAATCAGAGAGTTAATTAAGGTTAATTAAGAAATAAATAAATAGAGCATTTCACGGCATGCACTTTGCTCGAGGGAGGTCAAAGTCCCAAAACTGAGCAGCACTGAATGCCATGAGCCACACGAGTACTAGCAGCCACGTTCACGCAAAGGTCGACGGATGGACTGTCAACATTGCGAATCAATCTCACGCGATCCAAGCCATCATTGATGCCGCTTGTCGCGGTGAAAGTTTTGAAGTCTTCACGCTAAATCTGGATCATCTTGTTAAGCTTCGCAGCGATGCTGAGTTCCGTGAGGCTTATTCCCGTGCGCGTTTTGTAACAGCGGATGGTAGACCAGTCGCAGCTATAGCTGCGCGCGCGGACGATCGCATCGAGTTGTGTGCCGGATCCGACATGTTTGTCCCGCTCGTCAAAGCAGCAACAGATGCCGAGCTGCCGGTCTATTTGTTCGGAACCGGAGACGACGTACTGGAAGCAGCTGAAAAGAAACTGGCAGAGTTAACGAACTCTCGCATCAAGGTTGTAGGCAGGGCGGCACCGCCGATGGGCTTCGATCCGCAAGGCAAGGCAGCTGACGAGGCATTGGACAGGATCCAGGCGTCCGGCGCGCGGCTCTGTTTCGTAGCACTGGGAGCGCCAAAGCAGGAGCTCTTTGCTGCCCGGGCGACAGAGCGCGGAGTAAACGCTGGTTTCATCTGCGTCGGCGCGTCAATCGACTTCATTGTTGGCGAACAGGTGCGCGCGCCTGCCATGTTCAGGCAGGCAGGTTGCGAATGGATCTGGCGCCTCGGTTCAAACCCCACGCGCCTTGCAGCTCGCTACGCCAGGTGTGCAATTATGCGGGCTGAGCTTGCCTTCCCTGGTCAGTTGAGCGGAAGAATTCTGCCCCACCGCTGACGCCAATTCGTGGCAGGTGCATAGACCAGCCTTCCTGAAAACGTGATCCCATCACCTCTCGACAAATGGTCAAGGCAAAACCATTGTGCGTCCGGTTTTCAGGCTGCGCGTGGGGCTTAAACAGTGCGAAGTTCAGTTGGAATTGCTTTGGCCGCAATCATTGTGGTTTTGACTTGGCTCGCCGTGCCAGCACTGGCCTGCAGCCCAACAACAAAGTGCATGCTGGGCAAGCGCCATTACTATGTGCGGATGCCGGAAGGACACGATGGCAAGACCAAGATAGGTGCCATTGTCTACGCCCACGGATATCGTGGCACGGCAAAGGCCGTTATGGGCAATAAGTGGTTTCGCCAACTCGGCAATCGCCTCGGGGTCGCGTTTATAGCGCCAAAGTCATCGGGAGGAGACTGGTCGCTTCCAAACTCGCCAATGCGCATGCGGGGCGAACCGGCCGTAGACGAA
>JBCDBQ010000200.1:0-11496 GCA_039183375.1 Pseudomonadota bacterium
GACCCCGCGCAACCCCGACCGTGAGGTCTCGGTCGGCGGCAACAGCATGTCATTCGTCAATGTTTCGAGCCCCCCAAACGTCATGGATTTGGACCGGGGCCGGCGGACCGGCACACGCGATTCTTTTCAGGACCTGATCAAGCTCACACAATACTTCAATTGCATTCACCTTGCCGGCGGCTACCCGGTTGAGCCAATCGATATCCACGCCTCGATCCGGCACCTCGACTGCATGTATGACAAGCTTACGCTGACAGACAAAGTTTGTCACACATACTCACTCGGTCAGGAACGCGTGGAAGACGCAATCGAGATGGTGCGTATTGCCGGCGGGCTCACACATGAGGAGTTTGATGCCTCACCGCGCATGTTCACGAATATCAATTCGTCCTCGCCATTGAAACACGACACGCCGATGCTCGATGGAGCCATGCGACTGGCCAGGCGCGGGCAGGTTGTGACTGTAACGCCGTTTACACTGGCTGGAGCCATGGCGCCCGTGACCTTGGCCGGCGCCCTCGCACAGCAAACCGCTGAAGGCCTGGCAGCGATTGTGCTCTTACAATGCATCAACCCGGGCACACCGGTTGTCTATGGCTCATTCACGTCCAACGTGGACATGCGCACCGGTGCGCCTGCCTTCGGCACACCAGAGTATATGCGCGCTACACAGATCTCAGGCCAGCTCGCTCGGTTTTACGGACTGCCTCTGCGGGCGTCCAACGCCTGCGCCGCCAATCCACCTGACGCACAAGCCGCCTGGGAAAGCGCCTTCTCACTTTGGGGCTGCGTGACCGGAAAAGCAAACATGGTCTATCATGCCGCCGGCTGGCTCGAAGGCGGCCTTTGCGCTTCTTATGAAAAGTTCGTCATGGACTGCGAGACCTTGCAACAGATGATTGCTTATCTGCAGCCGATTCAAACAACAACAGAAGACCTTGCAGTCGACGCTGTTCGCGAAGTGGGCCCACACAACCATTTCTTTGGTGCCGAACACACCCAGTCGCGCTATAAGACCGCGTTCTATGCGCCATTCCTGTCAGATTGGCAGAACAATGAAGCCTGGCGGGAAGCCGGCGGCGTAGAAACACCTGAACGCGCAAATAAGATTTGGAAAGCAATCCTTGCGGAGTTTGAACCGCCTCCGATGGACGTGGCCATCCGCGAAGAGCTTGCCGAATTTGTCGAACGCCGCAAACGGGAAGGCGGCGCCAAAACGGATTTTTAGAGCTCCATGCGACAGCGAGTTTACAATCTTCTGCAAGGCCTCCCTGACGCTAGTTCTGAAGAGATAATCGACGTACTGCTGTCGTCACCCAACGCCCGTCTGGAGCGAATAGTATCCCATGGCCAAGCATCACCCAAAGACTTCTGGTATGACCAGAGCCAGGCTGAGTGGGTCATGCTTCTCGCAGGCAATGCCCGCCTTGCTATCGATCAAGATCAGCACGAGCATGATCTCGGCCCAGGAGACAGCCTCTTCTTGCCAGCGCATTGCCGGCATCGTGTGACCTGGACAGATCCAAACCAAGACACGGTCTGGCTTGCGCTGTTCATCGACGCAGATGGCGCTGCCATCTCCCACAAAGGTCTAGAGAAAACCTGAGAGCAGACTCAACTGCTCCGTCACTGATCACGCATCAACCGTATCCGCCTTCGGCTTATTTGAGAGCCTTTGCGAAGGGTCTTTCCAAACAGATTGCTGGTCCGCGTCTATCGACTGCTTGAGCTCATCAAAGTATTCTTCCCAGCGCGTCAATTGCAGCCTGTCTTTGAACTCCAGGATCGTCTGATGTTCATCCGGCTTGAGAGAGTCTGTCTCCCGCAATCGGTCAACCGCGTTGTTCACCGTTTGCCGCTTCTCCGTCAGATTGTCATGCAGATTGAACAGGCTCTGCGGCGCATAGAGCGGATTCGCATGCACCATGCGATCGAACACGGTCTGAGAGACAATCGCGTGGTTTGGCAACTCTCGCGATTTGTAGACATAGAGTGCACTTGACCATTTGCGTAGCTGCCCCAAAAAATCCGGATGCAATACGAAGGGCTCATCGCCATCGCTGTCAACGTATGGTTTGTCGCCTTCTGAAGCCGGAGCAATGGTCTCCCCATTCACCCCACTGAGATAGATTCCCCAGGTCTCATCGCCCGCCGTCATGCTTTCGGCATGGGCATACCCGCTCGATACTTTACGCAACACGAAATCCAGCGTGAGATCGGACAACTTGGTCGTCGCCCAACCTCCACCTATGTTGGCATGGTCTCCGCTGAACCAGACTTCCACAATGCGCGACGGAGCCAGCGGATCCGGATCCATCAGAGTTGGTTGGAACTCTTCGCGTTCTTCATCGAGCGCGACCATGTGATAGGCCTGCTCAACGTTGTCCGGCACGGTCAGATCTTTGAACAGATCCAGTTTCTGGAAGTCGATACCTGCAATGTTCTTCGCGATACCAAATGCGCCAACCGTATCCCAGCACCCCAAGACCGTGACTGGAATCTCCAGGTCCTTCGACTTATCGCGCTTTGACGTCCAGATCGTCCAATGCCGACCAAACAAGCGGAGAGTCCAAACGGTCCGAGGTGATCCACGCTGGTCGAGGGCACGTGCCAGAAGCCTTGCTATTGCGGCCCCTCGACTAAAGCCGACAATGAAGACTCGATCGCCTGGACGATAGACGCGCATCACATCAAGATAGGCACGGTCCACTACGTCGGCAGCGCCAAGGCCACCGGCCCCACCAAGCATCTGCACGATCGGGTTGTACTCAAACTTGTTGCCGACCCCGCTGTAGTACAGACCGAGCTGTCGATCGCCATAACGCTTCGAGATACTGGCATTATAGTTACTTGTCTGGGCTTCCTTGGAAGGCGCATCAGACTTCAGCATCTTGAACAGCTTAAAGACGTTAGTTTGCGCCAGGCGCCCGCCTTCCATCTGGTCGGGCGTATTGGTCGTCCCATCCAGACAAACGACGATATTCTTAGAACCAGCTCCTCGCCACGCCCTTGAGCGCTTAAACAGGGTAAAGAACGCCGGCAGAATGAGCACGATAAATGCCAGCCTGCCATACCAACCCAATGGCCAAAGATCAGAGTCCCACACACCTTCCAAGGGCAGGTCCATAACCGCGGACAACACCCAATGGGCAGCGACAACCCCCAGCACAGTCGCTAGAATATAATTGTAGGTACCATAAGACAATTGACTGTCGTTGTTCGAGTACCGGCGAAGACGTAGCAAGAGCAGTAAAATAAACGCCTGGGCCAGAACCAGGATCATGACAGAGCCCGTTGTTGGTTCTCCGCCAAACTGCCCCCAGAGACTGACGATCAGGAAAATACCGAACGGGACTATGAACCAGCTCCAAAAGTTCCGCCGATAGATCATCCCGATAATGCCAGGTATGATGGAAATCAGCGCAACGACAAGGATAATGAGAATAAGGTCGGTCACTCTTTGGCTGAAGTCGAAGTAGAAATCTCGGATCAGGTGCCGCGTACCATCAGCAACGACTGGCGAAACAGTTCGCGCCGCTGCAAGCAGGTTCCAATTCCACACATGATTCATAAAGGCTGCGGCAGCCTCTTCATTCTCCAGCTTATGCGGGTGCAGATAGACAGCATCGAGCTCCTTCTTGATATCCTCTTCCTTGATTTCCTTCCAATTGCTGGGCGCTGAAGGGTCCTCGGTTCCAAACGCCAGCAGGGAATAAATCATAAACTTGGTGCCAGCGCCGACGTCTTTGAAATACACATTGCCGTCTTCAGTCGTTGACTGGCCAAAATCTCGGTCCAGCCCCTCTGCGAGAACGACACGCTGATCAGCCGGCATCTTGGAAAGGCAGCTGGCAACAAGCTTCAAGCCACTCGGAGCGAGTTTCAGCAGCTCTTTCGCCTGCGCAGACTTCTTTGCTTGGCCCTGCTGCTTCTGCTTGAGATCTGCCAGTGCTGCGCTGAGCGCTGCCTTTTCTTCGACAGCCTTTGAATCCGTTCCAGTTACTTCCTTGAGCTTATCTTCAGCGGTCTTTATCTCCGCCTTGACAGTCAGAAGTTCATTTCCTGTTTGCTCTAGGACACTTGCCAGCCCTGCCTTGTTCAAGTCCTGCAGCGAGATACCCGACTGCAGAACAAGACCCTCAGCTTTCATGCAGCCGTCGACAAAACGCTTCTTCAACGGCTCTTTGTGCGGCAGGAAAATGATTGTCAGGATGGCAGCCAAAACTGCTGCCAGCGCAGGCCAAAACCGCGAACCCTTTTTGATACCAAGTTGAGCGAGATCTTCCTTGGCTTCCAATTCAGCTGACTTGGCCATCGTCTCCCCCAACCGTATCAAACTCAGAACATCAGTTTCCCCTAGTGGTTAACAACAGCATGGATGGAGCGAGGCGACGAATGGAAATACTCACCGAGTCCCGAACGTCATGATTCGGAGAAAAACTGTTGCGCTTTTGGCGCAAAGCAATCGGTGTGCGTCACAATTTTCTAGAACGAAAGTATAACCGAGAGAACTCGGATCGGATGTTTTGGTCTTGCGAGCTATCTCCGGCGGCCCATCGACAACAGCAACCAGCATAAGATGGTGCCTACCACCATGAGTCCGAGCCGACTGGGCATGCCACGTGGAATAACGCCAGCCTGTATCAACATCCGCCCAACCGACACGGCAATAATGAATCCACCGACGACAGCCAGGACCAGGCGCACAATATCACCGAAACTACTGCGCTTTCGTGGATCAGGCGCAGCTGCAGCCGGTTGCTGAACCTGCACAGAACTGCGCGACTTGCGCGAGAACAAACCAAGGATCATCGCTGTTATCACACCACCCACAATCGAAACAACTAACTCGGTCATGATTGGCATGCCAGCAATGATCCCTTATCGAAAATCGTCCATTTACTCTGCGCGCTTCTGAAGCCTGCACCCCAGAAAGGTCGCACCGAATGACGGCGCTGATTGGGCTAAAATCACCCTCCAAATAGGCACAATCAGAAAATCGATTTATTACGGTTCGTGTGCAATCTAAGGACAATCCAGTCTATGCTGTACGTCTTGCTCTTGAGCAAACTCCATCCCGTGAACTGAAGAATACGAGCCGGGCAAAAACAATGGTTGAAATCGCGACCCGAGTTTACAATCACTTTTGGAAAATCGATCCGATCGTGCGCTCTGTGCTCGACAACGATTTTTATAAGTTGCTGATGGCTCAATCGATCTTTCGCCATCAGAAGACCGCGCGCGTTACCTTTAGCTTGATCAATCGTACCGATAGTGTCCCGCTCGCAAAACTGATCGACGAAGCCGCCCTCCGCGAGCAACTGGATCACATCAGAACACTCCGCCTGACGAGGGGCGAGTCCACTTGGCTAAGGGGCAATTCATTCTACGGCGAACGGCGCATGTTTGACCCGGCATTCATCGCCTGGCTCGAAGACTTCCAATTTCCCGACTACGAACTCACCCGACACAACGATCAATATGAGCTCACGTTTGAGGGACCCTGGATCGACGTCATGATGTGGGAGGTGCCCGCGCTGGCAGTTGTCATGGAGCTACGTTCGCGCGCAGTTCTGCAGGGGATGGGCAAATTCGCGCTGCAAGTGCTCTACGCTCGTGCAATGACCAAGGTATGGGAGAAGATCGAAGCATTGCGCAAACTGCCCGATCTTCGCATATCGGATTTTGGGACCCGGCGGCGTCACAGTTTTCTTTGGCAGGACTGGTGTGTCCAGGCGATGCTCGAAGGCCTCGGACCGCGTTTTCTCGGCACATCAAACTGCTTGATTGCTCTGCGCCGCGAAGTTGAAGCAATTGGTACGAACGCCCACGAACTGCCGATGATTTATAGTGCGCTCGCTGGTGCAAGCGGCGATGATGCAGCGCTGGCAAAGGCACCCTATCAAGTGCTGGCTGATTGGCAGGAAGACTATCACGGCAATCTCCTGATCATCCTGCCGGATACGTACGGCACAGCGGGCTTTCTTAAAAACGCACCGGACTGGATGCCTAGATGGACCGGCATGCGCATCGACTCCGGCAACCCCGCAGAAATTGGTGAGATCGCCGTACAGTGGTGGCTGGAGCGCGGTGAAGATCCACGCGAGAAACTTCTGATCTTTTCCGATGGACTAGACGTCGACGTCATTCAGTCTTTACACGCGCAATTCCATGATCGAGTCCGCCTCAGTTTTGGCTGGGGAACATTCCTCACAAACGACTTCAGAGGCCTCTTTGACGACGACCGTCTAGATCCAATATCATTGGTCTGCAAAGTTGTATCCGCAGACGGCATCCAGACAGTAAAGCTTTCGGACAATCCGTTAAAAGCTGTCGGTTTGCCGAGCGAAGTGGAGCGTTACAAACGCATTTTTGGCATCGGTCAGCAGGAAAAGAGAGCCGTCTACGTCTGATCCAACAACTGCCAACTGAGATTGGCCGACGCTAACCACGCATTCTGCTGCCATTAGCATCAAACAAGGGATGGCGTTGCAGTCGTGCCGTCAGCATATCGCCCAACAGCTCGATCTCCCAACCGTCTTCCTGATCTGCAATCTCACGCGGCACATAGCCGACGGCCATCGAAACACCCGCGCCGTGCGCGAAGCCACCAGACGTCACCCAGCCGCAAACTTCACGATTATGGAAGATCGGCTCATCGCCGATGACGTCAGCATCCTTGGCATCTACGACGAACGCCCGAAGCCTCAGCTTTCCATCACCTGCTTTGGCTTCTGCAGCTGCCGCTTTCCCGATAAAGTCAGCCTCCTTGCCCAGCGCAACAAATCGACCAAGTTCGGCTTCGTAGGGATCATAAATCGGCCTGTACTCACGAGCCCAGCTACCGTAGTTCTTCTCCAGCCGCAAAGCATTCAGCGCACGCCCGCCAAACAACTTGATATCCAACGCCTGACCCTCGTCCATCAGCAGGCCATACATATAGCGCTGATACTCTGGCTCCATCCATAATTCGTAGCCAAGATCACCCGTATAACTGATACGCCCGACCAACACCGGAGCCATCCCGACGTACATCTTGCGAATATCCATGAACTTGAAAGCTGCTGCACTCACATCCTCGTCGACAACTTTGGCCAACAAATCACGCGCATTGGGACCGGCAATTGACAGCCCCGTCAAACCACTGCCACGCGGTGTCACTCTAACCGAACCATCATCGGGCATATGCTGCAGGAACCAACGCATATGATAGTCTTCAGCGATGCCTGACCCTGCGAGGAAAAACCCATCGTCGCCAAGGTTTGCAAGCGTAAAGTCACCAATGAGACGCCCATCATGCTTCAGCATCGGTGCCATCATGATGCGGCCTTCTGCCGGCATGCGGCAGGCTAGGATATAGTCAAGCCACTGAGCTGCACCCTCACCTGAGATCTCATACTTTGCGAACCCCGTAGTCTCTGTAAGGCCCACACTGTTCCTCACAGCATTTGCTTCGGCAGCAACGTGTTCGAAATCCGTTGAACGCCGCCAGGCAAACTCCTCACTCACGCCAGCCGGAGCAAACCACAACGGAACTTCAAGTCCGTAAGCAGCGCCGAACTGTGCACCGGCCGCCTTGAGCTTGTCGTAGATTGGGCTTGTCTTGTGCGGACGCCCCGCTGGCAACTCTTCATTGGGGAAGCGAATAGAGAAGCGCCGTGAGTAGTTTTCCCGGACACGTGCATTGGTAAAGGCCGGCGTCGCAAAGTCACCAAACCGCGCAATGTCCATAGCGAAAACGTCAAAGCCCGGATCACCCTCAATCATCCAATTAGCAAGCGCGAGCCCGACGCCACCACCCTGACTAAAGCCGGCCATCACAGCACAGGCCGACCATAACCCGCGACGTCCGCGGATCGGCCCAACCAGCGGGTTGCCATCTGGCGCGAACGTAAACGGACCATTCACGATCTGCTTGATGCCGGCACTGTTAAAAGCCGGGAAATGGCTAAACCCCACTTCCAGTTCCCGCGTGATCCTATCAAGATCCGGCGCCAGCAACTCGTGGCCAAAATCCCATGGCGTATGCTTCGGCGACCAAGGGCGGCAATCCCGCTCATAGGTCCCCATCAGCATGCCTTTGCCTTCTTGGCGCAAATAGAGCTCGCCGTCGAAGTCAACGGCATGCATGATCTCCTTGCCTGTCTGATCGTTGAAGGCAACCACTTCCGGCATCTCTTCGGTGATCAGATACATGTGTTCCATGGCAAGCAATGGAAGCTCGAGGCCGACCATACGACCAACTTCTCGCGCCCAGAGGCCACCAGCATTGACGACATGTTCCGCAACAATCTCACCTTGATTGGTAATCACGCGCCAATGCCCATCCGGGCGCTGGATTAGATCTTCAACCTTTGTGCGCAGGTAAATCTCAGCTCCATTCTTCTGAGCCGACTTTGCATAGGCATAGGTCGTGCCCGATGGATCAAGATGGCCTTCGACTTGATCAAACAAGGCACCAACGAACTTGTCCGGATCGATCAGCGGCATGATCTCATGCGCTTCCTTGGGCGAAATGATCTCCGCATCAAGGCCCATATACCGGCCCTTGGCCGCAATAGACTTGAGCCAGTCAAATCGTGCGTCCGTGGCAGCCAACATCACACCCGACGTCATGTGCAGGCCGACATCCTGACCGGAGTACGCCTGGATTTCTTCGTAAAGCTCAACAGTGTACTTCTGCAGC
Organism: Pseudomonadota bacterium; assembly: GCA_039183375.1. Lineage (GTDB taxonomy): Bacteria > Pseudomonadota > Alphaproteobacteria > Rhizobiales > Hyphomicrobiaceae > Tectiglobus. The sequence goes on from JBCDBQ010000200.1 coordinate 8,687, forward strand.
TTCGCAACGTTCGGATCACCATTGATGGTATGCATGCCACCTGCCGCATGCCAGGTCGAACCGGACGTCAGCTCAGAGCGCTCGCACAGCACGACATCAGTCCACCCGAACTTGGTCAGGTGATACAGCACGGAACAACCGACCACGCCTCCACCAACAACGACGACTTTAGCGTGTGACTTCATAACCGGCCTCCATCACCGAATACTGGTCTGCGGCAAAGGTCAAAGATCTTCGCGCCCATACGTGTGCAGTCGCGCCCTCAGCACTTTCGAATTATCGAGGCCTTCCTGCAACGCAAACACGAGCGCCTGGGTCAGAAAAAAACTTGCAGCTTCTGTGTCGCCATCTGCCTCGCTGATATCGGCTGCACGCTCATAGAGTTCAGCCAGGATCGTGCCATCACCTTTTGTGTGGGCATCGATCAAGGCTTTCTCTAGCCGCACCCGATCAATCTTATCAGCCACCATCGCGCAGCTGGTCTGCAACCCAATGGTGAAAAACATGCGTCGGGCTATCCATGGCTGGCGAGAACTTTCCACCATCAAACATTGGCCCGTGTCGCCCCTTCTGCATGCCCTCAACGACGAAGATGTCCTCGACAAAAACCTCCTTCCACATCTCGGAGTTCTTCTGGCGCATCTCGCCCCAGTCATCCCCGCACATCTCATCACTCGCATAGTAGAGCGAGATGTGCTCGACGGTCCGGTCAACACTAACGGGCTCCAGAATGATCGCAAAGGCATGATCCCGATGAACCCCGAATAAGACATTCGGGAAGAACGCAATGTACTCGCCGGCTCGATCCCACTTATCGCCCAGGCCAGCGAACTCTCTAAATCGCGTCCCGCTCTCATCCATCATGGGGCTGTAGACCAAGGTTCCCTGGCCTGAAAACCGGCCAGGCTCTTCAATGTGATAATGGTCCGAAAGTTTGGAGTAGCTGTTGAGACCTGGGTGGACCCAGGGCAGGTGATAGCTCTCGCAGTAGTTCTCGACCGCAAGTTTCCAATTGGTCTGAATATTGAGTTCGAAGTAGCTGTCCTCACCGGCATGATAAACAGGTTGCTCGAATTCCTTCCAACGTTTCATTAGCTCGGAAGCATGTTTTTCAAAGGAAGGCGCATCACCACTGACATTGACAAAGATGACATCACGCCAAACGAACGACCGAATGTCCCAAAGTCCCAAATCCGGCTTCTTGATTTCGCAATGGACGTTGTTGCCTGGGCCCCCAACATGAGGCGTCATGCGCAAGTCACCATTGAGATCATAACACCAGGAATGATAGGGGCAGCGAATAACCCCTCTTAGGTTTGCCTTCTCTTCCAAGAGAATCATACCGCGATGCCGACAGGTATTTTGAAAGACGTTTATCTTGCCATCTTGATCTCGCACAGCAAGCAGCGGCATACCGAGAAAATCAACCGGCATGGCATCTCCGGCTTTCGGAATGTCCTTTCCGAACCCGATCGCGGCCCAATTGGCGAAGAATACGGCCTTCTTCTCCCACTCAAAGTAGGCAGCATCCGTATAGCAGTCATTCGGCAGCCCGAGTGCGCGCTCTACCGGCTGGCGCACCCGATCCAGAACGGATTGTTCAATAATGGACATGGTGATTCCCTGGTCAGCAGATCGTGGATCCCTGACCCAATCCCACACCTAAACCAGTAACGCTGTTCGCCAATCGCCACGTTCTTGTTCGAACCTGACGTTGAAGCCGGATCCGCTAAGCTTTAAGCCCAGTCAGCGCTGGTTCACCAGAACACCACCATCCGGCATATCATTGGCATCGAGGCGCGGAACAAAGTCCCATTCAGCCAGTCCCCAGCCCGCGGCGACCGCTTCCTTCTCGCTGCAGAACCAACGATCGCCTTTGCTCTCTGAAACTTTAGTCAGCGCGTACCATTGCGACCAGGGCGTATGATAAATTCGTCGACCAAACAGATCGACGTTACCTTTGATCACGCAATCCTTGCCGAACTTGGCGCGGGCATCCCGCAGCCGGAGTGCTCGAAACTGCAAGGCGGTCGCCGTCGCGGCCTGAAAAACACCCATCTTGCGGTCACGGGCTTCCCGCTCAGCTTCTCGATAGACAGGCGGCGCACCTTTCGCGGCCCAGGCCATACCGCGACGCAGCATTTCCTCACCAATATCCTGACCAGCGGCCTGACATGTGGCCAGTTCGGCGAGCTTGGCCTGGTCCTTCTCGCCTGAAAGTTGGCACGACACAGATCGGGTGTGAGCCATCAAACGCAGCACCGCAGCAGCTGATCGACCACAATACCATTCGGTCCCATTGCCGAGATCGCAGCGTTGATTGCTGACCGGCGGATCGATATCGCGGAGCCGAACTAACGTTTCCCCAACTTTGATGATGGCGCCATTGATGACAAAGGCCTGCCCGCGCACATCCATCGCAGCAGATGCTTGTGATGTCGCAATCAAGGCTAGGATACCAAGAACTAAGCGCAGCATGGGTCACTCTCCTCATTGACGAATTTCGAGCTCGAAATGAAGGCCGACAGAATAGTATCTGCCGTCAGATTGTCCAAATCCGCAAAATTTTTGTCTGCTCAGGCACACCGCCGTACCTTCCACCCTCATACGCTTGCCCAATCCTTGAACGGAGCCCGATTCCTATGCCGCTTGCCATGAACACCGAAGCATTCATCACTTGTGCCGTGACAGGCTCAGGCGGAACCCAGGACCGCAGCCCGCATGTGCCGCGCAGCCCACAACAAATCGCTGACAGCGCCATCGCGGCTGCAAAAGCCGGAGCAGCTGTGGTCCATTGCCATGTCCGGGAC
>JBCDBQ010000201.1:0-11478 GCA_039183375.1 Pseudomonadota bacterium
ACTTCCACAGCCAACGCAAGTGGAGCAAGCCGGCGGCCGGCGCGGACGCCGCCGACGTGAACGTTCGACCGATTGAGACGTGAGGGAATGCATCTCGCCAATATGGAGCCCGAAGCGATATGACAACCATTGATGAGCCCAAGATGGAAGCCGGTGGTGGAGGACGTTCGCGGCGTGATCGAGGTGGTGGTCGCGAAGGTCGACGTGCAAAACGGCAAGGCGCAAGCGGTAATCTGCCTGCCTTTATCACGCGCAAGATTCCTTACTTCGATATCCTGGACGAAGAATCCATGGTCAAGGTCGAGGAGCATGCCGACCAGATCCTGGAAGAAGTAGGGGTCGAGTTTCGCGGCGACGAAGAAGTGTTGCGGCTTTGGAAAGAGGCCGGTGCCGACATTGATGGTGAGCGCGTTCGCTTCCCGCGTGGCTTGCCGAAATCCATCATCAAGGAATCGGTCAAGCCGCAGTTCACCCAGCATGCGCGCAATCCCGCAAGGTCAGTGGAGATTGGTGGCAAGAACATTGTGTTCGTTCCAGCCTATGGTCCGCCGTTCGTGCGAGATCTGGAGGGTGGCAGACGGTACGCCTCGCTGGAGGATTTCGAGAATTTCGTCAAGTTGGCTTACATGTCACCGTCGATCCACCACTCTGGCGGGACGGTTTGCGAGCCGGTCGATATTCCGGTCAATAAGCGTCATCTTGATATGGTCTACGCCCACATGCGGTATTCCGATAAGCCCTTCATGGGATCGGTAACCGCGCCGGAACGGGCGCAAGACACGATAGAGATGTGCCGTATCCTGTTCGGCGAGCAGTACGTCGAAGAGAATTGCGTGGTCGTCAATCTCATCAATATGAACTCGCCACTCGTGCTCGATGCGACCATGAGCGGTGCGCTCCGCGCTTACGCTGCGGCCAACCAATGCGCTATTGTTACGCCATTCCTGATTAGTGGCGCGATGGGCCCCGTTACCATCGCCGGGGCGTTGGCCCAGTCGCACGCTGAGGCACAGGCCGGAATCGCTCTGACGCAATTGGTGCGCAAGGGTGCGCCGGTCATCTATGGTAATTTCTTGTCCTCGATGTCGTTGCTTTCCGGTGCGCCGACCATGGGTATGCCTGAGCCGGCGCTTGGCTATCTCGCAATCGGCCAATTGGCTCGGCGCTTGGGTGTGCCGCTACGGTGCGGTGGTTCGTTGACGGCGTCCAAGATTGCGGATGCGCAGGCAGCACAGGAGAGCGCCGACAGTTTGATGCCGGCTATCCAGGGCGGAGCCAACTTCCTGTTGCACTCAGCCGGCTGGCTCGAAGGCGGCCTGGTTATGGGCTATGAAAAGTTCATGATGGATGCCGATCATCTGATGATGATGCATCGATTTATGGACGGCATTGCGTTCGACGATAATGGCTTCGCGATGGATGCCTTCCACGAAGTCGGACCGGGCAATCACTTTCTTGGCTGTGCCCACACCATGCGCAACTACGAGACAGCTTTCGTCAATCCCAAGCTGACCGACAGCGAGTCCTTCGAGCAATGGGTTGAGAACGGCGAGAAGGACATTCAGCGCCGTGCTTTCGAACAGTGGAAGAGCATGCTTGCCGAGTATCAGGCGCCGGATATCGATCCCGGTGTAGACGAGGGCTTGAAGGAATTTGTTGCCAAGAAGAAGGCTAGCATGGACGATGCCTGGCACTGATGAAACGCCAAAGCGTTAGGAGTGGCAGATGGCGGCGGCAAAGAAGGGTGCGAAAAAGTCCAAGGTAGCGACGACTGCTCAGTCCAGTGATCCGCTGCTGCAACCCTATAAGCTCAAGCATCTGACGCTTCGCAACCGCATTATGTCGACGGCGCATGAGCCGGCCTATTCCGAGGATGGTTTCCCTAAGGAACGCTACCGCCTCTATCATGCTGAAAAGGCCAAAGGCGGTATCGCGCTGACGATGACGGCTGGTTCTGCTGTAGTGTCAGCGGATAGTCCGGCAGCGTTTGGCAATCTGCACGCTTATGACGATGGCATCGTGCCGTGGCTCAAGGAGTTATCCTCCTCCGTGCATGAGCATGGCGGCGCTATCATGATGCAGATCACGCATCTTGGCCGGCGCACCAACTGGAACAAGGCTGACTGGTTTCCTGTGTTGGCACCATCGCCGTTCCGCGAACCGGCGCATCGGGCCTTTCCAAAGACCGCAGAAGACTGGGATCTGGATCGTATCATTGGCGACTATGCTGATGCTGCTGAACGTATGAAAGCAGGTGGCCTAGATGGCATTGAGCTAGAGTGCTACGGCCACTTTATGGATCAGTTCTGGTCGCCTGGAACCAATACCCGGGACGATGAGTACGGCGGGTCGCTGGACAATCGGTTACGCTTCTCATTGCGAGTGATTGATGCCATTCGCAAGCGTGTCGGAGAGAAATTCATCGTCGGGCTCAGGATGGTTGCCGACGAGGATTGGGACAAGGGGTTATCGCGCGACGAAGGTGTCGAGATCGCAAGGCGCCTCGTTGCAACCAGGCAAGTTGATTTTCTCAATCTCATCCGCGGTCGTATCGAAAGCGATTTCCTGCTGAAGACGGTCATTCCGATCCAAGGTATGCCGGCTGGCCCGCATCTCGATTTCTGCCAGGAAGTGCGTGAGGCGACCAAGTTTCCAATTCTGCATGCGGCGCGCATCAATGATGTTGCTACGGCGCGGCACGCGGTTGCGGAAGGCAAACTCGATATCGTTGGCATGACGCGGGCCCACATTGCGGATCCGCACATCGTCAACAAAATCGCCGCCGGTCAGGAAGAGGAAATTCGCCCATGCGTTGGGGCAACATATTGTCTTGATCGCATTTACGAAGGGCACGAGGCGTTGTGCATTCATAACCCCGCAACGGGTCGTGAAAGCACGATGCCGCACATTCTCACCAAGGCAAAAGGTAAGAAGAAGCACGTTGTTATCGTTGGTGCCGGCCCGGCTGGTCTTGAAGCCGCTCGGGTTGCCGGTGAGCGTGGTCACAAGGTGACGCTGTTTGAAGCCGCCGACGAAGCTGGCGGGCAGGTCCGCCTTTTATCGCGGCTACATCGTCGCCGGGAGATGATTGGTATTGTCGACTGGCGGATGGCACAGTGCGAGAAACTGGGCGTTGCACTGAACTTCAACACCTACGCTGAAGGCAGCGATATTCTGGGCTCGGAGCCGGATGTCGTGATCGTTGCGACTGGCGGACTGCCAAATACAGAGGTTCTCTTAGAAGGTAATGATCTTGTTCATTCCGGCTGGGATATTCTGTCGGGTGACGTGAAGCCAGGTCAGCGTGTGCTGATCTATGATGATAACGCCTCGCATGCCGGCTTAGTCGTGGCTGAGATGCTCGCCGAGAACGGTTCTGACGTTGAGATCGTTACGCCGGAGCGGTTCTTTGCAGCCGACATCGGTGGGTTGAACCATGCTGGATATGCCGAGAAGTTCGCTGAATTTGGTGTCCGAATAACGATCAACTCTCGTTTGATTGGCGTCTCTCGGAAGGGCAATCAACTCAGTGCCTGCGTTGGATCCGACTATGCTGAGCGGACCGAGGATCGAGAAGTTGATCAGGTGATTGTCGAGCATGGAACGTTGCCGTTGGATGATCTTTATTTCACGTTGAAGCCCGCATCGATCAACCTTGGTGCGGTCGATTACATCGCGCTGAAACATGGTAAGCCGCAGAAGATCAACACCAACAAGGATGGAGCATTTCAATTGTTCCGCATTGGTGATGCCGTGTCATCGCGCAACGTCCACGCCGCGATCTATGACGCACTTCGATTAATGAAGGACGTGTGAGGCGGGGTCTCTTCGCCAGCGTGCGAGCGGGGAAGATCCCAATTCTCGGTTCATTCAACTTTTAGATTGCGATCTTCCAACGCTCACGAATGGCCTGATCCGTCACCAGGTCGATGAGTGGCGTTTGTGAGTTTTCGAGAATCTCGTTCTTGCGCGCAATCGCCTTCTGCAGGAGATCAGGCTTCTTGTTTTCTTCCCATTCTTTGGGGCTCGTACGGTCAGCGATTTCCGGATAAATGTATTCGCTCTGCATGAGTTCCAGGGTTTGCTCAGAGCCGAGGTAGTGACCTGGGCCTTCAAGACAGACTTTCTTCATCACCTCGATGCCGACTTTGTCTTCGCTGACATCGATGCCGCGGACGCAGCGCAGCACCTGCCCAAGCATATCGTTGCCGAGTACGAGCGACTCTAGTGAAAAGCCGAGCAGTGAGGCGTGCATACCAACGGCTTCGTAGACCATGTTGAGGCCGCTGAGACCGGCCATGACATTGGAAATGCCCTGTTCCCAACCAGCTTGCATATCGGGGAGCTTCGAATCGGCTATGCCGGCTGCAGCGCCGCCTGGCAGACCATAGAACTGATGCATCTGTGCGCATCCGGCACTTAGTAATGCCTGTTCACCTGATCCACCGGACATGGCACCGGTGCGCAAATCAGAAACGAAGGGCCAGGTGCCGAATACTGCGGTATGGCCCGGCGACACAGCGTTGACGTAGACAACGCCTGCCAGACATTCAGCGACGGCTTGAACGATGGCTGTTGCAAGTGGCGCTGGTGCGGTGGCGCCAGCCTGACCTGCAGACAGCAACAGTACCGGCATACCAGCTCGGATGGCGATCTCCATCGCTTGGCAGCTCTCGGTCGCGAACTTCATCGGAGGCACGACGAAGCAGTTGGTGTTGAGGACGAAGGGACGTTCGCGCCAGGCGTCTTCACCGCCGGCGATCATGTGCAACAGCTCCATGCATTCCGGAACATTGTCGGGTTCGGCAAAGCTGGTACCAATGTGCTTTGTCGTGCCGGCGCAACTGGCGTAGATGGTGTTGAGATCGAGTTCAAGATTGTCGGTGATATCGCGGCAAACCATTGGCCGCTGAAAGAAGTGAACGTTGTCGAGGGCCTGCGTCAGCCGGGCAGCGTCATAAAGATCCTTGGTCGTGCTTTCGCGGTACTCTCGGTTCTCGCAGTCAACGATATGGACCGCGGCGCCGGCCGTGCCGAAGTGAACGCGGCTGCCGCTCAGCGTGAGATCAAATTTAGGATCGCGGCCATGCAGGGTGACGTTGCGGGCCGCTATGGCCAGCATGTCTTCCACGAGTGACTGAGGGAAGCGAATGCGGCCGTCGTCACCAAGAATTGCACCTGCTTCGACGAGCACCTCTATGCCGGATGGTGGTGCATCAGCGAGGCCGATAACTTCGAGAGACTCTAAAGCGGCCCTATGGATGCGTTCAACTTGAGCACCGCTCAGCGGGCGGTATTGGCCACCCTCAAGACCCGGCCTGACCGGACGGTTGGCTTCGTCTAATCCAGCTTTTCGGGCAGCCAAAACGGCCGCACGGCCTTTGCCGCGTCGGCGTGGTGTCGTCTGCTTGTCGATCACGTCTGTCATGTCGAATCCGCCCTTTTTGCAGCTGCGAACACTACTGCCCGTCATTCCTGCCATAACCCCAAAGGAGTAACCGGCAATTATCCAACGAATCTAACAACTTTTACCCGACTTGGCACTGTCTGGAGCGACGACTAATTGAGCTATTCCGACTGCAACAGCAGCCGTTTCTGTGGTTGCTGACAGAATTGGGTGCGATAACTGTGAATGTGGCGTTGAAGCTTGACCAGAATCGCCATGGATCGTCGTCTCGGGAATAGCGAGATTGCGCTGATGTTTGCATTGTCGAGTCACAGAGAGGTGACCCATGTCTGATTTCCCCACGACTGCGCGTGTTGTCATCATTGGAGGTGGTGCCGTTGGCGCGTCCTGCCTCTACCATCTGGCAAAGGCCGGTTGGGCAGATTGTGTTCTGCTGGAAAAGAATGAGCTGACGGCGGGATCGACCTGGCACGCGGCCGGCAATGTGCCGACATTCTCGGCGTCATGGTCGATCATGAACATGCAGCGGTATTCGACGGAGCTCTACCGTGGTCTGGCCGACGCAGTCGACTATCCGATGAACTACCATGTCACCGGATCCATTCGCCTCGCACATTCCAAAGAGCGCTTGCAGGAATTTCACCGCGTTGCAGGTATGGGGCGTTATCAGGGGATGGACATCGGGATTCTATCACCGAATGAAATCAAGGATTGGCACCCGTTCGTCGAAACGCATGACCTGACAGGCGCGCTCTACGATCCGCACGACGGTGACATCGATCCGGCCCAGCTGACACAAGCGTTGGCCAAAGGCGCGCGCGACCTTGGTGCCAAGATTATCCGTTTCTGTCCGGCCACTGGAGCACGGCGCGAGAATGGCGAGTGGGTTATTGAAACTCCGAAAGGTGAGATCCGCTGCGAGTATGTTGTGAATGCTGCTGGCTATTATGCCAAGCAGGTGGGTGCATGGTTCGGGCGAGACGTGCCAATGGTGTCGATGAGCCACCAGTACATCCTGTTCGAGGAAATCGAGGAGATTGCACAGTGGAGTTCTGAGAAAGGTCGCAAGCTTCCTCTACTTAGGGATGTCGATTCTTCCTATTATCTCCGACAGGAAAAGAACGGCATGAACCTCGGGCCCTATGAGCGCAATTGCAAGGCGCATTGGACGACCCCCGATGATCCTATGCCGGAGGACTTTTCATTCCAGCTTTACCCGGACGATCTTGAGCGGTTGGAATGGTATCTCAACGACGCCATGGAACGTGTGCCTGTGCTTGGCAAGACGGGACTGAGCAAGGTCATCAACGGTCCCATACCTTATGCTCCTGATGGCAACCCATTGATTGGCCCGATGCCAGGCGTTGAGAACGCGTTTGAGGCTTGCGTCTTCACGTTTGGAATCGCCCAGGCCGGTGGTGCCGGAAAAGTTCTCGCCGAGTGGGTCACTGAAGGTATGACCGAGTGGGATATGTGGTCATGCGATCCACGCCGCTTCACCGGATTCTGTGATGATGACTATGCCAAAGCCAAGGGCATGGAAATTTACGGGCACGAGTACGCGATGCACTTCCCGTACCATGCGTGGCCGGCAGGACGGGATAAGAAGTTCTCGCCGCTACACCAGAAGATTGTCGATCTGGGCGGCCAGATGGGCGCCTACAATGGTTGGGAACGCGCCAATTGGTTTGCGCAGTCCGGCGATGATACGTCCGAGGATGCAACTCAAACCTGGCAACGCTCGGGGCCTTGGGAGCCACGTATTCGAGAAGAATGCGAGGCGGTCCGCGACAAAGTCGGCGTTCTTGATCTGCCGGGTTTTTCGCGCTTCAATCTCAAGGGCGAAGGTGCAGCGAAGTGGTTGACGGGGTTGATCGCCGGTCGACTGCCAGCCGTCGGGCGAATTGCGCTGGCTTATTTCTCGGATTCGCGCGGTCGGATTCTGACGGAAATGTCCGTACTCAGGCACGACGAAGATTACTTCACATTGATTACGGCAGCAGCGGCGCAATGGCACGATTTCGAGCTCCTCAGGAAGGCGCTGCCGAGCGATGCCGCAATTTCGTTGAGCGATCATACGGACGACTATTCGACATTGATTGTGACGGGACCGGAGTCGCGTTCGTTGTTCGCGAAGATATCAAACGGTGATCTTGAGCGGCCTTGGCTGACGCATCAGTCTGCCGAGGTTGCTGGTCAGAAGGCGTTTCTGGCGCGGGTCAGCTTTGCAGGCGAGTTGGGCTGGGAAGTGCATGCTGCCAACGCGCAGATGCTGGAAATCTATGCCGCCGTTCTCGACGCCGGTGCCAAGCCGTTTGGCATGTTTGCTCTCAACAGCCTCAGGATCGAGAAAGGCTACCGTGCTTGGAAAGGTGACCTTTCAACAGATTACTCGTTGCTTGAAGGTGATCTCGGTCGGTTCTTAAAGTTGGACAAGGCAGAGAATTTCCCAGGCAAGACCGCTCTGCTGAATGAGAAGCAGCAGGGTTCCACTAAGCGTTTCGTATCATTGAAGGTTGAGGCCGGCGCATGTGATGCGCCTTACATGTCGACTTTATGGAATGGCAGCGAGGTTGTCGGCGAGACAACCTCCGGAGCCTGGGGATATCGGGTCAACTCGTCATTGGCACTGGGTATGCTCAGGGTCGATCTGGCAAACGCGGGCAACCAGGTGGATGTTGAGATATTTGGTCAGCGGTTCCCAGCCACCGTGCAGCCGGGTAATGCTGTCTGGGACCCAGAGAACGCGCGTTTGCGGGCTTGATGGTCTCGTTCGTGCACCGGCGCAAGATGCCCTCTCGCCTTCCCATGTGAAGGTGCGTTAGCATGGTGGAAGATAATCCATCAACTAGCGCCGGAGCACCACATATGTCTCTTCCCGAAAGTATGGCTTTTGTTGAACTCGACGGTTTCGGTGGACCGGAAGTTTTGAAGCCCGCACAGATGGCTGTTCCAAGCCCGGGCGATGGCGAAGTTCTGATCAAGGTCGCAGCCGCCGGCATCAACCGTCCGGATGTGCAGCAACGCCTCGGCCAGTACAACCCTCCGCCAGGTGTTACAACGGTGCCGGGGTTGGAAGTTGCCGGCGAAGTCGTGGCGCTTGGATCTGGTACGAGCCGCTACAGCGTGGGCGACAAAGTCTGTGCCCTGGTCGCAGGCGGCGGCTACGCGGAATATTGCGTAGCACCTGAACCGCAGACACTACCAGTTCCAGAAGGTGTCTCAATGTTGGATGCCGGCGGTCTGCCGGAAACCTTCTTCACGGTCTGGGCCAATGTCTACGACACTGCCAATCTGCAGCCCGATGAGACGTTGCTGATTCATGGTGGTTCAAGCGGTATTGGCACAACGGCCATTCAGATTGCGCACGCGTTCGGTTCCCGTGTTTTCATCACGGCTGGAAACGAAGCGAAGTGTCAGGCCTGCCTGGATCTCGGAGCTGAGCGCGCCATCAACTATCGCGATGAAGACTACGTCGCGATCTGCAAGGAGCTGACCGGCGGCAAGGGCGTTGATGTGATCCTTGATATGGTCGGCGGATCTTACGTTCAGCGCAATATTGATGTGATGAACTGGGATGGACGGATCGTGCAGATTGCCTGGTTGGAGTCGCCCAAAGTCCAGGCCAACTTCATGAAGTTGATGCTCAAGCGACTGACCTGGACCGGGTCGACGTTGCGCCCACGAACGGTTGCCCAGAAAGGCGCGATCGCGCGATCGCTCGAAGAAAAAGTCTGGCCGCTCATCTCCGCCGGTAAGATCAAGCCGATTGTTCACAAAACCTTCCCACTTGCCGAAGCAGCCGACGCGCATCGATTAATGGAGTCGAGCGCCCATATCGGGAAGATCATCCTGGTCATGGAGAGCTAGCAGCACGCTCTCTAGATCTCTGATTTGTCTGGATTAATTCCGGAATGACAGCGGTCAGAAAGACTGAAAAATCAGATTTCTTCCAGTTCTCCGGTGAAGCCGGAGGTTGGTTAGAAATTGCAGTCTTGTCAATAATTTAGTTTTCGCAATAGTGGCGCCCCGATCGGAGGGGCGCATTCAGCAGGCAGATCCGAGCTAGCACGTGCTGCGCAGCTCCGCCGAACCCGGACAACAGCAGGACACCACTGCTGTGACTTCACGACTTCGATGATTGGAGCAAAGCTGATGACATCTGCGTATGGCATAGACTTCGGCACGTCGAACTCATCGATCGGCGTTTGTGATCGTGACGGTCCGCGTCTAATCGAGATCCAGAAGGACGCGACTTCAGTCCCGACGGCTCTGTTCTTCAATTTTGATGATGACATGACAGTTTTTGGTCAGGAGGCATTGGATCAGTATTTTGCTCGCGAGCCGGGCCGTTACCTACGCGCTATAAAGAGCATGCTGGGTACCAGTCTGTTTGAAGAGAAGACCCAGGTTAAAACCAAGCGTTATGACTTCGGTGAGATCATTGCATCGTTTCTCCGGTTCCTGCGCACTGCTGCCGCTGAAGGACGCGAAGCTCTTCCGTGTTCAGTTGTGCTTGGTCGGCCGGCTTTCTTTGTCGATGATGATTCTGAAGCCGACGCAATGGCTGAAGCGCAGTTGGAAACGGCGGCCAAGGCGGCGGGCTTTGAAACAGTCTCATTTCAATTTGAACCGATTGCAGCGGCGCTTGACTATGAGCAGAGCGTCAATGCGGAGGAAATCGCGTTTGTTGCCGACATCGGGGGCGGTACCTCCGACTTTTCAGTCGTTAGGGTTTCACCAGAGCGCGCGCAATCGAATGACCGGCGTCGGGATATTCTCGGTTATGGTGGTGTGCATATCGGCGGCACCGACTTTGACCGGCAGCTTGCCCTGACGAGTGTTATGCCTGAACTGGGCCTTAATAGTCGTTTGCGCCAGAAGGGTATGGATGCGCCATCTTGGTATTTTTACGATCTGGCGACATGGCAGCGTATCGGTTTTCTCTACGAGCCGAAAGTATTGTCGGAAGTACGTAGCGTGCTGCGAGACTCGGCAGAGCCGGATAAGATCAAACTGCTCCTGCGGATACTCGAACAGCGGCAAGGCCATGATCTTTTGGCAAGCATCGAAAATGCGAAGATTGGTCTATCGCATGCTGATACAGCCGTGCTGGCACTGAGTGATATCTTGAGCGATCTCGAACTCGAAGTGACGCGCAAAGACCTTTTTTCGGCCATTGCAGAAAACCTTCAGCGGATCCAAACGCGCATCTCTGATGTGTTGGCCGAGGCGGGGCTACAGCCTGCGCAAGTTTCGGCTGTGTTTCTCACCGGGGGCACCACCCGGATGCCTTCTGTACGGGATGCCATCACCACCGCATTACCCGGCGCGCGCGTCATCGAAGGCAATGCATTTGGCAGTGTTGCAACGGGCCTGGCACTCGACGCGGCACGGCAGTTCGGTCCTTCTTTCGAGACTTAGCTTGAACCGTCCTGCGCCCCCTCCTGGCCGCCGCCAACCACAATCGATTGGGCTGCCGGGAGGGGGCGTGGGCAGGCGGTCTGCTCCTGCTATGCTGTAAATGATCTATGCGTCATCGACCTTTGCGGCGATAGCTTCGATCTCAACTTCGACACCCGGGCGAGGAAAACTGTCGACCAGGAGCAGAACCGCCGGTGGATTGTGGCCGCCCATGAGGCGTTCTCGCACCTTCTGATAGTCATCAATAATTGCCTTGTCGGTGACATAGACGGTGAGCTTCACGATGTCTGTCCAGGCCATATCGGCGGCAGCCAGGATGGCTGAGATTCTATCGAAGGTAACCTCGACCTGCTCACTTGGTGTGGCCGGGACTGTGCCATCGATACGTGCACCGACCTGTCCGTTGCAGAACAGTAATCTCGCATTTGCAGGCACTTCCATGCCGTGGGCTGCATTGTTAAAATGGGCGCAGATCTGGTGGTTGAGAACATGGGCTTTCAACATTGCTCATCACCTCGTGTTGGAAACTCTGGGCACGTGACCGTGCACGTGCTGTAGTGTTTCATCGTACTGTTTTCTCGCAAGCCTGGAGCCGTTATGAGCCTTGAGCAACTGAAAATCGATATCTCGCGCGACTTCGGAACGCC
>JBCDBQ010000202.1:0-11445 GCA_039183375.1 Pseudomonadota bacterium
GTGAGGAAAATGTGCAGCATCTCGGTCGAGCCGACACCGTCAATAATGTCGACATTGGTCAGCGCCTTCCAACGCTCACCAATATCCTGCGGCAAGGCCTCTCCTGCCGAGACGCACATCCTGAGCCGTTCGGTACCGGGCAGGCCTTTATCGCCAAACGCTGCCAGCATCGCTGCGTAAAGGGTTGGCACGCCATAGAATATCGTGGGTTTGTGGGTGTCCAGTATCTCACCGACTGAGTCCGGTGTCGGCCTGCCAGGAAAAAGGACTGCGGTCGCGCCAACGGCCATGGGGAATGTCATGCCGTTGCCCAGGCCGTAGGCGAAGAACAACTTGGCAGCGGAGAACACGACATCGTCCTCGCGAATACCCATCACCTGCTCGGCAAAGGTATCTGACGTTCCCTTCAAGCTTGAGTGAACATGCATGACGCCTTTCGGCATACCGGTTGAGCCGGATGAATAAAGCCAGAAGGCCGTTTCGTCCGCGCTGGCATCGACCATTTGGCCGCTCGCGCACGTCGCGAATTCTTGCTCGAAAGACAACCGGCCGCTGACTGAGCCGCCAACGACAAAAACGTGCTCAATCGTCGGATGACCGCCTAGGATTGGTGCGACAACCTCCATCAACTGACTGGACACAAACAGGACGTTTGCTCGGCAGTCTTCCAGGATGTAGCGATACTGCTCCGTCGATAGCAGCGTATTCAGGCACACCGGGATCACACCGGCCTTAAGGCTGCCCCAGAAGATAACGGGATATTCAAGACAATCGAGGACCAGGACTGCGGCTCGCGATTCACGACCAACACCGATGCGGGAATAGAAGTCGACCATGCGCGCCGAGTCGCGCTTGAGCTCACCATAGGTGAGTGCCCGCCCCCCTTGAGCGAATGCGACCTTGCTATCGCGCCCTTCAGTGACATGACGGTCGACGAAGTAGTACGCCGCGTTTCCTGTCTCTTGGCCAGGCATTGTTTCTCCCTCGACTCGTAGTTGCTTGGCCGGTGGAACGACGCGGCCGCATATTGTTGTTTGGTCCGTTTGATCACCTGATGGCTATGGTCGTCAAGAACCGCCAATGGCCGTGATCCAGCGAACGTGCGGCCTAACACGACAGTCCAATGCTGCCGGCAATTCGACTTACCATCCCCATTTGGCGGCCCGATCCCGTGACAAAAAAAGTCATAATCGACTAATTTGTGACGTGGCTCATGCTTAGGGTTAATCTTCTGGGAAATTTATCGTGGTAACTGATTCACTTACCACTACCGGCCTGGCTGCAGATTTGATCAGTCACTGGCCAATGTCACGGAGCATCATACAATGGCATTCATTCAACCGGTGATTCTATCTGGCGGATCTGGAACCCGGTTATGGCCGTTGTCTCGCTCGCTCTATCCCAAACAGTTTGTTAACTTTTTTGACCAGCAGGACGCCAGTTTCCTCGGAGCCACATTGATGCGCCTGCCGGACTCGGCAGGCTTCGAGCCACCCATTCTGCTTTGCAACAACGATCATCGGTTCTTGGTTGCCGAAGAACTTGAGAAGTCCGGCGTCGAGGCCAAAGCCGTTGTGCTGGAGCCCATCGCCAGGAACACGGCCGCTCCAATTGCCGTTGCAGCCTTGCAGGCAGTGAGGCAGTCACCTCAGGCGGTCCTCGTTGTGATGCCGTCGGATCATGTCATCGAGGATTCTGAACGCTTTGCTGCGTCCGTGGAACGTGCTGCTATTGTTGCCTCCGCTGGTAAGCTCGTGCTGTTCGGTATCAAGCCAACCGAGGCCCACACAGGTTACGGCTACATCCGTCAAGGCGCTGGTTTGGAAGGCTTTAACGGGGCTGCCTTCCATGTGGATGCGTTCTTCGAAAAGCCAGAGCAATCCGTTGCTGAAAGCTATGTCGCAGCCGGCAATTATTTCTGGAACAGCGGGATTTTTGTTCTGCACGCCAAAACATTCATCGACGAAATGTCCAGGCTCGCGCCCCGTGTTCTGCAGGCGGCCCGCGAGTCGCTGGATGCAGCTGTTGAAGATCTAGGTTTTGTCCGCCTCGACCAGGCGGCCCTGTCACAGTCGCCAAACACATCCATTGACTATGCGATCATGGAACAGACATCCAGCGCCGCCATGTTGCCACTCGACATCGGCTGGAGCGATGTTGGTTCTTGGTCGTCGCTTTGGGAAATCGCACCGCAGGATGAAAAAGGCAACTTCATTCGTGGTGAAGCTTTGCTGGAAGACACCGAAGGCTGCTACGTCCACTCAGAAAGGTCTCTGGTCTCGACCATTGGCGTCGACAACCTGGTGATTGTTGACACGCCAGACGCGCTGCTGGTTGCCGATAAGAGCCGCTCGCAAGACGTTAGCAAGGTTGTCCAGAAGCTCAAACAGTCCAATCGTAAGGAACAAGAGCAGCACCTTCGCAATTATCGGCCCTGGGGTTACTTCGAGACCTTGGCGCTTGGTGGACGTTTTCAGGTTAAGAAGCTGCACGTTAAGCCGGGCGGCAAGCTCTCCATGCAGATGCACCATCACCGCTCCGAACACTGGGTCGTCGTGCAGGGTACGGCGCTCATAACCGTTGGCGAGATCGAGAAGCTGGTGCGCGAGAACGAGAGCGTCTACATTTTCGCCACGCAATGGCACCGCCTGGAAAACCCTGGAAAAGTGCCGTTGGAACTCATCGAGGTTCAAATCGGTACGTACCTCGGGGAAGACGATATTCTCCGCACCGATGATGCCTACAACCGCGCGCCGGAAGAAACCAAGTAGTTTCACCGGGGAGAAGCGCAAAGGAAGGCCAACGGCTGCCTTCCTAGACCGGAAATCTCATTGACCTCAATTCCCATTTGAGTTCAGCCTAGTAGTTGAGCAATCTGTACTGGCTTGCTGCTGATGGGACTCATTGTGATGCCAGAGAAAAACGTTGTCATCGCCGGCGGCGGCATTGGCGGATTGGCTGCGGCGTTGGCTCTTGCGCGCAAAGGTATCGCAACAGTCGTCTGCGAACAGGCAAGCGCCTTCGGTGAAATTGGTGCCGGCATTCAAATTGCACCCAACGCGTTTCATTGCTTTGACCGGCTCGGCATCGGTGACCAGGCCCGCCGCGGTGCCGTTTACGTTGACAAACTCAGGTTAATGGACGGCCTCAACGGCCAGGAAATCTGCCACATTCCATTGGGCGATGAGTTTCGGGCGCATTTTGGCAACCCTTACGCCGTTGTTCATCGTGCCGATTTGCACCAAGCCCTGCTCGATGCCTGTCGCGAAACCGGATTGGTCGACTTGTGCACGCGCAGTGAGGTCACCGGATACAAGCAATCCAGTCAGGGTGTAATCGCTCTACTCGCTAATGGCGATGGTATTCAAAGCAGCGCATTGATCGGCGCCGATGGTCTCCATTCGAAAGTTCGCCAGCAGGTTATCGGAGATGGGCCACCGCGGGTCTCTGGTCATACGACCTACCGATCAGTCATTCCAACGGATAAGATGCCCGAAGATCTGCGGTGGAACGCGGCAACACTTTGGGCTGGACCAAAATGCCATATCGTCCACTACCCATTGAAGGGCGGTGAGGTCTTCAATCTCGTTGTTACCTACCACAATGATGTCACCGAACCTGTCGCCGGTATGCCCGTCGCGAAGGATGAAGTGAGGCG
Organism: Pseudomonadota bacterium; assembly: GCA_039183375.1. GTDB lineage: Bacteria > Pseudomonadota > Alphaproteobacteria > Rhizobiales > Hyphomicrobiaceae > Tectiglobus. Next base: position 3,659 of record JBCDBQ010000202.1, read on the forward strand.
AGGCTTCGAACATATCCATCCACGCGCCCAGCAAGTCATAGAACACGGCAATGACTGGAAGCTTTGGGTGCTGTGCGATCGCGATCCCAATGAAAACTGGGTCGATGGCAATGTCGCGCTGCTTGGTGATGCCGCCCACCCAATGTTGCAGTATTTTGCACAAGGCGCCTGCATGGCTCTCGAAGATGCCGTCGTGCTCGCCGATTGTTTTTCTTGCGAAGATGACATTGCAACGGCCTTACAGGCCTACCGCGGCCGACGATTTGCGCGAACATCCAGTGTGCAGATGGGCTCGCGCCTGATCGGTGATCATATCTACCATCCCAGCGCGGGGCAGGCGGCTATGCGGGATGCAATCATGTCTGCCAAGTCGCCTGATGACTGGAACCGCGAGCTGAACTGGCTCTACAGCGATGCCGCCTTGTCCGCCCGTTAACCCAGTTGGCCTCGGATCCCATGCCGATCTCCGGCGTGTTGGCTGAGGATCAATCGTTGCCATAAGCGCTTGGCGACGATAGTAGAACGCTGCATAATCGGGTCCTGCTGAGCTCTCGATCGAGCAACAGCAACCTACGGAATTCCGAGAGCACACAAAAGCCCCGGGAGGGAAACTGTGAAAACGAAACTTTCCGCACTTGTAGCCGGCCTTGCTTTGGCTGCTACGCCGGCGATGGCGGCAGACTCCGTCAAAATCGGCTTCATCACAACACTGACTACCGGCGCAGCCGTCATCGGCAATGACATGCGCGACGCTGTCAATCTCGCCATGGAACACATCGGCGGTAAGATGGGCGGTAAGAAAGTTGAGCTGATCCTGGAGGACGACGGGTTCAAGCCGGAGATCGGCAAGCAAAAAGCTGACAAGCTCGTCAAGAAGGACGACGTCGATTTCGTAGCCGGTTTTATCTGGTCACACGTTCTGCTGGCTTCTCGAAAGACCGTTCTTGATTCAGGTAAGTTTTTGATCTCCGCCAACGCCGGCCCGTCACCGCTTGCCGGAAAGCTCTGCCACGAAAACTTCTTCTCCACGTCCTGGCAGAATGACCAGACCCCGATGGCCATGGGCGAGGTGCTCAACCAGAAGGGCGTAAAGTCGCTCTACATCATGGCGCCGAACTATGCCGCCGGTAAGAACATGGTTGCCGGTGTCGAGCGCACTTTCAAGGGTGAGATCAAGGGCAAGGATTTCACGAAGTGGGGCAAGGACGCCCAGCTCGACTTCTCTGCTGAACTGGCCAAGGCCAAAGCCTCAGGTGCCGAGGGCATTTTCGTCTTCTATCCTGGCAAGGCCGGTGGTGCCTTCATCAAGCAGTACCAGCAGGCTGGTTTGCAAGGTAAGCTGCCGCTCTACACCGTCTTCACCGTTGACTCGATTGCGCTGCCGAAACTGCAGGCGGCAAAGATGGAAGGTGTGCTTGGTTCAGAGAACACACAGTTCTGGGGACCAGATCTGGATACACCTGCCAACAAGAAGTTCGTCAGCGGCTTCAAGAAGAAGTACGGCAAGTATCCGTCATTCTATGCTGCACAGGCCTACGACAGCATCATGTTGATCAAGTCTGCTGTCGATGCTGTGAAGGGCGACACATCCAAAATGGATGATATGCGCAAAGCGATGAAGGCCGCCAACTTCGACTCGGTTCGCGGCGAGTTCGCCTACGGTAACAACCATATGCCAATTCAGAACTTCTATCTGCGCAAGGTTGTGAAAGACGCGGATGGTGTTTGGACAACCAAAATCACCAAGACCGTCTACAAGAACCACCAGGACGTGTACGCCAAAGATTGCAAGTTGAAGTAATGCCCTGCCATTGAGCAGGCGCGACACGGTTGCCGCCGCGAGGGACATGGATAAGACCTCTCGCGGCGGTCGTTCGTTAGTCCCTTACGCGTTCCAAACTCGCTCCACACGTCCGCTCCCGCGAAGGCCCACCGATAAATGGATGTCTCGCTTCTGATTATTCAGACGCTCAACGGCCTGCAGTTGGGTGTATTGCTGTTCCTACTTGCGTCCGGCCTGACGCTGACGTTCGGCATTATGGACTTTGTGAACCTGGCCCATGGCTCGCTTTACATGCTTGGCGCATTCTTCTGTGCCTCGCTTACCTTCCTGACAGATTCATTCCTGCTTGGCGTCCTGCTGGCGATTCCAGTGACGGCCGCAGCGGGCTTCCTGATCGAGATTGTCGTTATCCGCAATCTGTACCCACGTGATCATCTGGATCATGTGCTTGCCACGTTCGGCCTGATCCTGTGCTTTGACACTCTGGTGCAGCTGCTCTGGGGCCCGGAAGGTATCGCCGTGCCTCTCCCCAAATGGCTGGACGGCCAGGTGACGTTACCCGGTGATGTTGTTTTTCCAACATACCGGCTGTTGATCATCGGGACCGGGTTGTTGATCGCGCTGGGTCTCTACCTGCTTGTCAACCATACACGGCTTGGCATGTTGATCCGGGCCGGCGCATCGAACCGCACGATGATCGGCGCGCTCGGAATTGACATCAAGACACTGTTTGCCGGTGTGTTTGCTCTCGGAGCCGTACTTGCTGGCCTCGCCGGCATGCTGATTTCGCCAATCACCGAAGCTTCTATCGGGATGGGTAACGAGATCATCATCACGGCCTTTGTGGTGATCATTGTTGGCGGTATCGGGTCCATGAAAGGGGCGTTTATTGCAGCCCTGCTGATCGGGCTGATCGACACGATGGGTCGTTCTTATCTCGATGATATTTTCAAGATCGCGATGTCGGCTGAGTTTGCCGAGACGGCAGCGCCCGCGGTATCGGCGATGCTGATTTACATTTTAATGGCGATCATTCTCGCGGTCAGACCTCAGGGTCTCTTCCCACCTCAGACACGGTGACGGTATGGCAGAGACACCGATGACCCAGAGCGATCAAGCCAGCCAGATGACGACCCGCAGTGCGTGGGACGTCCAACGTATCGTGACCGCTCTGGTTCTGCTCGCGCTCGTGGTTGTGCCACCGATTGCGTACCTAGTCGGCGAGAAATTCTGGCTCGATATCGCGACCCGACTGGTCATTCTGTCGATTGCCGCGGTCAGCCTCAATCTCGTGTTGGGTTACGGAGGCATGATCTCGTTTGGTCACGCAGCCTTTATTGGACTTGGCGCTTACGCTGTCGGCATTCCCTCCTATCATGCACTTTACGGCGGCTTCGAGAGCATCGCCAGCCATGATGGGTTCTTTCAGTTTGGCCTCGCAATTGTTGTCTGTGCCCTCTTCGCACTGATAACTGGTGCCATATGCCTGCGCACCAAAGGCGTGCATTTCATTATGATCACCATGGCGTTCGGGCAGATGATGTTCTTCGCCATTGTCTCGCTGGAAACCTACGGTGGCGATGACGGCCTGACGATTGATACACGATCAGAGTTCCCACTGATCAGCTTCGATGACCCACTCACGCTCTATGCGTTTTCTCTGGTGTCGCTATTCGCTGCACTGTTTGTCGTCCACCGGCTGGTGAATTCGCGCTTTGGTATGGTGCTGCAAAGTGCCAAGCAGAATGAAGAGCGCGTTCTTGCGTTGGGGATTAATCCCTACATCTACAAGCTGACGGCGTATGTGATCTCCGGCACGATCTGCGGGTTTGCCGGCGCGCTGCTGGGCAACTTCACAACGTTCATCTCGCCGGAGATGATGGATTGGACCCGCTCGGGCGAATTGATGTTCATGGTCATTCTTGGCGGCACGGGCTTTCTGTTCGGTCCGGTTTTAGGGGCAGCCGTATTCCTGCTTCTCGAAGAGGTCTTGTCGAGCTTCACGGTCTTCTGGCATCTGCCGTTCGGTATTCTCCTCATTCTCGCCGTCCTGTTTCTCAAAGGCGGCTTGAGCGGTTTTCTGAGCAAGTGGGCGGGTAAGAATGACTGATACTCATCACAACCAGCCGATGCTCAAAGTTACCGACCTTAACAAGGGTTTCGGCGGTGTCCGCGCAACGGACAATGTATCCCTCGATGTCAGAAATGGTGAGATCCATGCGATCATTGGACCAAATGGCGCTGGTAAAACGACACTGATCTCACAGCTGTCCGGGCTTTTGAAACCTGACTCCGGCTCCATCACGTTTAAAGGCCGCGACATCACCCATGAGCCGGCCTATCAGCGCGCGCATGTCGGTCTCGCAAGATCGTTTCAGATCACTTCCGTCTTCATGCAGATGAGCGTCCTCGACAACGTCGCGCTTGCTGTGCAGGCGCAGGCCGGCCATTCGTTTCGGTTCTGGTCCCCTGCCCGGAAGAGCATCGAACTGCGGGAGCCGGCATTAACCAAACTCAAGACGGTGGGCCTGGCGGAACGCCAGAACGTCATCGCGTCAGCCCTATCGCACGGCGAGCGCCGACAACTGGAAATCGCAATGGCGCTCGGTACCGAACCGGAAATGCTATTGCTTGATGAACCGATGGCAGGCATGGGCGCTGAAGAGACTACGCGCATGATCGAGACGTTGAAGGGCCTCAAGGGCATGACCATGCTGCTTGTCGAACATGACATGGACGCCGTGTTCGCGCTCGCCGACCGTATCACTGTCTTAGTCTACGGTCGGGTGATTGCCACAGGCGCGCCGAAGGACATTCGAAGCAACCCGGACGTCATCAAAGCCTATCTTGGGGAGGCGGCCTGATGCTGCGCGTTCAGAACCTCGAGGCGGCCTACGGCTCCAGTCAGGTCTTGTTCGGTGTTTCACTCGACGTGAACGATGGCGAGGTGGTTACCCTGCTTGGTCGCAACGGCATGGGCAAAACGACAACCATCAGCACGATCGTTGGTATTGTCAAAGCCGCCGGTGGTGACGTGACGTTCGATGATGTCGCCATTGCAGGGGCACCGTCCTACCGGATTGCCCAGCGCGGCGTCGGACTTGTTCCAGAAGGCCGCCAGATCTTTCCGAACCTGAACGTCCGAGAGAACCTGATCACAACGGCTGCTAACCGACGCCGGGATCCGACGCCCTGGACGATGGAACGGATCTTCGGAATGTTCCCGCAGTTGGAGCAACGTCAGACATCCATGGGCAACCTGCTATCAGGTGGCGAGCAGCAGATGTTGGCCATCGGTCGTGCGCTCATGACGAACCCAAAGCTGCTGATCCTTGATGAGGCGACGGAAGGCCTTGCCCCACTTATTCGCGAGGAAATCTGGGCGTGCCTGCGCAGTATACGCGACGACGGCCTTTCAATCCTTGTCGTTGACAAGAATGTCGCCGATCTCGTCAAGCTGGCCAATAGGCACTACGTTCTGGAAAAAGGCAAAGTTGTATGGACAGGAAGCTCAGCCGAACTAAGCGCTTCTGAAGATGTGCAACATCGCTACCTTGGTGTTTGACGACTGTTCCAGGCCTACCGCCCTTTCTGGCTCGCAATGGCAAGCAGCACGCCGACGGCCGACGCCGTCGTGGTCATGATGACCGCGTATTCCCAGCTTCCGAAGTAGTCGACCAGACCGCCAAGTAAGATCGGACCGACGATATGACCGGTGCCCGAACCTTGGATAAACAGCCCGGCATAAATCGGTGCCTGCGAAGGTCGCTTGGCGAGTTCGGGCACATACGTAAAGACACAGCCTGGGATCAGAGCGCCCGATGTCGAGAAGACAATTCCGGCGACGAGGCGCAGCCAAAGCGGTGCGATGTCGGTCAGCACAGTGGCGGCTGCCACGGCCATAATGACATAGCCCGCAATCATAATGTTGCGCCGTCGGAAACCGAACTTAATCAATGGCCCGGCCAAGACGGAACCAATGGCATTGCCAATCGCGACGACGCCACTGTAGAGCGCAGCTGTTCCCAGCGAGAAGCCTGACTGCTCGACGAGCATCGTTGGCAGGAACGAAACCACTGCCAGGAACTGCATGCCATAGCAGACAAACAGACCGACCAGCGATAGCGTTTGAAGATTGACAGCTTGTTTCAGGTCATCCCATGGCGACTGCGCTGTTATAGGGCCGTCGTTGTGTGGGATGGGGCGGGCCCGCAGGAAAAACAAACTTGCGACAGCCGCTATCCCCAATGCCGTTACAATCCAGAGACCGCGCCAGCCGAGCCCTCCGACTTCGATGAGTGCTGGCGACAATAACAGCAAGACGGCCAAGCCGCCCGGCACCGTGCTCGCCCAGATTGCCATGGCCAGTGGCCTGTCCTGCGGCGCGCAATACTTCGCAATAATGGCCGGCAACGAGGCCATGGCCGTGATGTAGCCGAGCCCCTCCAGCAGCCTCGCCAACAGAAGCGGAACAAAACTTTGCGCGGCGGCGCCTAGAAGACCGGCAACAATGGCGATGCCGAGCGCCATCAACGCAACCCGCTCGGCATGGTAACGGTTGGCCCAAATGCCGACAAAGAGCCCCGTCACCGCCGTCAGGAAACTCATCGACGAAACGATTGCCCCACGTTGCCAAAGCGCGAGGCCAAACTCATCACCGATCAGTGGTAGCGCTGCCGGAACCTTTCCCAACTGGAAACAGACGGCATAACCGGCGGCAATCGCGATGAGAACATGAGACCAGGATGTCGTGACAGGTGGCGCCTGCGCAATAGGTCCTGCTTGGCCCTCCGTGCGCCCGACATCTGCCACCTACTCCAATGTCTCCATAAGGCGGCGCATCAGCCTGAGTTGAGGCGTGAGGGACGATATGCTGAGATATTCCTTCAACGTATGAGCGCCGCCGCCGGAAACACCCAAGCCATCAAGTGTTGGAACCTTGTTGGCAACAAGACTTCCATCGCTGCCCCCGGCCGTTGAGACATCGCCAATTTCATAGTCGTATTCGGCGGCCAACTTGCGGGCGTGCTCAAACAAGGCTGTAATGCCTTCAGACTTTTTGTACGGCGGCCGGTTGAGGCGACCCGTTATGGACAGTTCCACGTCGGGATCATGCGGCTTCAGACCCCGAATGAACTGGTCGGCATAATCAAAATCCTCCATCGCTGCGACGCGAACATCGACACGCGCGACGCACTTTTCCGGCACAGTATTGTCGGTTGTGCCGCCTTTGATCTGGCCCACGTTGAACGTCAACTGGCGATCGTAATCCGTTTGTTCTTCAATTGTGAGAACATGGCGCGCGATTTCCTTGACCGCGCTGCGGCCCCACTTGTGCTGACCGCCGGAGTGCGCGGCTCGACCATGCGCGGTCACTTGATAACGTGCCGTACCGTTGCGCGCCGTCACAAGCTTCCCGCCTTTGCGTAGCGCTTCCGTCACGAGTACGAACTTGGCATTGTCTGCCGCATCCTCAATCAACTTGCGTGACGACGGGCTTCCAACCTCCTCGTCCGAAACAAATAAGAACCGCACCGGGAGCGGTGTCTGCTTGCCTTCGCGCACCAGACTCTCGTAGGCGGCGAAGCCAAGATAGGCTCCGCCTTTCATGTCGCTTGTGCCGGGACCGTAAGCGCGATCATCCTCGATGCGGAATGGCAGCACATCAAGTGTACCTTTGGGGTGGACGGTGTCGAGATGACTCAACACCAAAATTCCGGGTCCGTCGCCGCCCCACTGCGATGCAATTGACAGGCAATCGCCGAAACCCTCTTTGCCAGGAATGCGTTCGACCTGTGCGCCAGCGCCGCGAAATGTAGCCTCAGCGTCATCCATCACGCGATTGACACCGTCGACATCCGGCGTCTGGCTTTCGATCTCAACCCAGCGGCGAATGCCCTCAAGCAATTCCGCTTCGCTCTGCAAATGCATGCTCAATTCCTGTTTGTTTTCCAGAAAATGGGGCGCCGACAAACGCGCTCAAGCGCGCATTGCGGAATTGGAA